>PMBG01000055.1 GCA_003153755.1 Chloroflexota bacterium | reverse complement strand
GACCACCGGCTCGGCGCCAACGAGGCTCCGCCGGCGATCGTCTCGATCTTCCTGGGCGCTCAGCTCGAGGACGTGGTCGAGCAGCTCGAAAAGGGCGCTGCCTCCGCGTCGAAGACCGGCGGCTCGATGGAACTGGGCGTCACATCGCTGCCCGTGCTTCCGCGCGACGCCACGGACCGCAACCGGACNNTCGAGTTCCGCGCGGTGGGCTCCTCGGCCCCGATCTACTGGCCTCAGACGGTGCTCAACACAGCCGTTGCCGACTCCCTCGAGCAGCTGGCCGACGAGCTCGAAAAGCTCGAGCCCTGCGACTTCGCGGGCCTCACCAAGATCCTCTCCGGGATCATCAAGGGCAACAAGCAGATCCTGTTCGAGGGCAACAACTACTCCGACGAATGGCACGCCGAGGCGGCCAAGCGCGGACTGCCCAACAACCGGAGCACCGTCGAGGCCCTTCCGGCCCTCGGGACGGCCAAGGCCAAGAAGGTCTTCTCCCACTTTGGCGTCCTGTCCGAGCGAGAGCTCGCGGCCCGCGTCGAGATCAACTGGGAGCGCTACGTCAAGGTCAGCAACATCGAGGCCAACTGCGCCCTCGACATGGCCAAGACGCTCATCCTGCCGGCCGCGGTGAAGTACCTCGGCCTGCTGGTGGCCGCGGGCGCGTCCAAGGGCGTGACCGCCGTGACCGACGAGGTCGCGGGCCTCACCGACAAGCTCGTGGACGCCATCCACGCCCTTGAGCACGCACAGCACGCCGCTCACGAAGCGGGTTCCGTGCACGCCGAGGCCAAGGCGTTCAAGGAGTCCGTCATCCCGGCGCAGCTCGCGCTGCGCGTCGTCGCGGACACGCTCGAGACGCTGGTGGCGGACGACCTCTGGCCGCTGCCAAAGTACCGCGAGCTGCTGTTCCAGTACTAAGCCCATCGCAGAAGCCCCTCCGGCCCTCGGGCCGGAGGGGCTTCTTTGTGCGCGGGGAGTGGCCGCGTCGCGCGGNNCCGCGTCGCGCGGGGAGTGGCCGCGTGCGTGCGGAGCCCGCGGAACTTGCACTTTTCCAGTACCACTGGCGCGGCGAAACGAATCCCCCGATTGCGATGCTCGACAGCCCCGAGACGTAGCTGGATGTCTGCTCCGGCGTGAATTGCGCAAGAAACAATGGCGTCGGCGGCCCGGATCGAGCGGTCGACCTTTGGTCGTGCGCATACCACGTGAATTCTGGAAGGACTTGCGGCCGCAGGGACCGGCTCGCCGCCGCCCCGCCGCATCCTCGATCCACGTGGTGGCGCTACTTCGAGCCGGACCTCCCGTGTTCGTTCGTGTGCCCGGCCGCGGCGAGGCCGAGTTCGAAATCCTCGCGCAGGTCCTCCACGTCCTCCAGGCCAACCGATACGCGGAGCAGACCCGGCGCAATTCCGGCCGCCTCGAGATCGGCCGCGCTGAGCTGCCGGTGGGTCGTGGACGACGGATGCGAGATGATCGTTCGGAAGGCGCCCAGAGACGCGGTTCGTTCGGCCACGCGCATCCCGTCCAGGAATGCCCGCCCGGCCTCGCGTCCACCTCGCAGTTCGAACGCGAACATGCCGCCGAAGACGTCCAGCTGCCGCTTTGCGATTTCGTGACCCGAGTCGAAGGGGAGGCCGGGGTAGTGGACACGCTCCACGAGGTCCTGGCCCTGCAGCCACGCCGCCAGTTCGAGCGCGGTTTCGCTGTGTCGCTGCATACGGAGAGCAAGCGTTGGCAGGCCCCGAAGCACCAGGAACGCGGCCAGCGGCGCGAGCGCTCCACCGGCGTCGATGAGGATGGGCCGAACGGCGTCGATCCGCTCCCGGCTGCCCACAACCACGCCCGCCAGCACGTCCGCGTGCCCGGAGAGGTACTTCGTGGCGGAGTGCATCACAAGGTCGGCGCCGAGCTCGAGCGGGCGGCACGCGAACGGAGACGCGAACGTGTTGTCGACGAGCAGAAAGGCGTTGTGACGATGGGCGATGGCGCCGAGCGCGGCGACGTCCGAGACGATGATCGTGGGGTTGGAGACCGTCTCCACGTAGAGGATCGGCGAGCCGGTGCGGGACAGCGCGGCGTCCACGGCCGCGAGATCGGTGGGATCCACGAACTCGGTGGTAACGCCGAGCCCCGCGAGTATGCGAACCAGCAGGTCTCGCGTGGTGCCGTAGACCGCGCGCGTGACGACGATCGTCTGCCCGGCTTTCACGATGGAGACGAGCGCGGCGTGGATCGCAGCCATGCCCGTCGCGAATGCCAGTCCGGCTTCCGCGCCTTCCAGCTCGGCCACGGCCGCTCCCAGGGCAGCGGTAGTGGGGTTGTCGATGCGGCTGTAGGCGTACCCGGGCACCGCGCCCGTCAGGACGTCCCCGAGTTCGGCGGCGGTTCCGGCGGAGAAAGCCGCGGCCTGGTAGATGGGCACGGCCGAAGGGATCTGGTCCACCTCCGGGGGCCGGGTTGCGGCGAGAATCGCGCGAGTGGTGAATCGGGCCATGCGGAGATGCTAGCGGCTGGTGGTCGCGCCGTCCGGGGACGCCGGTAAGTGTCGCGGCGTCTGCCCGAGCGCTCCCCCGGCGTGCGGCCCGCGCACGTCGGAGAGCTCGCGGGGTTCGGGGAGCTCGCGGGGCTCGGCATACCCCATGACACGGTTCTTGCCGGCGCGCTTCGCCGAGTACATCGCCGCGTCGGCCGCGAGCATCAGCTCATCGGCCGTGTGGCCGTCGTCGGGATACGCAACGACACCGATCGAGAGCGACGCGCCGGTTCGCCGACCGCCAACCCGGACCACCAGCTCGGCCGTGGTCTGGCGGATCTTCTCGGCTACCACGTTCGCGCCGGTTGGGTCCGTCTCGGGGAGGATGGCCACGAACTCATCTCCGCCGTATCGGGCCGCGACGTCAACCAGGCGCACGTTCGTCCGGATGATCTGCGCGACGCCGCGAAGCACCACGTCGCCCTGGTGGTGGCCGTACAGGTCGTTGATCCCCTTGAGGCCGTCGAGATCCATCATCAGCAGGCAGAACCCGCGTCCGAAGCGCTGTGCGCGATTGATCTCGCGATCGACGGCATTGAACAAGAACGCACGGTTGTATAGCTCCGTAAGCGCGTCCAGTGTGGAGAGACGGATAGCCGCGTCGTGCGTGCGGCGCTGCACCCTGGCGACCACCATTCCGGCGTAAGCCACGAACACGAGGGCCACCAGGTTGATGGCCACGCGCGTGAACGCCTCCCGCGAGGCGGCCGCGTCCAGTGGACCGGTGAATACCGCGACTGTGTAGGCGATGGCAGCTTCCACCGTGAGAGTCAGCGCCGCGGCGCGCGACGTCAGCAGGGCCATCGCGCCGATCAGGAGCACGTAGAGAAAGAAGAATGGGCTCGCCGAGTTGCCGGTCAGAAGCACCAGCATCGTCAGAATAACGATGGCGGCGCTGCCTTCGACGATCACGCGAGCCCGTGCGAGGCGCCCGAGCGGCATGCGCTCCTGAACCACCAGCGCAAATATCCCCGCGAGGATCAACGTGGCCATTATCTGCGGCTGGACGGGTTGCCACAGCTGGCTGAGCCCCACGATCAGCAGGACGATGAGGATGGACGACCAGGCGACTACCCTCGTCACCATATTGAAGGTCTCGGCCGCGTAGCTCCCGCGCAGGATCTCCTCGAGTTCCTTGGCCGCGACGCGGTGGCGGACCTCAGGAACCGGCTCGCCGTGCTGGTGCCCTGGGCGGAGCTTCCGGGCCCACGGCCAATGCCCCCGCCCGGCGATGACAGCCGTCGATACCGCGGCCAGCGCTGCGAGCGCGAAGATAGCCGCTCCCAGTACTGCCAGTAGTGGCTCGACGGCCATCATGCCTCGGACGCGGGAGCCCGTCTCGTGAAGGGCTCTACCGGGCCGGGAGTTTAGTGCGAGGGGCACGCGATGCGCTGTCCGTTGGCCGACGTCTCGACCATTCGTGCCGAGTGACGCGCCCGCGCGCCCGCGCGGCGACGGCTGAGCGTGCCGGATCGTGCCAGATCGTGCCCGGGGCGCTGCCGGAGCGCCATAGACGGCGACGACCGAAATCGAGCCCCCGCCGGGCGCTAGCATCTGACGCGATGGCATCCAGAAGACCCGATCGGCACCGAATTGAGCGCATGTTCGACGCGCTCGAGACGCACTTTCCGTCGGACTCAGACTCCGAGCGCACGGAGATCGTGCGCGCACCCGGCCGCGTCAATCTGATGGGCGATCACACGGACTACACCGAGGGCTACGTTCTGTCGGCCGCCATCAGCCTGGACACGTGGCTGGCCTTCAGGCGGCGCCGCGACGGGCAGGTCCGCGTCGCCTCGATGGAGCCCGCCGAGCCGGCTGCGTTCCTGATCGACGATCTCGACCCAAATCCGATTGCCGCCGGCACGCGCCACTGGTCGGGTCAGGTGGAAAGCTCCGCCGGCACGCGTCGCTGGTCGGAATACGTGGAAGGTGCCGCGTGGTCACTCCGCGAGGCGGCGCTGCCCATCCGCGGATTCGACGGCCTGGTTGATACCGCGATGCCGCTCGGCGTGGACCTGGGTTCATCCGCGGCTCTCGAGCTGGTGTCGGGGCTTGCCCTTCTGGGCGCAGGCCGCATCATGTCGCCCCCGGCCCTGGCAGCCCTGGCGCAGCGTGCCGAGCGAGAGTACATGGGCATCGACTCCGGCATCGCGGATCAGTTCGCGAGCGCCGCCGGTCGTGAGGATCGGGCGCTTCTGCTCGATTGCCGGTCCCTCGAGAGCCGCTACGTATCTTTGCCGTTTGGGCTCCGGGTTGTCGTGTGCGACACCGGGGTTCCACGTCCGGCACGGAGTCGGATCCTGGATGACCGACGGGCGGAGTGCGCGAGGGCGCTTGCCCTGCTATCGGAGCGGATGCCGGGCCTGTGCTCCCTGCGTGATCTCGACCCGGCTTCGCTCAAACGCCACCAGGCGCAGTTGCCGGACAACGTCGCGCGCAGGGCGGAGCATGTCATCTCGGAGAATGCGCGCGCGCTCGCTACGGCACTGGCCATGGAGCGCGGCGATCTCGACGAACTGGCAAGGCTCTTCGCCGAATCCCACGTCTCGCTGCGCGACAACTTCGAGGTTGGCTCGGCTGAGCTGGACGCGATGGTGCAGATAGCGAAGGGCGTTCCGGGCGTGATCGCGGCACGGGCTACCGGTCCGGGGCTTGGAGGCTGCACGGTCAATCTGGTGCTGGCCGATGCCGTCGGCGCCCTGACCGCTACGATCGGTCGCGAGTACGACCGGAGGACCGGATACCGAAGCCACGTCTACGCCGTGGACATCGTCGACGGCGCGGGTCCCCTGGCCTGACCGCCTGCTCGGGACCGTGTCCGGTTCAGCCGGGGCGGTTCGCGCCGGCAAACCCCGCGAGGATCGACGCCAGCCGCTGGTACTGGCCGATGAAGTTGTATGCCTGCGCCGAGATGCGGACAAGCAGATCGAACTGCTGGTCCTTCGGAAGGTCGCCTGAGTCCACGAGCCAGGGCGACGGCCACGGAATCAGCGGGACCTCGAACCGCCGGCCGCGGAGCGCGGCTTCGATCATCTCCTTCCGCCGGAACATTTCGGCGCGAGTCGAGGGTCCGCCGGGGATCCGGATGGACGCCATGCTCCCGGTCATGGAGTCCGGGGCCTGCACCGGCGTGTGAAGCGCCTCCGCAAGGACGTCGCGCGCCGACATGGCCAGCTGGTGATTGGCGGAGATCAAAGCCGGCCAGCCTCCGGGCGTCATCTCGCCCAGACCGTCAATGGCCGCGGGAACGGTGAGGTAGCCGGTTGGATCGAGCGTCCCGCTCCAGTCGAATTCCAGGCGGAAGCGGGAGCGGTCCATCCGCGTGTCGTTCGAGCCGCTCGCGATCGAGAGCGGCTTGATCATCGCCTGGCGGTCGCGGCGCACGAACAGGAAGGCCGTTCCCTTGGGAGCGCAGAGCCATTTGTGGCAGTTACCGGCGTAGTAGGCGGGGGCGAGCTGTCGCAAGCGGAGCGGGATCATCCCCGGGCCGTGGGCCCCGTCCACAAGGACGTCCACGCCCTTCGACTGGAGTTCGGGGATGAGCCGTTCGATCGGCAGCACGAGCGCGGTTGGACTCGTGACGTGCTCGATCATCGCCAGCCTGGTCTTGTCGGTGACGACGGACATGATGGCTTCGTACGACTCGTCGGGCGATGGAGTGGGGAAGGGTATCCGGGCCAGCACGACCTTCGCCCCGGCTCGGGCCGCCGCGAAGCGCAGCGCGTTGAGGCTGGAGTTGTACGCGTGATCGGTCGCGATGACCTCGTCGCCCCTCTGCAGATCAACCGATCGAAGCACCGTGTTCACGCCCGCGGTGGCGTTCTGCATCAGGGCCAGGTCGTCGGCATCCGCACCGACGAATGAGCCGATCTCCGAGCGGGTCCAATCCAGCAGGTCCTCGAGGTCTCGAGCCAGGAAACGGACGGGTTGGGATTCGAGCTTGTCGCGCCACCCGCGCTGAACCTCCAGGATCGCCCTCAGGCATGCGCCGAACGAGCCGTGGTTGAGGAACGTCACGGTGGGATCGAGAGCCCATTCGGCGATCGGCGACGCGGGCTTGCCGGTCTGCGAGTTGCTGTCGAGCAAGGCGGGTGAGGCTCCCTTTGCCGCGCTTGAGGAGGGCCGTCGACGTACCGGAGGCACGCGGTCGGGGGTGGCGCGGGCACCACCCGGGAGGCATCGGTTACAACGTGATTTCGGACGAATCCGGGCCCGGCACCTTTCCCATTGGAGAGTACCCGAAGGTCACCCGAATGGGTATTGCGCCGGTTGCGGTGCGGGCGTACGTTGGATGGGTCTCATCCGCGCCAGGGACGTTCCGGAGGCAAGATGCAGGCAGCGACGGCGGCCACAGGCTCGCGACTTATTCGCGGCAGAAGCGGGGCAATTCCGCAAACGGCCGTCCCGATTCGCAGGGCATTCAACCTCGAGTGGAGTCCTCGCGCAGGCAACCTCAGCGGTGACACTCGCGCTGGCAAATCCGCGCGGTAGGGGCTTCTGAGAAGCCTTCTGCCGCATGGCTAAGCCAGGGCCGGCGCCTCGGGGCGCCGGTCTTGTGCGTTAAGGCCGGGCGAACGCTCCTTGCGAGCGTCAGGGTGCGGGCGCGTTCACCTGCGGGCGCGTTCACCTGCGGGAGCGGGCCTGCGGCGCGTGGCTATTCGTCGGGGAGCTTCATCCTGTTCTTGCGGGCCACGTCGCCGAGGAAATGGGCGGACGGTTTGGGCTCGCGCTCCTGGGTGGTTCGGTCCACCGCGATCAACCCGAAGTGCATCCCGTAGCCGCGGTCCCATTCGAAGTTGTCGAAGGCGCTCCAGTGGATGTAGCCCTTGATCGGGATGCCCTGGAGTGCGAGCGCGTGCAACGACTTGAGGCCCTCGGTGATGAACTCGATGCGCTCCTCGTCGTTGTCCGTAGCCACGCCGTGCTCGGTCACGATTATCGGCTTGCCCGGCAGCAGCTCCGCCACGCGCCGGACTGTCGCGGCGATGGCCTGCGGCCTGAACTCGTAGCCCATCTGGGTTGTGCGGACTGGCGGCGCGGCCGGCAGAGCGTCCGGGGCCGCCTGCTCCGGGGCCGCCTGCTCCGGGTCCGTCTGATCGCTCCAGGCGGGCACCGTGGCTGCCCTTGTTGTTGTCCGCGAGGCGGGCTCCGGGGAGGCCACCTGCGTGGATTTGCCGTCATTGCTCGTCGCCACCTGCGAAGGGACGCCCTTCATCATCTGGGAGACCAGGATCCTCTCGATCGGGCGGATGGCCAGGGCGGCACGTGCAGCGAACCCCACGGCAAGCGGCATGTCGATGCGCTGGCGAGTGTAGGTCTGCACGCCGATGAAGTCGTCGTTCCCGCAGGCCTCGAGGAAGACGTCTTCGCCCTTCCTCCGGGCGTACTCCATGGCCGGCCTGCCGCCGTCGTTCGACACCCATTCCTGCATCGCGTGGGTCATCCCGACCTGAGCGCGCGGGTTGACCTCCTTGATGACCTTCAGCGCCCGCCGGTGGGCGTCGATCAACTGGCCAGTCGCCCAGTTCCAGTTGTCCAGGCCCTTGGTGCCGGGCGGGAAGCCCAGCGCTCCAAGGTAGCCGCCGTACGCGACGACGCCGGGTTCGTTGATGGTGCAGTACCACTCCACGCTGTCGCCGAACGCGGTGACCACCTTGCGGACGTACCGTTCGAAGTGGACTGCGGTTCGCTCACTCAGCCAACCGCCACGATCCGCGACCCACTGCGGGAGCGTGAAGTGGTTGAGCGTGACCATGGGCTTGATCTTGGCCTTGTGGCAGACCGAGACCATCTTGCGGTAGTGAGCGATCTCCGACTCGTCGAAGAAGTTCTCCTTGGGCTCGACCCGCGCCCACTCCACGGAGAACCGATACGTGTTGAAGCCGAGGCCCGCGAGGACCGCGATGTCGCGGGTGAAATGCCGGTAATGCGCGATCGCCGCGCCGCTTGGCTCCACGCAGGGAGTGCCCGGTTTGGTCTCCCAATCCCACCAGTCGGAGTTGGAGTTGTTGCCTTCCACCTGATGCGCGGCCGTGGCGGTGCCCCAGAGGAATCCGTCGGGGAAGGTCAACTTGTTCACGCCTGGAGAATAGCGGGTCGTGGACACCCATTTCAGTAGGATTCCGCGAATTTCGCGACCATCTCCGATCCGTTCGCGCGAACCGGATGCCCTGGGCGAGAGTCATGATTGATGTAGGCCCAAGCCCAACAGGAGAGTGACCGTGCAGTCCACCATGTCGACGCCCAAGACGCCGTCGTTCGAGGTGCGACCGGTGACCGCGACCATCTTTGGAATCCTGGCGCTGGCGATCGTGATGGCCGCGGCGAGCGACTCCACGATGCCGATCCTGGGTGGCGCACGCGGCCAGCTGATCGGCCTGTGGCTCGTTGGGTCGATCATGTGCGGCATGGGGATCGCGGCCATGAAGGAGCGTTACGGGTTCCGCGGATGGCTCGCCGGCGCCCCGTTCGGGATCGTGGCCACCGCGCTGATCCTCTCGGCGCTGTTCGGGTGGTCGCTCCTTCTCCAGCCCATCGCCGACGCCATGCGGGGCTCCGGTTCGGCCGTCTCCCTGGACCGCGCCGCGATCGTAGGTGTGGGCGCGATCATGGCCGTGAAGTGGCTGATCGCCTTCGCGTCGATGCTGCCGCGCAGGGCGTAGCGACATGGCTGAGGACTCAGTCGACCGGCTCGGCAGGTGCACGAACTGCGGCCCGGTTTGGAGAACATTCGGTCGAAACCGCAATCCATGCTAGAGTTACCTCATTCGTGAACGTATGGACGCTCCGGTCTGCGTCCCGGTTTCCAGCCGTCGGTTGTTACCGCCCGATCCCGATCCACTTCAAATGCCCTGACCGGTCCCCGCTTCTGATTACGCGGGTGGGCTGCCTCAGGAGCGTTTCTCCATGTCTTTCGAAGGCCTCGGGCTTTCGCCCGAGCTTCTCAGCGCCGTCGAGGCGCAGGGGTACACAACCCCAACTCCCGTCCAGGCCGAGTCCATTCCGCTCGTCCTGGCCGGCCGCGATCTACTCGCGGGCGCCCAGACGGGCACCGGCAAGACGGCCGCGTTCGTACTGCCGATCCTCCAGCTGCTCAACGCGAGCCGCACGCAGGTCCGCACCGTTCCCGTTGGCAAGGGCCGCGCTCGTGGCGGAAGCGGCCTCCCGATCCGCTGCCTCGTCCTCACGCCAACGCGCGAGCTCGCCCTCCAGATCGAGGAGAGCGTCCGCACATACGGTGTTATGGAGCCCATCGGGTCCACCACCATCTACGGCGGGGTGGGGTTCACGCCCCAGGTCAACGCGCTGCGTGCCGGTCCCGAGATCGTGGTCGCCACGCCGGGCCGCCTGCTCGACCATTCCCGCCAGGGCACCATCGACCTTCGGTCGGTGGAGATCCTCGTTCTCGATGAAGCCGATCGCATGCTGGACATGGGCTTCATCCACGACATCCGCAAGATCCTCGAGCTGATCCCCGAGAAGCGCCAGAACCTCATGTTCTCGGCCACCTTCTCCAACGAGATCCGCGAGCTGGCCGACACGTTCCTGACCGACCCGGCGCACGTCCAGATCGCGGCCCGCAACGCCCCGATCGAGCTCGTCCGCCAGGTCGTCTACCCCGTTGATCGCGAGCGCAAGCGAGAACTGCTCAGCCACCTCATCCGTGGCGGCCGAATCGACCGCGCCCTCGTCTTCACGCGAACCAAGCACGGCGCCAACCGCCTGGCCGAGCAGCTCGAGATGGACGGCATCAAGGCCAACGCCATCCACGGCAACAAGAGCCAGAGCCAGCGCGTCCGCGCACTCGACGACTTCAAGTCCGGCCGCGTCGCGGTACTCGTGGCGACAGAGGTCGCTTCGCGAGGCATCGACATCGACGCCCTGCCGCACGTCGTGAACTTCGAACTCCCGATGGTGCCCTCCGACTACGTCCATCGCATCGGCCGGACCGGCCGAGCGGGGATGGAGGGCGACGCAGTGTCGCTCGTGTGCGTGGATGAGCACAGCCTTCTCAACGAGATCGAGCGGCTCCTTCACCAGCCGATCCCGCGCGAGGTCGTGGAAGGCTTCGAGGTGGACCGCTCCATCCGAGCCGAACCTATCCTCCAGCGCAGCAACGGTGGACGGTCCATGGTGCGGCGCCCGATGGCGCGGCCCGTGGCGCGTCCGATGGCCCGGCCGTTTGCGGCCCAGCCCGCGGCACCGATGGCCCCGCGGCCGCTCAGCGACGGGCCCATGGTGGAACGCTTCGCCGAACGCCCGGCTCGTCCGTACGCGGACAGGCCGGTCACTCGACCGGAGCGCCCATCCGAACGGCCGATGATGCGGCCGGCGGCGCGCCAGTCCTACGACCGGCCCAACGGCCCCTTCGAATCCGACGTGGTCCGACCCGCGCCTGCTCGACCGGCCGTGCCGACTCCGGCTCGACCGTTCGTCCCCAGACCCACCAGCGCACGCCCCACCGGCCGTCCGCAGCCGGACAACGGCTACGCCCAGCGTCGTCCGATGGCGCCGTCCCCGGCCTACCAGCCGCAGCCTGCGCCCAGGGACACCCGCGACTTCGCCCGTCCCAACATCGGTCGTGCCGCACAGCCGTCCGCGCCGCGTCCATATGCCCGGCCTGCGCAGACTGACGGCTACGCCGCCCCGCGCCGCCCCATGAACGCTCCGTACCCGCAGGCCCGCAACGACGGACGCGGCGACGGCCGTGGCCAGTTCCGCAATGGATTCCCCGGCGATCCCAACGGTGAGATGCGCGGCAACGCCAGACCCGAGTACGGTCGACCTGCCGCACGCCCCACCGCCCGTCCCGGTTCTCGCCCCGGTCAGGGCGGCCGCCCCAACGGCGCTCGTCCCGCCGCCGCACGTCCCGGCACCGGTTTCGGCAACGGCCGCCCGGCGCAGCCCCGCCAGTGGGATCGTCCCGCCGGCAACTTCGCCGCCCGCGGCCCCAACCGCGCCGACGAGCGTGCCTCCTAGCGCGTAGCCCCAGACACAAAGAAGCCGGCGAGCCGCAAGGTCCGCCGGCTTCTTCTCGTTTCAGGTGGTCGGGGTGGCGGGACTCGAACCCACGATCTCGTGCTCCCAAAGCACGCGCCTTACCAACTAGGCCACACCCCGAGTGCCGGTAATCATACGTCGGCCTGCTTCCGCTGGAGCCACATCGCCCAGAGCTCAGTCGCGAGGGCGTCCAGGCGCTTTGGAGCCGAGTCGCGCACGACCTCCCTGTATCCGAACCACCGAACGAACTCCTCGCCGAGGATTAGGCGCAAGTCACTTTCCGTGTTGGCCTCAGCTATCCGTGCGAGGGTCGTCCCAACCTCCGGTTCGTATTCATCCTTGGGCGCTGACGACAAGCCAATTGGATCGACACGGAAGAACAGCGCGACGGCCTCATCGAAGAATGGGCCGAAGCGCTCTCTGGTCGCGGCAAGCTTGATTCTCTCCTCGGCGATCCACGAAGGCGGCCATGAGGCGTCTGCTGGGTGCGTCTTGACCCGGCCATCCTCGACCGTCGGCCGTATGCCCTTACGCGGCAATTGGAAGCGCAACGGTGAACCTCCCAGCCTGGTTGGCCGCCCTGGCGTCAGACTGCCCATATCGCACAATAGTCGACAGCTTCACAGCTCGCCCTCTCACGCTCAGGAGCCCCTCAGCTCCACCGCTTATGGCCCCGCGGCTCCCAAAGCACGCGCCTTACCAACTAGGCCACACCCCGGACATCGCAAAGTCTACCCCACGCACCGAGGTCCACGGACTCGTTACTAGTTGGGAGCGCAGTCTCCGGGGGAGAGGAAGTCTGCGCAGACCATCGCTACCTACTCCACGCCGATTTGCGCCGGCCGAAGTCGCCGGCTGCGGGCCACCGACTCCCCGGCTACCGACATCCCGGCCCGCGGACTGCGCTCTCACCCCGGCGCGGTCAGCCAGTCCCAGGCGGTGCCATCGATTGCCGCCCGATACATGATCGGGTCGGCCAGGCGGTATCGGACGCCGTCGGGACCGACGCCCGTCAGGGCGATGTACCAGATCGGGCCGTCGCGGCGCAGGCCGATGTGGACGGAACCCTGCAGGTCGTCTTGCCACTGGGACGGAGCAACCATTGATGGAACTCTCGTGGCCGGAGCTATCAGAAGCGGGCCGGTGGCCGCCGCTGCGATGGCGATGTTCTCCCCGTGTGGATTCGTAAGGGCGCCCTCTACGCCCTGCCAGACCTCGAATCGGAGCTCCGTCCAGCCCGGCAGCGGATCTAAGTCCGTTACTTCTCCGGTCACTTGGTTATACGCCATCAACTGCTCCGGTTGGCGGAAGAAGATGTGTAGCGGGCCGTCGACGGGTTGGCGTGGAGACACGTTTGCCAGCGGCCATGGATCGGGTCGGTACTTCGCGCTGCCACCGCTGAATCCAGACCCCGTCTTCCAAAAGACGAGGGAGAATACCAGTCCGAAGATCGCGGCAACCCCCAGCACGGTGGTGACTGTGTTGCCGGTTCCTTCCAGACGAGGCAGCCAGATCGTTGGCTTGGTAACCCGATAGAAAGCGCCGACGGCAAAACCAATCGGCGGTAGCACCTCGGCGACCAACATCGGCCAGCACAGCTGAACCGAGGGGACCAGCAAGACATAGGCAAGCACGATTGGAGTGCCTATCAGCGCCCAGGCGGCGGAGAATGACGCGGGCGAGCGGCGGCTCAGGGCTGCGCAAATGCGGATGCCGGTCCGCGCCAGAAAGAAGAACCCGATGCTCAACCCGAGTATTCCGGCTGCCTGGGCCGTTGGGTCCTCCAATGGCCGGGGCGAAGACACAAACCTGCTGGTGAACCAGGCCGGCAGGACGAGCGCCATCCCCAGCAGCGAGTAAGCCAAGATTGCTCCCGGACTTGCGAGGATCCCCCCTATGACTCCGCCAACCAGGCGTCTCCAGGTCTGCTGAGCCCGTCGGTCTTGGCTCGCGAGCTCGGTCGCAGACCCTGTCTGAGCGATTGCCTGGGCGATCGCGGCGGCGGGTTCCAGACCCTCGGCGATCAGAGCTGAGTACTTCTCCTCGACGCGGTCGCGCAACTGCATCGTCAGGCCTTCGGCAAGCCCCTCGGGCATGCGGAGTCCTGAGCGGTAGGCGCTCAGGTAGGCCAGCTCGGCATCGCGCGCGGCCGGCTCCCAGGACTCATGCCCGGGCCAGTCCACTGGAAGGTCTCGCTCCAGCCGGGGCTTGAGCCGGTGGTAGAGATAGAGCGTGGACCCGGCCACTGCCAGGTAGACGGCGACATAGATCGCGACGACGAAAGCGACCACCATGACGTCTCCCCTCCCATGATGCCCTGCGACCCGGATCCTAGCTCACCCGCAACTTCGCGATCGGCCCCCGCGCCGCTCCTTGCCGGCCATTTCTTGGGCCGCCCGCTATCACCCCGGCGCGGTCAGCCAGTCCCAGGCGGTGCCACTGATGGAGGCCTGATACATGATCGGGTCGGCCAGGCGGTACCGGACGCCGTCGGGCCCGACGCCCGTCAGCGAGATGTACCAGATCGGGCCGTCGCGGCGTAGGCCGATGTGGATGGAGCCCTGCAAGTGGTTGTAGTTCTGGGACGGGGCTACCGAGTTCGGGACTCTAGTTGCCGGGGCTATCAGAACCGGACCGGTGGCCGCTTGTGCGATGGCGATGTGATCCCAGTGTGTGTGCGGGAAGACGACGGCTTCTACACCCTGCCAGAACTCGAATCGGAGGTCCGTCCAGCCCGGCAGCGGGTCCACGTCGGTCAATTCTCCGGTCACTTGGTACCACGCCTCCAGTTGCTCCGGTGGGCGGAAGCCGACAAGTAGCGGGCCATCAAAGGGTTGGCGTGGAGATACGTTCGCCAGCGGCCATGGGTCGGTCCGGTACTTGGCGCCCATGCCCGAGCCAGTTTGGAAATTCCAAAAGCCGAGGGAGAATACCAGTCCGAAGATCGCGGCAACCCCCAGCACGGCGGTGACTGTGTGTCCGGTCCCTTCGAGAAAAGGCACCCCCACCCTCACCGTTGGCTTGGTCACCCGATAGAAGGCGCCCGCCGCAAAGCCAATCGGAGCCAGCACCTCGGCGACCAACATCAGCCAGCACAGCTGAACCGAGGGGACCAGCAAGATATAGGCAAGTACGATTGGAGTGCCTATCAGCGCCCAGGCGGCGGAGAATGACGCGGGCGAGCGGTGGCTCACGGCCGCGCAAATGCGGATGCCGGTCCGCGCCAGGAAGAAGAACCCGATGCTCAATCCGAGCATTCCGGCTGCCTGGGCGCTTGGGTACGGCGCCCTGAATACCCAGGGCGAATGCATGAACCCGCTGGTGAACCAGGCCGGCACGGCGAGCGCCATCCCCAGCAGCGAGTAAGCCAAGATTGCTCCCGGACTTGCGAGGATCCCACCGATGACGCCGGCAGCCAGGCGCCTCCAGGTCTGTTCGGCCCGTCGGGCCTGGCTCGCGAGCTCGGTCGCAGACCCTGTCTCAGCGATGGCCTGGGCGATCGCGCCGGTGGGTTCCAGACCCTCGGCAATCAGAGCGGCGTATTTCTCTTCGACGCGGTCGCGCAACTGCATCGTCAGGCCTTCGGCAAGCCCCTCGGGCATGCGGAGTCCTGAGCGGTAGGCGCTCAGGTAGGCCAGCTCGGCATCGCGCGCGGCCGGCTCCCAGGACTCATGGCCGGGCCAGTCCACTGGAAGGTCTCGCTCCAGCCGGGGCTTGAGCCGGTGGTAGAGATAGAGCGTGGACCCGGCCACTGCGACGCATGCGAGGAAGTAGATCGATTCCTCGAGGTCGTGCGACCCCAGGCCGCGATTCGCGAAGACAAGCACAGCCACCCCTCCCTTTGTCTCACGGACTTGCTGATGCTAGATCAGCCGCAGCGCCGCGATCCGGCCGCGGCGCACCGAGATCACCGCGCAAACGGGACGCGTCGGGCGCAATTCAGACTCTCGCCCGGGGCAGCTGGTCCAGCTCCCCTGCCACGGTCTTAGGGGAGACAACGACGGGGCGCTCCGCCCAAGCCGAGCGGAGTTGAGCTTCAGCACCGTCTGACCGAATCCGGCGACGTTCGACCCGATTGGTTCTAGACGCACTCGCCGGTTCAGCCGTGCAAGCTAGTGAGCGACCGGGCCGCCGGCGGCTAACCACTCGCCCTTTGTCCTCGGAAGCTACTTCTCTGGCTGGACGAGCACGCCATCGACGTAGAGGTCGAAGTTTTCCCGGAAGAGCCCGGTCTTCACCAGGGTCACCGGCTTTCCTCCGATATCGATATGGCGCTCCCGAGGCTGTCCGAACAACGACGTCCCCCATATGTCCACCATTCGGCCGTCGACCAGGATCGACCCCTTTCCCGTGCTGAGCATTGCGTTGTACTGGCCAACGACGGTATGGCTGGTCCCGTCGAAATCCACCCGCCAGACTCGACCCATCGAGATGCTCCTTCGGCTGGGATGCTGCCGCCGACGCGGGCGGCCCCAGCCAATTGTGCATCCGCATGTCGACGGCTATTCGACGGGTTGTGCGCTTGCAGGAGCCGATCAGGCGGGCGGGCAGCCGTAGACGTTGGTTTCGCCCGTAACCGCGTGCATGGAGAAAGGCAAGACGATCGTCTCGGTGCGGGCGATGCCGAACTGGACGTAACGAACGTCGATGACGTTGAAGACGTCGAACCCACCTGCCAGCGACGGATCCGCGCTCGGCAGCAGCGATGCCCCCGGAGCGAGGGTCGGCACGGGCGAGGAGCCGGGGCATTCGCCCATCGTTACCGCGGTGGCCAGTCCAACCTCGCCTTGCGCTGGGATCTCGAAGGAGTGGAATTGCCGATCGGCCAGGGCACCGGGCGGTTGGCCGGGATACTGGTTCGCATAGGTCGCCGGCAGGCCCGAGTTCACCGCCGACGGCAGACGGAACTCGACCGATCGGACGTTCAGGCTGGGCGGCGACTCTATGGCGACGACGGTGAGCGGGGCGCTGCCGGCGTTGGCGAGTGTGAATGCGATTCGGATCTCCGCACCCGGGGAGTAGGCGTAGTCGTACTCGCTCAAGAGCGGATTCGTTCCACTTCTCGGGAGGTCTCGCATCGCAAGGAGTCGCGGGTCGTCCCCGCCGTACGCGTGGCCGGTCCGCAGTGGCCGGCTGGCCGGATCCAGCGGCGCCCCGAGGGTATTGAGGCCGATGGCTCCCGCAACCAGCACCGCGAGGGCGATGCCGGTTGCGATCCGGATTCTCTTTGTTCGGAGGGTTTTGGCCCGGCCGGCCAGTTTGGGCGCGATCAGAAACAGCAGGACGAGCCCGATCACGATAGCGATAGAGCCCGGCTGGATCACCTCGTAAGAGATCGCCACTCGCCGCCCCCCCCAAGCTGTCAGGCCGGCGACCTGCGAGTCGTCGTGCCGCAGGTAACGATAGCCAACTTCAGGCGGGGCGGCGAGGTCTGAATCGGCCTAGATGCGGCCCACGATCAGCATTGCGATCGACTTCTCGGCGTCCATCAGCTTGGCGTCTGCCGCCTTCGAGAGCAGGATGTCCACGGAGAAGACGGTCTGACCCTTGCGGACGTTCAGGTTCACATAGCCGGCGCCCAGGCTCACGTAGTAGGCGGCGTCGCCGACACCCGTGACCGGCGTGATCGTGATCCCGGCGATGGACTTCTTGTTCGGATCGAATTCGGCGAGGTGCGGCAGACCGATCGTGACGCCGTCGAGGCTGAAGCCCGTCGTGGGATGCGCGGCGAAGAGACAGCTGCTGGAGCCGGACGTGGGCGGGGCACCCGCATCCACGGGCACTCCCAGGACGGCGGCCGCCTCGTCCATGGTGATGAGCTTGCACGCGTCGAGTGTCTTTGGCGCGCCGACGGATGGGGCCGTGGTGACGGCCGGGGCGCTCACCGCGGCGCTTGCGGCGGGCGGCGCATCGGTCTGTGTCGCGTTGACCTGAGGATTGCCGGTTGCTGCCGACCCGCCGCACGCCGCGACGAGCACGGCCGTTGCGGCAAGCAGTACCAGGGTTCTGCGCATATCTGAAGGCTCCCCGAGCCGGGACGATGGCGTCACGGTTGCCGCAGTCTGCGGGGACTGCCTCGGCCCAGGGGCCGGGTCAGACCAATACCGGACGACTACCTCGCGAGGCTTCGTGCCGAACACCCTACGCCGCGGTTTGTAATACGCCCCGGATGGGTGGGAACTGTTGCACCCGGTGATGGCGTCGTTGCGCCGGGTGAGTGTCGGTGTGCCCCAGCCCGAGTGGGTCAGCCTGCGCGTGCCGATTGCAGGAGGTCCGCCTCGAGGCCGTCGAGCAGACGCTCCAGGCCGTAGAGGAACTGCGTGTCCTCGTCGATCTCGGACACGTCCTCCGACACCATGGAGATCATGTTGGGGTACTCATCGGGCGGCAGCGAGCGGAACATCTCGACCACCATCCACTGCAGCTCTTCGAGCGTTTTGCCCTCGGAGCCCGGACCCGTGAACTCCCGGCTCTCCATGATCCCGGTGCCGAGCGAGAACGTCAGCACGGCACTGAAGGCCAGCGTGAGCCGGCTCCCCGTGAACCCGCCCGTGCGGATGATCGCGGCTAGGTGCTCCATGGCGGTCAGCAGGTTTGGGCCCATGCTGACGCGTGTTCCGGCCAGCGCCGCCAGGTGACGGTGTTGCCGAACGACGCGGCGTAGCCCACCTGCCACGTAGAGGACGCGTTCGCGCCAGGGGAGTGCACGGTCGTCGTCCAGCTTTACCTCGCCGACGATCTCGTCGAGCACCAGGTCGATCAGCTGATCCTTGTCCTTGACGTGCCAGTACAGCGACGTGGCGCCCGCGCCGAGCTCCAGCCCCAGCTTCCGCATTGAG
This sequence comes from Chloroflexota bacterium, assembly GCA_003153755.1. Taxonomy (GTDB): domain Bacteria; phylum Chloroflexota; class Limnocylindria; order Limnocylindrales; family CSP1-4; genus Fen-1039. The sequence goes on along the minus strand of PMBG01000055.1, from coordinate 3,921 downwards.
AAGCCCTCGAGCCCGTCGGCGTCGATCAGACGGATTGCGGCGGCGACTATCTGGTCGCGGCCGAGCGGCTCCTTGCCCGACGTCTTGGGGACGCTCGGCCACCAGGCGAACTCGCCCCGTTTGCCGTCCTCCGCTCCAGCCATGTGAGATACCTCCCGGCTCGAACTATGTACGCCTGACAGTACACCGTACTTGACACTCGAACAGTGTACGAGATGGACTCCCGGCCGACGCCTCTCGCACAGTGTACCAGTGCCGGAGCGGCGTGCGAGACATGCGTTATCACCCGACCGGAAGGAGCCGCCAGATGACCACGCCGCACGCCGGCCACCCGCGCCGCTGGTCGATCCTTGCCGTGTTGATCCTGGCCTTGTTCGGCATCGCGATGGACAACACCGTGCTCGTCACGGCGCTGCCGGTTCTCTCGCGTGACCTCAACGCAGGCACGAGCCAGCTCCAGTGGATGATCGACGCGTACGTGCTCGTGTTCGCCGGGTTGCTTCTCCTCTCGGGCGCGCTCTCCGACCGGTTCGGGCGGCGGCGCCTCCTCGTGATCGGCCTTGGGCTGTTCGGCCTCGGATCCGCTCTGACGCCCCTCGTGGGCAGCGCCGGCCAGCTCATCGCCCTGCGATCCTTCATGGGCCTGGGTGCGGCGCTGGCGATGCCGCCTACTTTGTCGATCATTGCGGATGTCTTCCCCGAGAACGAGCGGCCCAAGGCGATCGCCCTTTGGAGCATGGTGAGTGCCCTCGGCATCGTCGTGGGGCCGATCCTCGGCGGATTTCTGATCGAACGCTTCCCATGGCCAACCGTGTTTGTGATCAACGTGCCGGTGATCGTGGTTGGCATCGTCGCGGCACTGCGGATCATCCCGGAGTCGAAGGCGCCCGGCCGTAACCCGCTCGATCCGATCGGTGCCGCGTTCTCGGTGGTGGCGCTCGTGGGGCTCACCTACGGGATCATCGAGGCGCCTGGTTTCGGCTGGTCCGACCCGCGCATCGCCGGTTCGCTCATCGCCGCCGTCATCGCCGCGGCCGGCTTCGTGCTGTGGGAGCGGAGCCGCGCGCACCCGATGGTGGAGATCGGATTGTTCCGGAACCTTCGTTTCACCGCCGCGTGCGTCTCGGTCACTCTCTCGATGTTCGCGCTGAACGGCAATCTCTTCCTCGTGACGCTGTACCTGCAGCAAGTGCGTGGGCTCTCGCCGCTCGAGACGGGCTACCGCTTCATGGCCATCGCGGCTGGCGTAGTCGTCGCATCGCCGGTCGCGGCCCGAATGACCACGCGCTACGGCGCGCGCCTGACAACGTCGCTGGGGCTGGCCATCATCGCCACCGGCATGGGCCTGGTAGCGACGCTCGGCGTCAGCTCCGGCGACCTGCAGGTCCTCGGGATCATGTTCGTGGCCGCCGTGGGAATGGGCATGGCCATGACGCCCGCGACCGACGCGATCATGGGCGCCGTGCCGCCGGAGAAGTTCGGCGTGGGATCGGCCGTAAACGACGTAACCCGCGAGATCGGCGGCGCGCTCGGCATAGCGATCATGGGCAGCGCGTTCCAGGGGGCCTACGCCGGGCGCATCGGGGTGGCGGTTGCGGGTATGCCGGCCGACGCCGCCGGCGCTGCCCGGGACTCGTTCGCCGGAGCGGCTGCGGTCGCGGCCCAGCTGGGCGGGGACGCCGGGGCCGCACTCCTGGGTTCGGCGCGAACGGCGTTCGTAGGTGCGATGGACTGGACCGCGATCGTGGGCGTGGCATTCGCGATTGCCGGAGTGGTTGTCGCGGCCGCGTTCCTGCCGGCGCGTTCGGCGGCGGCCGGTGGGGCAGCGCCGAACGGCGAGCCGGCAAGCCTCGAACCGGAGGAGCCCGAAGCCGAGACTGCTGCCTGAGCCTTTGCCAGCCGGACGTTCCGTCCTGCCGCCGCGTGTGGTCGACCGGTGCCGCTCCCGGTACGATTGCATCCGGCCTGAGGAGGGGCGCCATGCCTCCGGGCCGCGGGGAGTTGGCCGAGCCGCCTGCATGTCCGCCACCTGTGGTCTCGATTTCGAGCGCCGCCTCTCGACGCCCAGTTCCGCCGCCCGTCGCGTAATTGGCGAGGCGTTGCGCGAGCTTGGCTTCACGATCACCGTCGACCAACTCACCAGGGTCGAGGCCAAGCGTGGCGGCATGGTCGGCTATTCGTTGATGATGAAGAAGCAGATGCCGGTCAAGGCTGTCTTCGAACTCTCTCCGGACGAGTCCGGTTGCGTGATCTCCGCTCATCTCACAGACGCCATCAAGACCATCGGCAAGACCTGGGGAGTCAACCGGCAGTACCAGGAGATCTTCGACGAGGTCCAACGCCGGATAGATACGGGACTGGCCGGGTTGGACCAGGCGGCCGGCGCCGCTTTCGACGCGCCGCGGTTTTGGAGCCGCTCGGGCGATATTGCCGTGCTGGAGCACACGAACGCGCTCACGACGAAGGCCGTAGGCGGAGCAGTTGGTGCGGCGGACAGGGCGCTGCAGGGCCAGAAGGGGACCACCCCATCAGCCTGGAAGGGCGTCGACTCGGTAAGGTTCATCTCCGAGGCGGGGACCGCGGTCCTGCCGCTTGCCGAGACACAGTCCGACCTGGGCATCGCCGTGATGATCGCTTCGCACCCTGGCTCCTTGCCGCCGGACTCCGCCCGTGATGTCGAAGCGTTCGCGGCGATAGTCGAACGGCAGCTGACCGCGGCCGGGGGCAAGGCCACGCAGGTCGAGGTGTCGGAAGCCCAGCGGCCGGTATTCGAGATCCTCCGCCTTCAGTCGCGCATACGCTCGACGCTGCCGCTGCGTCAGATGAGCATCTGCCGGAGCTGCCGCAACGAGAAGATAACCAACCCCGAATACCAGGCGATCGCGAAGCGGAACGAGAGGATCGGCGACATCGTTGCAGGTGTCGGTGCCACGATCGGCAAGGGCGGCATATCTCCGACATTCGTGCTGGGCCAGGTCTTCAAGCTGAAGAAGCTCGATCCGGCGTTCGTGTGCAGCCGGTGTCAGGGCATGGAGGCAGACGAACGGATCGTCACGTTCTGCCCCGAGTGCGGAGAGCTACAGCGCGATGTGGTGTTGAAGTCGTGCGCAAAGTGCGAGTTCGATTTCGCGACCAAGCAGGGGGCGGACCCGGTCTGGTCCGAGTCCGAGACGGCGCCCGAACCCCAGCCCGAGGCGGCGCCCGAGCCCGACGCACCGGCGACGTGGCAGGCTCCGGAACTCGTGCCTATCGGCCGGCCGGCGATGGGCGCGACCGGCGGCAAACGATGTGACGCTTGCCGGGGCGAATACCCAAATCTGTGGCGCGTGGTGATCACGACCGACTCCGGGTTCCAGGAGCGGTTCCTGTGCGGAACGACCCCCGCCTGTCAGATGCCCTCGCTGGTGGCCGCGGTCAAGGCGTAGCCCCTTCGCTGCCCCCGAGTCCACCCATGCCGTAGTATCCGGGGCGACCCAACCAGAGCCATCCGCATCCCATAGCTCACTGGACGGATTTGTTGCTCGGACTCGAACGATTGGCGGCTTCCGTTTGGCCGCAGGGCATGGTGGGCCGGCGCGGCCTGCCGCTCGTCCGGCTCGTTGCCGCCGTGGGCGTTGGCGCCGCCGTGCTCGTCCTTGCCGCGGCAAACGAACACGATCCCTACGACATCAAGGCCGGCGAGATCGCCCGAATCGTGGCCGGCCTGGTGCCGCTCACCCTCGCCGTCGTGACGGCATGTTCCGTTCTTCGGCCGTGGCGCGGCTTCGTGGCCGTGATGCTGCTCACGCCGGTCTTCGACTCGGCCCAGATCCACCTGGAGATCGGGGCGCTACAGGTCATCGTCCAGACGCTCTGCGTCGTGGCGCTCGGGCTGGGGCTGGCGTTGAGGGACCGGCCGGCCCCGGTTGCCGCGGGCCCGGC
>PMBG01000132.1 GCA_003153755.1 Chloroflexota bacterium | reverse complement strand
AGATCGAGGAGCTGGCCCGAACCGGCAGCCTCGCCTTCTACGAGAAGCTTCGCGAGGAGGTGCCACCGAGCCTGGTCGCCCTGCTGCAGATCCCCGGTATCGGGCCGCGGACGGTGAAGCAGCTCCACGATGAACTCGGCATCGAGACGCTCGAGGATCTCCGGCGGGCGGCCGAGGCCGGTGCGCTCCGGCCCCTCAAGGGCATGTCCGCCAGGACCGAGGAGCAGGTCCTCGCCGGTATCGCCGCGCTCGAGACGCGCCAGGACCGCATGCGTCTCGGCCAGGCGGAGGCGATCGTAGAGTCGCTTCTCGTCGCTCTGTCCGGCCCGGACGTGATCTCGATCCGGCCGGCCGGCTCCTTCAGACGCCGGCGAGAGACGATCGGCGACCTGGACCTTCTCGCCGAGACGGACCGCCCGCTCGAACTCGTGGAGCGGTTCGTTTCGATGCCGGGTGTGGAGTCCGTTATCGGGCGTGGTCCGCACAAGGCGGCAGTGCGTCTCCGGAACGGCCCGCAGGTGGATCTCATGATCATGCCGCCGGGCGAGGCCGGCACGTATCTCATCCACTTCACGGGCTCCAAGGAGCACAACGTCCGGCTGCGAGGCATGGCCCGCGACCTCGGCTGGAGTCTGTCCGAGAAGGGATATCTGCGTCTCGGCGAGGACGGAGAGCCGCTGACGGGCGACGCCGCCGAGCTGCGTTCGTTTGCCACAGAAGCCGATGCCTATGGATTCCTGGGCCTGCCGTTCATCGAGCCCGAGATGCGCGAGGATCGCGGCGAGGTGGAGGCCGGCCTGGCAGGTGAGTTGCCGAGGCTCGTGACGCGCGCCGACCTGCGCGGCGATCTCCACAGCCACTCCGACTGGTCCGACGGAATCCATACGATCGAGCAGATGGCGGAGGCGGCCCGGCGGCTCGGATACTCATATCAGGTCCTGACGGACCACACCGTGAGCCTGGCAATTGCCCGCGGCCTGGACCGGGACCGGGTTGCGGTTCAGCGCGCCGTAGTCGCCGCCCTCAACGAGCGATTCGCAGCCGAGGNNTACGACCTGGTGGTGGCCTCCGTCCACGTGTCGCGCCGCCAGTCTCGAGAGCAGCTCACGGCCCGGACGCTTGCAGCAATCCGGAACCCGCACGTGGACGTGATCGCTCATCCGGCCGGACGCTACATCGGTTCCCGCGACGACCTGGATCTCGACTGGGACTCGATNNACCGAGGAACTGCACAACATGCGCTGGGGCACCGCCATGGCGAGACGTGCATGGCTGACCCCGGATCGGATACTCAACACGCGATCAAGGCCGGACCTGCTGGCCTGGGTGGGAGCGAAAGCGGGCCGGCTCGCGACCTGAACCTCCCTCCTGGTTACTCGTGACGGAAGCGCCGGAGTGTGCCGCCGCCGCAGCCCGTACGTCTGGCGAGCGCAGCGAGGTGTGTACGGGCGGAGGCGGGGGCGCGATCCGGTGCTGGCACGAGAGATGGCGGCGTCTCGTACCATGCGTCCATGAATGAACGCAATGGAGCCCGCGAACTCGGGCTGGCAGTGGCGGCGGCCGCGGTGCTCGTCCATTTCGTGGACGCGTATCCGGCGGCGGTCATCACGGCGTTGATCACGGCCGCGGCGGCCGCCGGCACGGGCGCGTTGGTGGGGGATTGGCGGCCGTGGCGAATGCCCGTCGTTCCCGTCGTACTCTCGGCTATCAGCGCGTTCGCCATCGCCGGCATTTCGCGGCTGGTCGATCCCGTACCGTGGCTGGCGGTCGTCTTCGCAGCCGGCTGGGCAGTTCTCTACCTCGTGATCCGCCTCGAAACGATTCCCGAGGCGCTGAAGCCCGGAGTGCCGCCCAGCGCGCAGAGGGTGCGCGCGCATGCCGTCCATCGCGACGAGTTCGACATCCCCAAGATCGTCACGGAGACGGTCGACCCGCAGCCGGAATTGCCGCCGCATCCACAGCCGGTGACCCTCCGCGCGGTTGGCATCGGGCTCTCGTTTGCCGCGTTCATTGCCGCCGCCGGTCTGGTGCCGGGCGCCATGGTGGCCGGCGGATCCGGTGTCGCCGAACCCATCGGTACGAGGGCGCTCGTTTGCTACGCGACGGTATGCGGACTCATCGCCGCCGCCGCAGGGTACCGGCTGTCCGGTCTCGTCTCTCCGTACCGGGTGGACCGGGTCGTACGCATAGTGGCCTTCCTCCAATACGGTGTGATCGCGGGATTCGCGACGGCCCTCTTCCGCACCCTGTCATTGCCGCGCCTCTTCGTACCGGCCCTTCTCACCCTGATCGTCTACGTGGTGACCGCGCTCCGCGAGTCGACCGAACCCGTGACGGTGAACAAGCGCTTGCTGCAGGAGCTGGCGGTGGTGGGCGCCGCGGCACTGGTCGCGCTCGTATGGGGGCTCTCCGCGCGGTAGGTGCCCCGACGGGCGCCGCCTGTCGTGATGTCCGTACGCGGCATCGTCCGCGGGTCGATACTTGCATCGTGCTGCGTCACGTCACGGCCACACGCTATGTGACTCCACTGCGCGAGGGCGGATCCCTCCCCGCGATCGTGGAGGCGGACGACGACGGCCTGTACGTCGCGAAATTCCGCGGCGCCGGCCATGGGGTGAAGGCGCTCGTCGCGGAGGTCGTGGCCGGCGAGATCGGCCGGGCGCTCGGTCTGCTCGTCCCGGAGATCGTGGTCATCGACTTCGATCC
>PMBG01000079.1:28561-30696 GCA_003153755.1 Chloroflexota bacterium | reverse complement strand
CCGAAGTGGCTGTACTCCTCGATTTCGAGCGGCGCCGGGTCCTCGTTCTCCACTCTGCGCCGGATCGCGTGCAGGCCGCCAACGCCGGGATTTCCGAGCCAGCTGAAGATCAGCTTACGGGCGACACCGGCCGCGACCATCTGGTCGTATATCAGATCGGGAGTGAGGCGCGCGAGCGTCAGGTCCCGCTTGCGCTGCCGGATGATCTCTTGCCCGGCAGCGAAGCAGATAAGGTGGGTGAAGCCTTCGATGGCCACGGTGTCGCCGTCGCGGACCAGCTCCGCGACGGCGTCCCGCATAGACGCGACTTTTCCCATCAGCCCTTTGCCGCGACCTCTGCGACCGCTTCGCCGAAGATCCGGAGGCCCGTGGCCGCCTCGGCTTCGGTCAGGACCAGCGGCGGCGAGATCCGCACCACGGTCATGCCGGCCTCGAGGGCCAGAAGCCCGCGCTGGAACGCCGCCCATTCGACCGCGGCGGCGTGCTCGTGCGAATCGAACTCCACGCCGATCATCAAGCCGATGCCGCGAGCATCCTTGATCATCGCCGGGTACTTCGCCTGGAGCGCCTTGAGACCGGTCATGAGCTGCGCGCCGCGAGCAGTGGCATTCGCCATCAGCCCGCCTTCGAGCTGCTTGATCGTCTCGAGCGCGGCAACGCAGGCCAGCGGGTTACCGCCGTAGGTAGTCCCATGCGCTCCGGGGCCCCACATTGTCATGAGCGACTCGCGGGCGATGAACGCCGAGAGCGGCATACCGCTGGCGATGCCCTTCGCGGTGGCGATGATGTCCGGCTCCACGCCCCAGTTGGAGATCGACCACATCTTGCCGGTGCGGCCCGCGCCCGCCTGGACCTCGTCGGAGATCAGCAGGATGCCGTGCTCGTCGCAGATCTTGCGGAGGCCCTGCATGAAGCCGTCCTNNCCGGCGTGGTACTTGGCCTTGGAAGCGGTCAGCGACACGGAGCCGTACGTGCGCCCATGAAACGCTCCGAGGAAGGCGACGAGGTTCTGGCGCTTGGTGGCGTACTTGGCCAGCTTGATTGCGCCTTCGACGGCCTCGGTACCGGAGTTCCCAAGGAAGACGCGGCACTTCTCCGACATGGGGGCGATGCGGGCCAGCTCGGCGCACATCTCCGCGTAGACCGGGATATAGAAGTCCGCGCTGTAATGGATCAGCTTTGCGGCCTGCTCCTGGATCGCCTTCACGACGTCCGGATGGCAGTGGCCGGTGGAGGTCACGGCGATGCCGGCGTTGAAGTCGAGGAAGAGGTTTCCGTCGATATCCTCGATGGTGCAGCCCTCGCCCCTGATCGGGACGACGGGGTATGCGCGCGGGACGCTCGGCGACGTCCACTGCCGGTCGAACTCGAGGTGTGCGCGCGCCTTGGGCCCGGGCAGTTCGGTAACGATGAGCGGAACGACAGGGGCCTGAGCGAGCTCGGTCACGGTGCACCTCGACGGGATACGGGCGGGCCGCGAATCGCGCGCAGCTGCCGCCGGAACGGATACGGTTTATGCAGCCTGGATACTGCGCCAAGTATAGCCCGAGCGGCCGATTCGGGTCGGTGTCGACGGGCGGCCCGAACCCCCGGCGGCCGCGCGCCGGCCTATCCTTTCGGGCGGGCTTCCGGACGCGACCGCGACCGCGACTCCGCGTCCTCGCCACTCCCGGCCCACGACAAGACCCAGGATCTGTACGTCAGTCCACGACCGTTTGCGACTGTTCGCGCAGGAACTGCTGCACGTAGTACATGCCGCCCGAGGCCTTGCCGCTTGTTCCGGACGCCTTCCAGCCGCCGAAGGGCTGGATGCCGGGCCATGCCCCGGTGGTCGCGCCGGCGCGCCGGTTGATGTATATGACCCCGGCTTCGATGACCTCCTTGAACCGCTCCACTTCCTCGTGATCCTCGCTGAAGAAGCCGGCCGTGAGTCCGTAGATCGTGTCGTTGGCGAGCTTGAACGCCTCGTCCAGACCGTCGACGGACATCACCGCCACGAGCGGCACGAACAGTTCCTCGCGCCAGATGCGGTGATCCTTGGGCAGGTCCGCAACGATCGTGGGGGCCGCGTAGAGGTCCGAGCCGTAACCGGTCAGGACCTCGCCGCCGGCCACGATGCGTCCGTCGCGCCGGGC
>PMBG01000079.1:0-28455 GCA_003153755.1 Chloroflexota bacterium | reverse complement strand
GCCGGATTCTTGCCGCCCATCTCCACGACGACCGGCTTGGGGAAGACCTTGCTGAAGCCTTTGAAGACCTGGTTGAAGCCGATCTCGTACGAGCCGGTGAACAGGAGCCCGTCGATGCCCTGGTTCTCCTGGAGTTCCGCACCGACTGTGGAACCGGGCCCGCTGACGAGATTGAAGACGCCGCGCGGCAGCCCGGCCATGTCGGCGATCTCGGCCAGCTTGATGCCGCACAGCGGCGCGTCGGATGACGGCTTGTAGACGACCGCGTTGCCGGCTACGAGCGCTCCGCCGGCAGGGCCGCCGGACAGGGCCATCGGGAAGTTGAACGGGCTGATCACTCCCCACACACCGTGGGGCTTGAGCACGGAGCGGGTGTGTACGGTTGGATCGCCCAGGTTGCCCATGGGGTGGTCGAAGCCGTCGTTCTCCTGTAGCTGATCGCAGTAGTAGCGGATCAGGTCGGCGGTCTCTTCCACGTCGCCGAGAGCCTCGAGACGGTTCTTCCCGACCTCGATCCCCATGAGCGCGGCGAGCTCCATCTGCCGCTCGCTGATCAGATCCGCCATGCGGCGCATGATCGCGATGCGTTCGAGCCAGGCCGTGCGTGCCCAGCCGGGCGCCGCGGCGCGTGCGGCCGCGACCGCGTCGCGTACGTCCTCACGCGTGCCTTTGGCGAACGTGCCGACGAGCGAGCCGTCGATCGGCGATCGCTTCTCGAACACGGCCTTGGCGGGCCGCCACTCGCCGTTGATGAACTGGCCGTGAGCCTTGCCAAGCTCGGCGCGGGCAAGGGCCAGCCCGGCGTCGAAGTTGGCGTGGAGCTGCTCGTTGTCGTTGCGCAGCGTCGCGTACGTGATCTTGAGCCGGGGCTCGGACGTCGCGGTCATGCCGAACGCCTCCTGGTGTCTTCACCGAAAGCCGGGCCGCACCGCCTCGAATATGCCGCTCGCAGCAGGGCGCAGCCGTGTCGATTCCAGTCTACCGCCGTCTCGAAAAGGCGCCTCAGACGACCGGCCGAGAACCGGGAGTAAGAACGTCCCATTGACAGGCCGCCCGGCCACTTCGGAATACGCCGATTCGCCAAGTTCGGAGGCTGGCTGACGGGCCGGTAGTCGATCCGGCTTGCCGCCGAGCGTTCACGTTCGGCCGAGCAACGCCTCGGCGATCTCCAATATCGACGGCGCGATCGCGTCGGGAGCTCGTCCGCCACGACCCGCGGACACGCGCGCAATCTCCGCTTCCCCGTGCTTGCCGGACCTGACGAACACGCCGCGCAGCCCTGCCTTCTGGGCGCCGCGAACGTCATTCCACAAATCGTCGCCCACCATAGCGACGTCCGCCGGGGCGACGCGTTCCAGGCCCAGCTGCCGCACGCCCTCGGCGAAGAACATGCGCGACGGCTTGCCCGCGACCAGGGCGCGGCGTTCCGTGCCGAACTCGAGTGCGGCGACGTACGCGCCCGAGTCGAGCATCGCTCCCGCCTCCGTGATCCACCAACGGTTCTTGTGCATGGCCACGAACCGCGCCCCCTGCCTGAGCAGCGTGAAGGCCGACTGCATGTTCCGGGCCGTGAACTCGTCGCCCGCATCGCCTACGACGACGGCCGCGGCGCGCGCCCCCGGCGATGCGGCCTCGTCGTGGGTGAGCAGGCGCAACCCGTCGAACTCGACGAATGAGTCGCGGGCCACCAGCACGTACAGCGGATCCGGAGCGAAATGACGCCGTGCGTACGCGGCCGCCGCCGACGCCGCCGTGACGAGGCGTTCCGGCGGAACGGACATCCCGACCTTGCCGAACTCGCGCGACAGCGTGTCCCTGCTCAGCATCGATGTATTCGTCGCGATGACGTAAGGAAAGCCGGCGGCGTCGAAGGCAGCCAGGGCTTCCGCTGCGCCGGGGATCAGCTTGCCGCGCATCACGAGCACGCCGTCCATGTCGAGCAGGAGGCCGCGCACGCCGGCGAGCTGGTTGCGAAGATTCGTGTCGGGACCCACGGCCGAATGGTCGCACACGCCCGATCCCTCGGCGGCACCTCCGCTGCGACCCTCCGCCGGCGCCCGGGCAGGCCCGCGCGAGAGGCACCACGGCCCAACCCCGCGTCAAGGTATCCTTCACACCGAACCGCCACGCGTCCCCTCGATCGGTTCCGCGCCACCCGGGAGGCAAACAAACCCGGGAGAGCCTTGACATCATCCGTCCGGCGATGCCCGGCGGGTTCCGGAGAATTGATGACCGACTCTAGACCGATTCACAGCGTGGTCCTGGTGAAGCAGGTGCCCGACACGCACAACGTCACCGGCGAGGTGATGACAAAAGACGGCACCATGAACCGGGGCGCCCTTCCGGCGATCTTCAACCCGGAAGACCTCAACGCCCTCGAAATGGCACTCCAGGTCAAGGAGCTGACCGGCGGCACAGTCACCGTCGTGACGATGGGCCCGCCCAAGGCGGCAAACATCCTGCGCGACTCGCTCTTCCGCGGAGCGGACAAGGTCGTGCTGCTGACCGACCGGAAGTTCGCCGGCGCGGACACCCTTGCCACCTCGTACGTGCTGAAGTGCGCCGTGGAGAAGCTCGGCGCCTTCGACCTCCTGTTCGCCGGCCGCCAGGCAATCGACGGCGACACCGCGCAGGTGGGACCGCAGACGGCCGAGAAGCTCGGCATTCCGCAGATCACCTACGCCGAGTCGATCATCGAGATCAACGACACTCACGTCACCGCCCAGCGCGCGCTCGACTCCGGTTCGGAGATCGTCCGCTGCAAGATGCCGGTACTCCTCACCGTGGTCGGATCGGCGAACACGCCGCGCTCCGCCTCGGTACGGAAGCAGATGGAGCGAAAGCTCGCCGCCATCCCCACCGAGTACGCGGCAATCCGCGCGAAGTACCCCGAATTCGAGACGGACGAGCAGCTCGACGCCTATCTCGAGAAGCGCGGCCTGAAGATCCCCGTCTGGTCGGCCGAGGACATCGGCGCCGCGGAGGGAAGCATCGGCCTCGCCGGCTCGCCCACGCAGGTCCACAAGGTCAACTTCGTGGTCCTGGAGAGCACCGAGAGCAAGTCGATCGCACCCACCCCGGAGGGCATCGCGGCGATGATCGCCGAACTCGTCCACGAATACATCGTCGGGTAGGCGCGAGATGACAGAGCAGAACTCAATCTGGGTATTCATCGAGCACACCGACGGCGTGATCGCCGAAGTCAGCCTCGAGCTCACCGGCAAGGCCCGCGAACTGGCCGACCCACTCGGCTACGAGGTAGTAGGCCTCCTGTGCGGCCACAATGTGGACGCGCTCGCGGCCGATGTGATCGCCCACGGCGCCGACCGCGTCATCCTGGCCGATCACGAAGAGCTGGCGCTCTACCGGACGCTCCCCTACGCCCGCGTTGCGATCGAGGAGATCCGGAAGCGCAAGCCCGAGATCTTCCTCATCGGCGGCACGCCCAACGGACGTGACTTCGCACCGCGCGTCTCCAGCGCCCTTCGCTGCGGCCTCACCGCGGACTGCACGGAACTCCAGATCGGCGATTACTACGTCAAGAAGGACGACAAGACCTACAAGAACCTGCTCTTCCAGATCCGGCCCGCCTTCGGCGGAAACCTGATCGCCACGATCGTCAACCCGAACACGCGGCCACAGATGGCCACCGTTCGCGAAGGCGTCATGCGCAAGCCGGCCGCCGACGCGAGCCGCAAGGGTTCGGTCGAGAAGATCACCCCGGTCTTCGCGCCGGAGGATCTCGTTCTCGAGGTCCTCTCCCGCCAGGTCCGCAAGTCCACGATCAACCTCAAGGACGCTCCGGTCATCGTGGCCGGCGGCGCGGGAGTTACCAGCGCAGACGAGTTCGCGCTCCTCCGCGAGCTTGCGAACCTGCTCGGCGGCGAGGTCGGCGCATCACGCGCCGCTGTGGACTCCGGTCTCGTCGAGAAGGTCCACCAGATCGGCCAGACCGGCACAACCGTCCGGCCCCGCCTGTACGTGGCCGCCGGCATCTCCGGCGCCATCCAGCANNATGGACCAGAGCTCCAAGATCATCGCAATCAACACCGACCCCAACGCGCCGATGTTCCAGATCGCGCACTACCGCATCGTCGGCGACGTCGGCGAGGTGCTGCCGCTGATCATCAAGACACTCCGAGAGCGATCAATGGATCAGCGAGATGCCGAATGAGTGAGAACTTCTTCCTCGACAACCCCGATCTCCAGCTTCGGCTGGCGCAGATCAACCTGGCCGAAGCGCTGGAGCTGAAGGAGAAGGGCTACTCCGAGGCCGCCGAAGTGGCGGGTGCCCCGCGCAACTATGCCGACGCCAAGGACAACTACGGCATCGTCCTCTCCGTCATGGGCGAGATCTGCGGCGAGCGCGTCGCTCCTCGAGCCCCCGAGGCGGACGAGGAAGGCGCGCACTTCGAGGACGGCGAGGTCACCTACACCGCCGCCACGCTCGACGCGATCGAGGCATTCCGTCAGGCCGGGCTCTTTGGGGCGATGCTGCCTCGCGAGTACGGCGGCCTGAATCTCCCCGAGTCCATCTACTCGATGCTCGTGGAAATTGTGGCTCGCGCGGAGAGCGGCCTGATGACCGTGTACGGTCTTCAGGAGATCGCCGACATGATCGAGGAGTACGCGGACACCGAAACCAAGGCCCGGGTCCTGCCGCGCATGGCGCGTGGCGAGGCCTCGGGCGCCATGGTCCTGACCGAGGCGGACGCGGGCTCCGATCTGGGCGCCGTCGCGACAAAGGCGACGCTGGACGAGGCCACCGGCACGTGGACGCTCAACGGCGTCAAGCGGTTCATCACCAACGGCCTGGCCGACGTCTCCGTCGTCCTTGCGCGCAGCGAGGAAGGCTCCACGGACGCCCGCGGCCTCTCGATGTTCCTCGTCGAGCGCGATGAGACGGTGAAGATTCGCCGCATCGAGCACAAGATGGGCATCAAGAGCTCGCCCACGTGCGAGATCCAGTACANNGGCTCTCGGCATCGCCGAGGCCGCCTACCGCGAGGCCGATCGCTACTCCACCGAACGCATCCAGTTCGGCAAGCCGATTCGCGTCCTTCCGGCCGTTGGTCGCCTGCTCCTCTCCATGCGTGTCGATCTGGAGGCCACGCGCGCGCTTCTCGCCGAGACGGCCACCTGGGTGGACCTCTGGAAGGCCTACGAGAAGGCCGTCTCAGCCGAGGGCGAGATCTCGGCCGAAACGCGCGCCCGCCACAAGCAGTGCGCGGCACTGGCCGAGACGCTGACCCCCATGGTGAAGTACTGCTCCACCGAGATGGGCAACCGCGTCTGCTACCAGTCGATGCAGGTCCACGGCGGCGTGGGCTACATGAAGGAATTCAACATCGAGCGGCTCTTCCGCGATGTTCGCATCACGAACATCTACGAAGGCACCAGTCAGCTGCAGGTGGTCGCCGCCATCGGCAAGCTGATGAGCCGCTCGCTCGATCCGCTCCTGGCCGAATGGGCCGCCGCCGAATACCCGGCCGACATGGCCGCCGAGAAGGCTGCGCTCATCGAACTCACCGCGGTCTACCAGAAGTCCGTGGACGCGCTCAAGGCGCAGCAGGACCGGGCAAAGGTGGACTACTACGCCTGCGATCTCGTCGATCAGGCGGTGTGGCTCGTCTGCGGCTGGCTGACCCTGCGCGACACAAACGTGTCAGAAGACAAGAAGTCGATCGCGCGGACGTACATCAACGGCATTGGGCCAAAGCTCCGCGCGGCCGCCGAGATCGTCCAGGGCACGAACGCCGTGCCGTTGGACGCGATCGGGGCGCTGATCGCGTAACAGGGTGCGCCGTTCGGCGCCACGACCATCGCAGAACTCACGACCGCCAGGCCCGCCGCCCTGGCGGTTGTGTTTGCAGGCGGTCAGGGCTGAGTCAGCGTCAAAGTGCCATCGGGCAGAGTGCCGGTCGCGGAGAAGAGTTCGATCCGCGCCTCCACCCACCACCGCCCGGTGCTCGCCGTAGTCCGGCGATCGAAACTGCCAGTCACTTCGATCGGCAACGTGCAGTCGGCATCCGAGGCGCAAAGTGGTTCCCACTCTGTTTGAGCCGGATCACCCCAGTCCCCGAGCTGCGGCGTCGATCCCACGATCACGCCGGACCGACCGGAGTAGTCGGGCGCAAACCCTGCAAAGACTCGAGCCACCGTAGGGTAGACGGCCTGCGGCGCGGTCAATTCCTTCGAGGCGTGGAGGTATGCGACGAGTCCGCCGGCGGTCTCAGTCGCGAGGGGGACTCGCAGGTCGCCGACGGCTCGCGCGGAGACCATCCTGGGTTTGCCGTCGAAGCGCTGCGAAAGATCCTCGCTCAACGTTGCATCGATCGTTCCGACGACGCCCGCGCATTCGTCGGCGCCGCCGGCATGGGAGATATTCAACTTCGCGTCGACGTCTATTGCCCTCGTCTGACCGGCGACCGGGCTGGCCCAGCGGAACACGAGCGCGTACGAGCGTGTGCAGCCGTACCCGCATTCATGGGCAAGCTGTGCGTAGCCGGAGGCGGACCAGTCCAGCACGGCCGTGGATGTGCCCCCGGCGACATCGACGATAGACACCCAGGGTGGCCCGAGGCGGTTGCCTCCTTCTTCGATCCAGCTGAAGTCCAGCTTCGCCTCCATCAAGCGGGCGCTGGGGGGAATGTCCACCTTGATCACGCGGGCGGCGGCCGGCGAATCCGCGCTGAGGACGACCTTCCCGGACCACATCACATCAATCGGAGGACTCTTCGAGCACTCGCCGCACCCAACGGCGACGACCGGTACGAGCACCAGAGCGAAAACGCCCGCGAGCAGTCCCCTCCTTGTCCCCATGCAACGAAGGATAGCGCAACCACCCGCCGAGAAGGTTCGCGAGAGCGCGACTAATAGGCTTCTGATGACTGCGCAGGAGTGCTGAGGATGCAACTGCCGCTCCCCTACTCCTTGCGATTCGCAACGACTCCCCGTTCGAATTCCATGAGCGGCATACTGCGGGTATTCGCGGCGCCCCGTCCCGGTCGCCGTGCCCGCGTTTCGGAACGGGCGTAACGACCTGCGCCGAGCGGGGTTTGTACTGAATAGATACGGCCGGCACCGCGATGGCGCCGGACGTCGCGCACCGGAGGACTCGAGGAACCCATGAGATTGACCCGAACGGCGCCCGCCGCCGACGCGACACCAGTCAAGATCCACGCAAACGGCAACGGCTCCGCGCCCGCAAACGGGTCGGTTCCTGTTGCGACCCCCGCGGCCTCATCGGCATCGGTGGTCGTGGCGGCCTCGGCTCCGACGGCGGTCGCCAAGCCGCGCTCGAATCGCCTCAAGCGCCCCGCCGACGACTGCGAGCGCGACGGCCTGCTCAAGGGCAAGAAGGCGCTCGTGTTCGGCGTCGCGAACGACCACTCGATCGCGTGGGGCATCGCCAAGGCCCTCTACGACCAGGGCGCCGACGTGGGCTTCAGCTCCATGTCCTCGCTGATCAAGCGGCGCGTCCGCCCGCTCGCGGCATCCATCGGCGCCACGTTCGTTGAAGGCTGCGACGTCCGCGACGACGACGAGATCAAGAAGGTCTTCGAGAAGTGGCACGCGAAGAACGGCGACCTGGACATCCTGGTCCATGCCGTTGCCTACGCCGAGAAGGAAGACCTGGCCGGCAACTTCTCGTCCACGAGCCGTGACGGCTTCCACACCGCCTTCGACATCAGCGTCTACTCGCTGATCGCCATGGCGCGCGAGGCGCGGCCGTACATGAAACCCGGCTCGTCGATCATGACGATGACCTACTACGGCGCGGAGAAGGTGGTCCCCCACTACAACGTCATGGGCGTGGCCAAGGCCGCGCTCGAGGCCACGACGCGGTACCTGGCCGCGGATCTGGGACCCTCCGGCGTCCGCGTCAACGCCATCAGCGCAGGCCCGGTCCGCACGCTATCCGCGCACGGCATCGCCGGCTTCCGAACGATGCACAACGCGTTTGCCGAAGTGACGCCCCTCCGACGCCACATCACGATCGAAGACGTGGCCGGAACCGCGGTCTACCTGGCGAGCCCGCTCTCCGGGCAAACCACGGGCGAGATCATCTACGTCGACGGCGGGTTCAACATCCTGGGTCTGCCGGTCGCTTCGGAAGAGTAGGTCCGCGCCCGCCGGCCGCGACGCCGGCGCCCAGCCCTGCGCCACACAGCAATGCCGCGGTTCGCTCCGCGGCATTGACGTTCCCAGGGCGAGACGATCGGCTCAGTCGCCGCCGGGCAGCTCGAAGCGCATGAGCTTCCAGATCGCGACCACGGTGGCCACGACTACCAGGACGATCGCCAGGGTGAGCGCCGTGGACGGGGCCACTCGAGCCTCGTTCGCGGACAGCTTGTAGAACCCGCCCGCGACTCCAAGCGCGTACTGGCGTACGGACAGGTTCGCGATGCCGGCCAGCAGCGAGGAGAGGAGACCCTCCCAGATCAGCCAGTAGGCGATTGCCACCACGAGGGCCCGGCGCGTAAACAGGCTGAGCGCCATGAACAGGGTCACGTAGCACACCGACCCGACCGCCATCGCCGCCATGAAGCCGCGAGCAGCTTCCGCGCCTTCCTCGCCGTACGGCTGGAGCGCGATCGCGCCGGCGATACCCGCCGAAGCCACGGTCAGGATCAGAGTGACGGCGACCGCCGCGATCAGCTTGGCGAGAACGATCGCCCACCGGCCGATCGGTTTTGCGAGCAGGTAGACGGCCGTGCCGTCGTCTATCTCGGATCCGAACGCGGCCGTCCCGAAGAGGATGGCCACGAGCGGCAGGAGCATCGTGAGAGCCACCGCATCCATGATGCCGGCGGTGAAGGCGCCGATCCTGTGCACGTCGGCGAGACGGAAGAGGATCGCGAGCAGGATCGGGACGGTGGCCAGCAGGAGCAGCAGGATCGCCCGCCGCCGGCCCAGAAGCTGGCGGAGGGTGACCGAGACTATCTCGGGAATGACCGCAATCGAGCTATTCAAGGCAATACCCCTCATCGCCTGACAAGGTAGTCGAACACGCTTTCCAGCGACTCATCGGACGAGGCCACCTCGAGGAGGCGGACGTCGGCCTTGCGGCTCGCGCCGGCGATGAGGCGTCGGAATGCGGACAGATGCGAGGTCTGGATCGATAGCCGGTCGGACTGAAGCTCCACCGCGAAGACCGCCGGGTCGGCAATCAACGCCGTTGCGAGCCGCCGGTCGTCACTGGATCGGATCGTGATGTTGTGCGGTCGGTCCGTCATCAGCGCCCGGATGGCCCGGAAGTCGCCCGAAGCGGCGAGCCGGCCCGCGACGATCACCAGGATCTCGGTCCCGATCCGTTCCACTTCCTCGAGGATGTGTGACGAGAACAGGATCGTCCGGCCCCGATCGGCGAGCTGACCCAGCAGATCCATCATCGCGATGCGCTGGCGTGGATCCATTCCGTTGAACGGTTCGTCCAGCAGGAGAACCTGCGGATCGTGGACAAGCGCGCCGGCGACCTTCGCCCGCTGCCGCATACCCTTCGAATAGGTTCCGACCGCCCGATCCTGCGCGTCGGTGAGCCCTACCATCGCGATCGCGTCTCGAGCGGCCTTGTCGGCGTCGGGCATGCCCTGGAGACGCGCGTTGAAGCGCACGTACTCCAGACCGGTCATGAACGGGTAGACGGCCTCTCGTTCGGGGACTAGACCGATCTGCCGATACACGGACGGATCTCGATGCGGGCTCCGGCCGAGCACGAGAACCTCGCCCGCCGACGGGCCAAGGAAGCCGGCGAGCATGTGCAGGAGTGTCGTCTTGCCCGCCCCGTTGGGACCGAGCAATCCGGTGACGCCGGGGCCCAGACTGAAGGTGATGTCGTTGACCGCGACAACGTTGCCGTACCAGCGGGCGGCATGCTTCAGCTCGATTGCCGGCGCTGCCTCGGTGGCGCCGTGGACCGGGGCCTCCGTGACGGGCTGAGTTTGGGTCGTCATGACCGGACCCTCCGGTACTTGAGGAGGAGTATCGATGTGAAGACAAGCACGCTGAGCAGCGCCGCGCCGAGGTACGCATCCGCTCCGAGCACTTCCCCAAAGGTCTTCGGATCGGGCCGGATGCCGAAGAACCAATCGTTGGCGCCGGACAGCGCGGACGTGGGACCGAGAAGCTTGATCCTGCTGGTCCACTCCAGACTCGACTCCACGCCGATCGCGAAGACAGAGGCCAGCACCGCCTCCAGGATCAGGAAATATGCGACCAGGCCCATCGCGGAATACGCGCGCCGCGGCGAGAACGACGACAGCGCGAGTGAGATCGCGGCAAGGCCGAGAGCGATCAGGAAGCTGGCCGGAATGGCCGGCAGGAAGTGCGGGATCTCGTCGCCGATCGCCTGGAATGCGTCAGCCTTCATCAGGACGTCGCCGATGAACAGGGCGATCATCGGCACCATCAGGGCCACGAACAACGACGTGGTGAACGCCGCGATCTTCGCTACCGCGTAGTCGACGGCGCTGAGGGCGCGAGTCAGGTAGAGGGGCAGCACGCTGTATCTCTGGTCGCGGCAGACAACCTCCGGGCCCTGGGCGATGCAGAAGAGCACGATGAACGGACTCAGGGTGGCGAAGTAGTTGGCGTAGGTGAGAAGCTCGACGGTGTCCCCTCGGGCCATGGCCTGCGCAAAGACCGACGAGAACGCAAGCTGGACGATGGCCAGAAGCGAGTAGATGCCCAGGATGATGAACGGCGCCGCCTTGGCGGTCGTCGGCCGGCCGAAGCCCCAGACTCCACGAAGGCTCTCCACGTAGAGAGACCACATGGCATAAAGGCGGCCGTGCCGGACACCTTCGTAGTGGCGGTACCCGAGGTCGTAGATGCTGCCGGCCGGCGATGTGGCGGCGGGCTGGTTGGGGGCGGTCATTGGATGCCCTCGGCGGCTGGGGCCGCGTCTCGGAACAGGTCCTCGAGACGGCCGCGTTCCTGTTGCATGCGCACGAGCGGGAGATCGAGGTTCGCCACCGCGTCCCGGATCATGTCGTAGACGGTGTCGTCGTTGATCGCGACGAGGATCCGGGTGCCGTCGAGCCGCGTTCGCAGCTTCTTCTGGTCGAGCGCCTGCGCGAGCCGATCGGCGCCTTCCTCAACCTCGACCGCAAGGACGGGCGTCCGCTTCGTGAAGCTCGAGATGGTGTCCGCACGAAGGAGCTTGCCGGCGTCGATCGCGACGAGGTACGTGCCGACCTGCTCGATCTCGCCGAGCAGGTGCGAGGCAACCACCACGGTGATACCGAAGCTCGTGCCCGTCCGTTTGATCAGGTCGAGCATCTCGTCGCGGCCCGTGGGGTCGAGCCCGTTGGTGGGTTCGTCGAGGAGAAGGAGCTTGGGGTCGTGGACCAGTGCCTGTGCCAGCTTGACCCGCTGCTTCATACCGGTCGAATACCCGCCGATCTGACGGTAGCGCTCCTCGTACAAGCCGACGTGGCGCAGGACCTCGGCGGTTCGCTCGCGCGCGGCAGTTCGAGGCAGCCCTGAGATGCGGGCCATGTGCGTGACGAACTCGGTAGCGCTCACGTCCGGGGGCAGGCAATCGTGTTCCGGCATGTACCCGACTATCTGGCGAATCGCGCGGGTATCACGAACGGAATCCATGCCCATCACGGTCGCCCGACCGGATGTTGGCGACAGGATCCCCAGCAGGATCTTGATCAGTGTGCTCTTCCCCGCACCGTTTGCACCCACGAGGCCGATGATCCCGGGCTCGACCGCGAGGTCCAGCTGGTCCAGTGCCTTCACGGCGCCGTAGTGCTTCGAGAGCCCGATCGCTTCGATCAGTGCCATCTGTGGAGTTGTTCCTCCCTTGGGTCGAGCGCATAGTATCGGTCACGTCGAGCTTGTGGAGTCATCCCAAATGGTGATCGCTCGTAAACCCGCGGAGGATCTTCCGCTGGACTCCCTCGTGCGACGTAGGACCAACGTCTTCGATTAGGGGTCTATCCCGATATCAAGCCACGGCCCGGAGGACCGACACCCTTTACGTGGAAGTATTGACTAGCACCACTCTCGACCGAGCACGGCAGATCGTCCAGCACGCGCACGCGATCAGCCCATCGGCAAGCCTGCTCCGACTGGAGCAGCAGCTGCGCCAGGGCGACTCGAATGCACGGCAGCTGGCCAAGCTGATCGACGGCTCGCCCGCCCTGGCGGCGCGAGTCCTGCGGATGGCCAACTCCGCCTTCTACGCCCCTGCAGAACCGGTGACGACGCTGACCCGGGCGGTCGCATTACTGGGCGATACCGTCCTGCGCCAGCTCGTTCTGACGTCGTTGATCGTTTCGCGCCGGGCCGGCAACCGCAGCCCTCGCGAAGCCCTTGCCGCGGCCCGCCTCACAGGCGACGCCGTGCGGGCCGCCGTCGTGGGCAAGGTCCTCGCCCAGATGTCGCGCAGCGCCGATCCGGACACGGCCTTCGCCGCCGGCCTGCTCCACGATCTTGGTCACGTGTA
This sequence comes from Chloroflexota bacterium, assembly GCA_003153755.1. Lineage (GTDB taxonomy): Bacteria > Chloroflexota > Limnocylindria > Limnocylindrales > CSP1-4 > Fen-1039. The sequence goes on along the minus strand of PMBG01000079.1, from coordinate 15,995 downwards.
CCTCCTCGACGACGTGGGCGAACGCTACGCGAGCTACCTGCTCGATCCGCACGCACACGACGCCAAGAACGCGGCCGGGCAGCTGGAGATGGAGATCGAACTTTCCGGCACGACTCATCAGGACGTGGGCGCCGTCTTCGCGTACGAATGGAACCTGCCCCCGGTCATCGCCCGGGTCCTATGGGACCACCACGTGCCGAGCCCAGGTTCGCTGGGCGCGCTGATCGCCGGCGCCGATGTCCTCGTCCGCGAGGTCAGCTATCCGGCCGTCGTCGATGCCACCGACCGCCAGATGGAAGGCGACTCGATCCTCTCCGCTCTCAACATCACGCGGGAGCGATGGGACGAGCGCACGGCCACTGTGCGCGAGCAGTTCTCCGAACTTCTGTCGATCTTCGACGTCCAGTCCTCCTGACCCAGACTTCAAGCCAACCGAAATTGACGCCCGCCGGAACGGCGGGCGTCTTGATTCCCGACCTGTGGACTCCGATGCTATGGTGAGAACGCAGGCGGGCCGGCCACACGTACTCAGCGATAGATGCGGCGTTGCCCGTTCCGCCGGCTCCACACGCCGGATCGGCAAGGAGGGTGCTCGCATGAAGAAGGTCCGATCAAGGGACGGCACGCACATCGCCGTGGACAAGTCCGGGTATGGGCGGGCGATCGTCCTTGTCGGCGGCGCGCTCAGCGATCGCTCGGGCGCCGCGACTCTGGCCGCCCTTCTCGCGCCGAGCTTCACGGTCTACACATACGACCGCCGCGGTCGGGGCGACAGCGAGGACACGGCACCCTATTCGGTCCAGCGCGAAGTCGAGGACCTGGCCGCCGTCATCTTCGAAGCCGGCGACGCTGCCTACGTCTACGGCCACTCGTCCGGTGCGGTGCTGGCACTCGAAGCCGTAGAGCGGGGCCTGCCAATTCCCAAGCTCGCCGTCTATGAGCCTCCACTCATCGTGGATGCCTCCCGTCAGCCGGTTCCCGCGGGCGCCGCCGCAACGGTCGCCGAGCTCGTTGCCTCCGGCCACAGGGGCGATGCAGTGGAGTGGTTCCTGACCAAGGCCGTCGATTCACCGCCCGATGTCGTGGCCCAATTGAAGCAGTCCAAGTGGTGGCCCGGGATGGAGGCGATGGCGCACACGATCGAGTACGACCTCCTCCTGACGGCCGACGTGGGGACGGGCAGTCTGGAACCGCTGGAGAAGTGGACGAGATTGCTCACTCCTACGCTGGTGATGGACGGCGGGGCGAGCCCGGTCTGGATCCGGACCGGCGCCCAGTCACTTGCCAGGGCGCTGGGCAATGCGACATACCGGACGCTGGAGGGTCAGACGCACGGCCCCGACGCGCAAATGCTCGCGACGGCCCTGACCGAGTTCCTGGCCGAGGCCGGGTAGGCCAGCACTGACCCGGCAGGGACGGCCGCCGGGCGTGGCGGTTCGCACCGACCGTCAGGGCAGCCGCCGTTGGATAGCGGCTGCCAGCCGCCCCCTCAACTCGCCGTCACGACTCGCGTCGAACGGAATCGATTCTCGGAGAGCCCGGTCATAGAACCATGCCGGCACTCGGCGCAGCTCCTCGGGTTCCGTCCGATAGCGTGGGAAGACATGTGCGTGGAGCGCCGGGTCCGCGTTGCCGAGGATTTCGTAGTTGATTCGATAGGCGTCCGTAGTCTCCAGCAGCGCGTCGCCGAGGACGGTCATGTCGCGCAGGAAGAGCCGGCGTCGCTCGTCATCGAGAGCGTTGAGATCTGCGACTACGGGATCCGCGAGCAGCAGCGAATAGCCGCGTAGAAACTGGGAGTCGCCCAGAACGGCCCATCCAGACGGCATACGGCAGATGACCGTCGGATTCGCCCCGGCCCGCGCGCCTTCCACCCGCTGATGGATCAGCGTAATCATCGAGGGCTTCCTCACGCTCGCATCGGCTGGCACGGTAATCGCCTCAATAGTAGGTCGCGTCGGGGATCGCTCTGGCTCAACCCTAGTACTTGCTCGTGCCGACATGCGGGTAGGTGAAGTAGTTCTTGCCGTCGCTGGTCGTCCCGCTCCCTTGTGATGTGCCGCTGTACATCTGGCCCTGGGCGTTGAGGAAGTAAACGAACGTCGCATCGCCGGCCGGGTAGTCCGGGCCCGCAGCCCACGTTTGGGAAAGGGTAAGAGCCCAGTTCTGCATGGGCGTCGGGACCATCGATACCAAGCTGCACGTGACCAGCAGGGGCACGGTCAGAGGGTTGGTGGGGATCGTCTGCGTTATGTACGCCTGTCTGCTCGCGCCTACAGTTGTCGGGAAACAGTCCAGCTCGTGGATGTGCTCGTCGTTTTCGTCGTGGACGATGGCCGCGTAGGCGGTACGGAGCATGCTCTGCCGGGCACTTTCCAGGAGGCCGGGGTCCGTCGGAAGCAGCGTGGGCTCCGGGGCGAAGTGGATACTGTCGACCAGGGCTGTGGCCTGCGCCTCCAGCTCGGACGCATGCGGGCCTGCGATTGCCGCCACGATCTCCCAGCCGGATTGATAGGCATCGCCGCTCTGGCTCGGCAGGCCCCACCAGAGGACTTCGCTGGCCCCAGGAATCGTCTCCTGGCTGTACGGGACCCGATCACCGACGCTTCGCACGAAGCGAACCGGCAGGTTGTCGATCACCAGACTCTCGGCGCCGGGCAGTACGGTCCCCAGGTCAGAATCCCAGGCCGTCCAGTGGTATGTCGTCTTGGCAATGCCGCCATCGAACAGCCCGCCCATCCCGAATCTCATCGAGATAGTCCCATCGGCCAGGTTCCACCTGGTGGAGCATAACGGGGCCTTGAGGGTGGCCGTGGCAGGCAGGCAGGTCTGGGCTCCGGGGGCCGTACCCACGAAGCCAAACACTCGCGGGACGCCCCTCTGGGCACTCGCCTCGCGAAGGTGGTTCGCTGTCGCCGGAAGAGTCTGCGTGTCTGTCACGGTCCAGGTAGCTGGGTAGTCGAATGACAGCAGCCACTTCTCGGCGTGGGCCAGGGGCGTGCTCGCAAGGGCCGGGGACGTTTCGGTGAACCCGGGGGTCTTCTGCCCGCCGGGGCCTACCGCGGCCTGGGGCGGACCCATGAACCATGGCAGGCTGACCACGACCAGGGCCACCACGCCCATCAACGCCACCATGCCGCCCAGCAGTCGTCCGCCGGTCAAACGGAGGCGCGGCTTCCCGGCAAGCGAGGCGTGGACGCGATCCTCAAACCCGGGACTCGGTCTTGACTGGGTTGTACTTGCATGCAGCGTCTTCCGAAGGAGCTCTTCGATCTCCATCTGAGGTCTCCAATTGGGTGCGCAGGCGGCCCAAGGCGCGGTGAAGTCGCGACTTGGCGGTCCCCAGCGGGATGCCGAGCGCGGCCGCCACGTCGGGCAGCTCGAGGTCGTGACCGAAACGGAGCGCCAGCAATGCCCTATCGCGGGCGTCGAGATGGCCTATCGCCACGAGGACTTCGTCTCGGTCCGCCCTCTCAGCCGAACCGTCGGACGCTGGTGTGGGCTCGTGGAAGTCCAGCGGGACGATCCGGTTCCCCTTCCGTCGTCGGCCCGTGTCGATCGCGCACGAAACGACGATGCGGCGAAACCATGCCGGCCAGCGCTCCGTATCGCGAAGCCGGGGCAGGTCGCGCCACGCTCGAACGAAGGCCTCCTGCAGGGCGTCTTCGGCATCGTGATGCTGGCGCAGGATCGCCAGACTGAGACGGAACGCTTCGGGCGTCTCGATCGAGACGAGACTCATGAAGGCGTCGTCGTCTCTTGCCCGAGCCGCGATGACGAGGTCGTGAAGGGTGGACATCTCGTTGACTATGACGAAGCGGGCGTAGCGATTCGTTCCACAACGATGGCAGACTTCGCGGTGCTGATCCCGGTCAGCGACCTCCTACGGGGCGTCGAACAGCTCGAGCTTGCCAGCCACCGGACTGACGATGTACGCATCGACGCGTCCGGTGTGTGCCGACGGGGAATCCGGGTAGCTGACACCGATGAGAACGGCGTGGTGCAGGTCGATGACCGCGCCGTACGCGGCGTATTCGAAGCTCGGGATGGGNNNNGCGTAGTCGCCCTGGACCAGGTCGGCTGTGTAGGCCTCGACCGCGGCCTTGGCCGCCGCGAAGTCGGCGGGCGACGGGGTTTGGTCGGGTTCGGCCGACCTCGTGGCTACGGCCGTCGGCGGTGCCGACCCATCCGGCGCTACCTCCGTCGGAGCTGAGACGGTCGCCGCCGGACTGGAGCTGGAACCCGCCCCCACGGCGAGCGGCGATCCCTGTGGACCCGGCCCGGCTCCTCGCGCCGAGAGAACCACGAGCAGGACCACGGCTGTGGCCCCCGCGGCGAGCAGGCCGGCCGGCATCGCGGTCCTTGTCCGGGTGGGGCGCGGCGGCTCGGCCGGGCGAGCGGCGCTGCTGGCGACGGCCTTCCAGCCGTCGATGATTTCGTCTGGCGTTCTGGACATCACGCGTCCTCCAGCTTTTCTCGGGCGCGGCTGACCGCGGCTCGCAGGGCCCCGCTCGTAGTCCCCAATGCTTCGGCTACATCGGCGTAGGACCAACCCTCGGCTGCAGTGAGCAGCAGTGCCGCTCTCTCCAGAGCCGAGAGCTTTGACAGCGCGGCTCGCACGTCGAGCCAGCGCACGCGACTCGTTTCATCGAGCGACTGCCCGGAGTGCAGGGGCAGGATTCTTCTCCGGAGCGATCGAAAGCGGTCCGTGGCGAGGCGTCTTGCCACGATGATGAGCCAGGGCAGTACGGGCCGGTCCCAGTCCAGGCCGTTGCGGTGCCCCCAGAGTTTCAGGAAGGCGTCCTGGGCCAGATCCTCGGCTGCGGCCCAGTCGTTCGTCCAGGCGAGCAGGAATCGGAAGATGTCATCCCAGTGCTCCTCGAAGGCGCGGTTATACCGAAGCTCGGCGGCCTCAAGGGTGGCGATTTGCACACTCATAACCATAAACACGCCGGGAGCACGCCAAACGCACGGCGCGTCCGATGGCGACCTGGACCTATGGCTGCGGCGTCCAGCCGTGAATCTGGGCTTCTTTCCTGCGGATGCAGGGGGGCGACGGTTCCCTCACGAGCGTTGCAGGTACGGTCCGGCCCGGCGGTCAGGCAGCGGCCAGCACGACCACCCACTTCTTGTACCACTCGTCCTTGCCGCGATTGCCGTCGATCGGATCGCGCCCGGTCGAGTCGTTCTGCTCGTACGCGCCGAACCTGACCGCGTCCCGGCCCTGTTCCAGGTCGGCAAGCGAGACGTACGTGTCCGGCTTGATCGCGATGATGTGATGGCTCGTGCCGCCGTACTCGACGTACGTGTAGCCGAGCAGCGGGTCGGTCAGATACATGCCCTCGATCGTGAAGTCGGCGCTCGTCGCAGGGTTGCCGCCTCGGACCTTGTATCCGGTCACGACCTGGGAGTGCTGGCCCCACCAGGTAAAGATGATCGCGGGCTTCCGCGTCCGCGCAATCGACGAGACGATCGCTGTAGCCGCCTCGCCGAACGTCGCGAACGAGGCGTCCTGGTATACGCCCGCCTGCTTGGAGCCCCAGCCGTAGTAGTTGAGGGCGTTACGCGTCCCGTGCGGGTCCGATCCATTTCCCCATTGCGGCATCGTCATGTTGGCGCGTTCGTACTTCAGGATTTCTTCCATGGTCGCGTAGGAGACCGTCGGCGACCAGCGCAAGTTCCCCGCGTCGTACGAGATGAAGTTGAGGCTGATCTGCGCGGCCGCGGCAGTGCAGGCGTTGATGTCCGGGTACTGGTAGCGCATGCCCGCCTCCTTGTAGAGGTCGAGCGCCCATTCCGTCGGCGGCGTCGCGGACGCAAGGATGGTTGCGGCTGGAGTGGCGCTGGGCGGCGAGGTCGCGGCAGCGACGGCCGAGGCGGCCGGCGAGGTCGCGACCGGCGCGGTGGTAGCGGCCAACGCCGTGGGGGACGCGACTGGTGAGGCCGCGCCCACCGGCGCGGGTGGCGCCTTAGTTGCCGCCACGCCGGCTGCGCTGCCCGCGCCTCCTGCGCTGCCCGCGACAAGCAGCACAAGAAGCAAGCTCAGCGCCCCATAAGTTACCGCCCTCATGCGACTCCTTCGAAGGCACGTCGTCCGTTGCGCGGCCAAGTATGCACGACCGAACCCGCGAAGGGATCGAGGCGCGGAAAGGGTCGCTGCGAACGACCGCCGGGCGCCCCGCGCCTGGTGCGAGGACCCAGGCGACAATTATCCGCTCGAACGTGGCGCGCGTCGCGGCTGCGGACGTGCTGGCGTCTGGCCCAACCGTCGACACGCGGCACCATACTGATGCCCGAACTAGGTCCCCGTTGCAAGGAGCAGGATCAATTGGCCGACAATCGCACGCCCGAGCCCGTCTGCCCAAAGTGCGGCGGCGAGATGCTTGAGGGGCACTTGGATCTCAACACGGGCGGCGACTTTGTCGCCGTGTGGAAGTCGGGACGCATGACAGCTGGATGGACGGGCCTGCACGACGAAGGCAACCTCAAGGTGAACCTCTGGAGCTTCCGATGCGCGGGCTGCGGGTACATAGAGCTCTATGGACTCGAGCGGTCCATGGTTCGCCTTTGAGCTCGACCCCGGCTACGTCCCGCCCGGCTATTCCCTGCGGAGCTTCCGGCGGTCGTGGAGGCGGATCAGGAGCCAGCAGCAGAACAGCACTGCCACGAAGACCGTCGCGCCGCCCTGCACGGGGGGAGACGCTGCGAGACTCTTGGCGGTGTCCACGATCGTGGACGTGGTGGGCGGCTTCGCAGTCGCCAGAGCGGCGGCCGTGGTCGCGGATGGGTTGGGTGTGGCGCCCGGCGCGCCCTCACCCAGATAGAGCGACGAGCCGCTCGGGACCGCGGCCATGGCAATAGGCGCGCGGTCGTCCTTGAGCTCGAGTGTTCGCTGCAGCTTTCCCTTGGTGTCGAACACCTCGATGCCCGTCGATTCGGCCACGTGGATGACCGTTCCGTCGTCGCTGACGGAGAGCGCGAGAACTGCCTGACGGGACGTGGAGAGAGTGGTCGCGGTCTTGCCGTCGATGGCCCAGAGGGTCGTTCCGCCGGCAACCACCGCGTTTGTGGAAGTGGCGGCCACGGCAACGGGGGTGGCACTGAGCGACACCGTCCAGGTAGTGGCCATGGACGTGAGGTCCACTCGGAGCAGGGCGTTTGGATTCTGGGTCGCGACGAGGACTCCGCCGCGGTCACGTTCTATCGCGAGCGCCACGATCCCGCCGGTTACGGTGGCCTTGCGAATCGTGGAAGTCCCCGGGTCCACGACCGCGAGCCAGTCCTTGCCGGCCTCGGCAACGGCCACTCGGGCCTCGCGGCGGTCCCCGGCGAGGAGATTGCCCGATCCCGGGAGTTGTGCGCTTTCAGTGACGGCGCCGCCGTGCACTACCGCGAATGCGAGCGTGCGCCGGACGGGCATCGCTCCCACCAGGATCTGCCCGGCAGGGAAGGCAAGCGCGCTGACGCTGCCCGGCATCGTGATGGCCGTCTGCACGTCCAGCGTCGCGATGTCCACGGGAGTGACCTTGCTGTTCGCGCTGCTGGCGTAGAGAGTCCGACCGTCGGGACTGAACGCCAGAGCCTGCGGCGACGGCACAACCGGGATCGTGCTGACCACGGTGGAGGTCTTCACATGGACCTCGAGGACGCCCGAGGCGCTGGCGACATACAGGTCCCCTACTCCGTTCGCGAGAACGGGACCGGAGAGCGTGACCGTCAGCAGTGATGCGAGTGCGCCGCCGACGGCAATTGCCTTGAGGGTCTTCACGCAAATTACCTGACTCTTTCCGTGCCTTGGATAGGTATCGGACGCCGATTTTGCGACTGTCGGAGATCGTGTGCTGGGGAGGCGGTCGGGCCCGACTAAGCCCGGCCGCCATCCTCAACGCATGAGCTACAACACTACTAGCGCTTGAGGTTCACCAGTTCCTGGAGCATCTCGTCCGAGGTCGTGATGACTCGGCCGTTGGCCTGGAAGCCTCTCTCGGCCGTGATCATGCCGGTGAACTGCGTTGCGAGGTCGACGTTCGACATCTCCAGCGCACCCGTCATGACCGTGCCGCGGCCGCCCGTTCCGGCGGTGCCGATGTTGGCGGCGCCGGACGCGGACGTGGCGGAGAAGTTGTTCTGGCCGGCCCGAAGCAGACCGGCCGAGTTCAGGAAGTTCGCGAGGGCGATCTGACCCAGAACCTGCGTCTGCCCGTTCGAATAGACACCCGAGAGCTCGCCGGCATTACCGACGGCGAACGTGACGAGTGTGCCGGAGGTGAAGCCGTCGGTCTGGCCGGTCGGCTGGCTCGTGCCGCTGAACTGGCTCATCTGGGTGAAGTCGATCGCCGGCGTGGACGATGTGGCTCCGTCCGGGAAGACGAAGCTGAGCGTGCCGGTCGATGCGGAGAAGACACCGCCGGTCGTGTAGTTCAGAGTGCCCTGGTTGACCCCCGCGGCCGGAGTGATGGTTATGCCGGTGTCGGCCGGATCCTTGGTCGCAAGCCACGACCACGCGTTGGCCCCGGTCTTGGTGAAGGTGACCTTCACGGAGTGGGCAATGCCCAGGCTGTCGAAGACGGTCATGGTGGTGGGGACCGTGGTGGCGGCAACCGCGGGCGGGCCCACAACGGCGGCCGTCGCGCCGGCGTCGAGGTTGCCGCTCAGGGTTACATGGGAGGTCTCGAGGGCGGTCGTTCGCTGCCCGATCGGGATCGTGAGGTTGGTGATCGGCTGAGTGATGTCGATGGCGCCGGCGGCATTCGCCTGCCAGCCCTGGACCTTGAGTCCGCTGGCGGGGTTCGCGAGCGAGCCGTCCAGCGCGATGTCGAAGGCGCCGTCCCGCGTGTAGGAGACGCTGGACCCGTCGGACTCGATGAAGAACGCGTCACCCTGGATCGCCATGTCCGTCGTCTTGCCGGTCGACTGCAGGTTGCCCTGGGTCTGCAGGACGTCGATGCCCGCGACCGTCATGCCGAGGCCGATCTGCGCGGGGTTGATGCTGCCGAGGCCGCCGGACGGGGCCGTCGCGCCGTGAAGGGTCTGCGAGAGGATGTCCTGGAAGTTCACGCGGCCGGACTTGAAACCGACGGTGTTGACGTTGGCGATGTTGTTGCCGATGACGTCCATCATGATCTGATGGCCGCGAAGACCGGAGATCGCCGAGAACATCGAGCGGAGCATCGAAAGCCTCCTGAGAATTGCCGGCTCGCGCCTTTTGGCGCGGGCGCTGGATCTTGGTCCGCGACCAGGCCGGCTTCCTCGGAGAGGACCAGCAATTGGCCTGATACACGCGGCGGACTGGAGTCATTGCCTTCGGCAATGACTTTCGCAGCTCGCTCCGCGATCTGCGGAGTGGCTGTTCAGCCATCGCCCCTGGCGATTAGGCGATTAGGCGATTACGACTGAGTCGATCTGGGTGAAGACGCGCTCCTTGGTCTGATCGGGCTCTACTGCCGTCACGACTGTGTGGGTTGGCGGGTGAACGACGTATGCGTACTGGTCGAGCATCACGAGAGACTGCCGGCTACCACGCTGGCTGAGGGTGTCCATGGCCTTGCCCAGTCGGTCGAGCTGGTCTCCGTCCATTGAGATCTGGCGTTGCTCGACACGCTTGAGTGCGTGCTCCGACCACTGGACGGAACGCTCGCCGGCAGCTGCCGACAACGCATCCCGGAACAACGCTCCGCCTTGCGCCGGCGGCGCGCCGGACGTTGGCTGGCTTAGCGGGCTCGAACCGGGCGCGAGGCTCGGGTCCCTGACGGAACCTCCGCTCCCGAGCGTCGGATCGGGTCCTATTCGATCGATCGTGGCGATCACCTCCCGTGTGGCTTGGCGGACTCGAAGGACGCGCGATCGCCTATGCGGCGGTCACGTTCACGACGGCATCCGGTTTGATGTACTGATCGCCGACCTTGAGTACGAGGCCGGCATCGCTGGATTGCGTGACCGAAGTGACGACTCCGTCCACGGCCTTGCTGTTGACGTCGAGGCCGGTGACGTGCTTGCCGATCAGGGCCGAGGACTGCGCGAGCTGCGAGCCCGCCAGCGCCTTCTGGACGTCCTGCAGGGTTTGGACCTGGGTCATCTGCGAGAGCTCGGACAACATCTGCGAGTCGTCCATGGGCTTCGTCGGATCCTGGTTCTGCATCTGGGCCAGGAAGAGCTTCATGAAGTCGTCCGTGGACAGGCCGTAGCCGGACGACGTTCCGGACTTGGTGATCGTGTCCACGCCGTTCTGCGTCGTGCTGGAGGCGGTCCCATCGACCGTCGCGTTGGCGGTGGCGTTTGCCGTGGAGCCGGAAGCAAAGGTGCTGAACGCGGAGAATGTCGTTGCGTTGATCGTCATCGGACTCTCCTCTATGCCCTGATATCGAGCGACGAGCCGCCCGGGAGCGGCCTGTTCTGTTTGGAAGAAGCCGGTCTCGCGGCATCAAGCCGGGTGGACGAACCGGAGTTCGTGGTGCCGCGCGACGTGTCCGCCGAGGATCCCGAGCCTCCCCCGGCTCCATGACCCGGTCCGTTGCCGGCGGCCGCGGGCTGGCCGTCCAGCCCCTGCCCGCCTCGAGCGTTGTCGTTGTGGCCGTGACCTGGGCCGTAGCCGCCGTTGCCCCAGCTCGTCGAGTCGAAGCCGTTGGCGCCGGACCGGCCGCCCGTGGCGGTTCCGCCTGCTTCGCTGCGGACCGTGAGATTGACTCCCGCCAGCGCCTCGCTCGTTGAGCCGACGCGGGCTGCAGCCTGCGAAATCGCATCCGCGGAAACGCGGTCTCGGACGATGAGCTGAGCCTGGATCATCTCGCCGACCCGGCCCGTGACTATGACTCGCACGTCGCCCAGGATCGGGTCGCTGATGCGGGCCTCGACGGCCTGGCCGGCGGAGGTCTGGTAGGTGCGGACCGTGCCGATCACCTGGTTCATCAGCTTGTCGGCCGAGGCGGAGACGTTCGCCGGCGCCTGGACGTCGGCGACCGCGTCGACGGCCGTGGTCTGCGCCGAGGCGGAGACGTTCGCCGCGGCGGCAGCGGATGCATACGTGGATGCGCCGGCGGCGGCCGGGGCCGCGGCACTCGCGGCGGCGGCGTCAGCGGACGATGCGCCGGATCCTGATGATCCCGCAGTTCCGGAGCCCGAACCGGCGGCACTTCCGGCGGCTCCAACGGCCGCCGTTCCGGAGGCCGATGCGGAGGCAGGAACGTCGCCGGCAGCGCCGGAGGCGACGAACGACGGAAGCCCGCCGTGCCTCACTACGCGGCCCACGATCCGACTCTGATCCGCGACGGCCGGTGCCGAGGTGACGATAGCGGAGGCCGCGATCTGGGCCGGCGACTCCGGATCCGACGTCGAGGCCGGGGCGGCGGTGGCGATCGTCGGAGTGACGGCGACGGCCGGAACTGCCGGCGGCGCGGGATCCACCTGTGCGGCCGGCAATGCGGGCGTAGCGGTTCCGGCGGCAGCGGCCGGAGCCGATCCGGCGGACGGCAACGACGCCGGCACGAGAGCCTGGGCAGCGAGCGTTTCCACGGCCGATGCAATCGGCGCGGTCACGGTCGGGACGATCTGAGCCTGCTGAGTCGAACTCGCCGGCGAGGAGGCAGCCGGGGCGGTCCGGGCCTGGACCGGCACGTCGGCCGGGGCGGTGGTCGTCGTGGTGGAATTCGCGGCGGCGACTGTCGAGGGGGTCGACTGAGCGTAGGGATTCCCCGCGTGTACGCCGGCGATCGGCACTTCCGGCGCGTTCGAATCATTGCTGCGTTCCGCGACGGCCGATTGCGGCGCGGCGGCCGGGCGGGCGGGACCGGCGACCGACGACGACGCGCTCGAGGTGGCGGAGGCGGACGTGACGGCAGTATCGCCCGTGGCGAGGACCCCGGCCGGCGCGACGGCTGCGGGTGCGGCTGCGGCTGCGGGTGCTGCGCCGGTCGTGTCTTGCGCCGCTTGGGTGGATGGCGCGGACGCGGTGTTCATCGACGGGCCGGCAACCGCCTCAGGCGTGGCGTTCATGGACGGAGCCGCGACGGCTAGCGTCGGAGCCGCGCCGGCGGCCGGGGAGCCGGTCGCCGAGACCGTGAGTGCGGGATTTGCGTCGGCGGCAGCGGATGATCCGCCGGCCGCTGCTGTGGAAGCGGCCGAACCCGACTGGACTGGTGCCTGGGCGGTCGGAGCGGCGGCCGTGGCGGACGTCTGCGGGGTGGACGCCATGGTGGAGGTGTCCGGCGCGGGAGTGGCGGGCCACGTCGCCCCACGCGCGTCGGAGCGGGCTGCGGCGGCCGGGTCGGTCGATCGGGCGTCGCCGACGCCGTGTTCAGGTGTCGGGGCCGAAGCGGCGTCGGTGCCACGCCCGGCAACGCTGCCGGACTGGGCTTGCGCCGGCTGTACGGCCTCGACGGCAACGGACACGGCGGCGGCCGTGGCCGTTGCCGCGACAGACGCCGAGGGATCGGTAGCGGGGACGGACTGAGAGGGCTGCACGGTCGCCGACGCGGCATCCGAAGCGGCGCTTTGCGTGCCGGCCGTCGGGGAGGCCACGCCGGATGCCCGGCCGAGCGGTGTCTGCGCAGCCGTCGACGCGACGCCGGCCCCTGCGTTCGGGGTGGCGTCGGCGGATGTCGAGGCGGACGACGTGGCCGTCGGGGACGTTCCGCCGGCGGATGCAGTCGTCGGCACCTGGGTCCCGGGGGACGTGGTTACGGACGCGGAGCCCGCGGTCGCCGGAGTGCCCGCGGTCGCCGGCGAGGCTGGAATCGCAGCGGACGCGCTCCCGGGTCGCCCGGCCGCCGACGCGGGATCGGTGCCGCCCGCGGCGTCGATCGACTCGACGGAGGCGCCGGCACCGGTTGACTTGCCGTCGCGCGCGCCGTCCGGCGTGGGCCGGCCGGTGGCAGAAACCAGCGCGGCACCGAACGAGGAACCGGCCGGATCGGGGGCAGGCGACGAATCCGCGAAGGCCGCGGCCTTGCTTGCGGAGTGGGTCGGATCGGTCCTCGTCTTGCCGGCACGGCCGGCCAATTTCGAGACGGGCTTCTGGTCCGTCCTGTCGGCCAGGGTGGAAGCGGGCGATCCGTCAAGGGCGTTCGCTCGACCCGGCTTGAGGGACCCGGCGCGCGCCTGGGAGCGGAAGAGCGGGAGTCCCGAGGACCTCACGAGAACGGAGTCGGGCCCCGCCATGCGAGCCAGACTCGCCAGGTTCTTGGCGGCGACGGCGTCGCGAACTCCGTCCGTCGCGGCGGCGTTACCCGCTGCCGTCGGGCGGATGGACTGGGCCTGCGCAAAGGCGTCGCTGAACGTCATCTCGTCGGGGCCGAGCGGGGCGCCGGAAGCAGAGCCCGCGATCACGGCGACTCCGGGATGGAGAGAGACGTTTGCGTTGAGGCCGGCCATGACTAGCGTCCTCCGAGGACTGTCGTAAGCTGCGCGAACTTGCCTTCTATGAGCCGCGAATCCGCCGCGAACTTGATCTGCGTCTGGGTGAGGGCCGTCATCTCCGTCTCGAGATCGACCTTGTTGCCATCGTTTCTGATGTTCTCGTTCGTGGCCGCGACGGTGGACGCCGAACCATCGCCCGCGTTCCCCAGAGCGGAGAAGTGACGGCTGTCGGTGGTCTTCATCGCCACATCGGCCGACGGCGACCCCACTGGCGCGGCAGCGTTGCCGGGCGAGCTCTGCATCGAGGCCAGCTCGTTCTGCATGGCAGTCTCGAAGTCCAGACTCTTGGCCGTGTAGCCGGGGGTATCGATGTTCGCCAGGTTCGACGAGATGATCGATTGCCTGCTTGCGAGGCCGTCGAGGGCGTCGGAGAGTATTCGCGTCGTTGGGTCGATCAGGCCGCTCATGCCGCACCCTGCTGATAGCTTTGCCAGGTAGCAAGGATCCGCGCGATGTATGGGCGAGTGCCATCAGCGACCGCCCCTAGACGGCCCACCAAACCGGGTCCTGCGTTATACGCAGACAGGGCCATGTCGACGCGGCCGAAAGCCTTCAGCTGGCGAGCTATGTACTTGGCTCCGCCGTTCAGGTTCTGGTTCACGTCGAACGAGTCGGTCACGCCGAGGCCCGCCGCGGTTCCGGGCATCAGCTGGGTCAGGCCCCTGGCTCCGCAGCTGGATACCGCGGTGGGGTGGAAGTTGGATTCGTGGCGAACCACAGAGGCGAGCAGGAGCGGGTCTATCCCGTTGGCGATCGCCGCCGCGCGGATCTCGGCCGCATACGCGGGGAGCTTCGACGAAACCGCGTCGTAGCGAGCCAGCACCGCCGCGCCGGACGTCTGGACCAGCTGGTTCGGGTCGGTGGGCGAAGGAGCCATGAGCGACGCCGGATCCGGCATTCGCCCGGTGGAAAGTGCGGCCGCGGGGTCCACGGCGGCGCCGCTCACGTCGTACAACCCGAAATGGAGGTGCGGCCCGGTCGTCGCGCCGGTCATACCCACATTGCCGAGCATCTGACCGGCGGTCACCTTCTGACCAACCGAGACGGCGAGCGACGGATCGAGGTGGCCGTACAACGTCGTGTAGCCGTTGTCGTGCCGGATCTTGACCACGACGGCCCCGTCCGATGCCTTTCCGGCCATCGTCACCGTACCGCCGGCGGCGGCGAGCACCGGCGTGCCCAGCGGGCGCGCAAGGTCGATGCCGTTGTGGAAGTGTTCGTAGGTCACGCCGTTGTACGTGGCGGACGGCTCCAGGGGTTCGGTGGAGGGCCCGAAGTTCTGAGTCACGGTTGCGCCCGGCAGCGGCGAGGAGAGGACTACGCCGCTGTAGCTGTTGGACATGACCGCCGCCTGCCCGATTACCGAAGGCGAGACGTAAGGCGAGCTTGCGGCAGTCGCATAGCCCTGCAGGACGCTCGAGAAGGGTGAGGAGCTGCTTATGGCGGTGCCGGCAACGCTCGACATCGATAGGCCGGTCCCGCCCCAATCGGGATCGACCGTGCGAATAAGCGCGTCCAGCTGGGAGATGCGGGAGACGACGTCGGTGTAGCTCATTCGCGCCGCCTCGCCATTCGCAGGGCGTGCTGGTTCGAGGCGATCTCGGCCATCGCCATGCTCTCGCGATGGTCACTCGCGCGACGCTCATTGGCGAGGAAGCGGTCACGAAGACGCTCCACGACCTCGCGCTGCTTCTGGGCGTCGGCCAGCTTCTGCCTCGCTTCGAAGAGCCCGTCGGTGGCCCGTCCGAGGCGTTCTTGAGCCGAGACGATCGCCCGCTGCGCGGATGCGACCGCGAAGACGGCGGTCTGGAGATCGCCGGCGGCGGTCCGATCGAGCTGAAGGCCCGAGAGCCAGCTGAGCTCCTGGCCGGCCCTGCCCTGCGCGGACTGGACCTCACCGAGCGCGCGCTGGTGGGCGTCTACGGCGCGACCCAGCTCGATGCGCGCGGTCTCCTCCGCCATCTCGCGGAGGCGGAGCACGATGCCCAGGCGGAAGCGGCCGCTCATCGCTGCTCACCCCGAAGCATGGACGGCATCGACCCGGGCTGCCCGAGTTGGCCGAGTTGTCCGCCGAACCCGGTGGCGGGTACGGCCTGCTGCTGCACGGTGCCGCCGGGCTGCGCCGCTGCCGGCGTCCGCGCCGACGCGGGACTGGCGCCGGGACCCAGCAGGGCGTGGGCGTTCAACACTCCCGTGGCTTCCATCGCCCGCCGCGCGCTGACGATGTCGGATGACTCTTCGAGCTCCTGGCAGAGGTAGGCTTCCAGCGCCGGGCGCAGCTGGATTGCCTCGTCGATGGCAGGGTTGGAGCCGTGGGCGTATGCGCCCACCTCGATCAGGTCGCGAGCCCCTTCGTATTCGGCAAGCGCGGCCCGGACGGCGCCGGCGATGCGCAGATGATCCTTGTCCACGACCGCCGGCATGGCGCGCGACACGGAAGCCAGCACGTCGATTGCCGGGTAATGGTTCCGTTCGGCCAGGGAGCGTGAGAGGACGATGTGGCCGTCGAGGATTGAGCGGACCGTGTCGGCGACCGGCTCGGTCATGTCGTCGCCCTCCACCAGGACGGTGAAGAAGCCGGTGAT
>PMBG01000124.1 GCA_003153755.1 Chloroflexota bacterium | reverse complement strand
GGCGCGAGGTGCTCCGGGCGATCAAGAGCCGGCAGATGATCGCCATCAACGTCATCTTCCCGGTGCTCTTCATGGGGATCATGGGCGGGATGATCCAGCAGAACCTGGGCAAGGGCCTTCCGTACGCGTATCTGCCGTTCATGCTCGTGGGCATGGTGGCGCAGACCATGTACCAGGGCGGGATGATGGGCGTGACCACGCTCATCGAGGAGCGCGAGAACGGCTTCACGGCGGAGCTCTTCGTCGCCCCGATAACGCGCTACGCGGTGTTGCTGGGGCGCATCTTGGGCTCCAGCGTGGCCTCGATGATCTCGTTGATCGGCGTGCTCGCGATGATCTTCGTGATGCAGATCCCGGTCGATCTCACGGACATCCTGCGCGTCCTTGCGCTGGCGCCGATCCTAGCCTTCGCGGGCGGCGCGCTCGGCGTGCTATTCATCGGCTTCGTCCACGATCCCAAGGTCGCAGACGTGGGTTCGATGCTCGTGGTCATGCCGCAGATGTTCCTCGCGGGCTCCTTGATCCCGAACGCGGGCTCGACCGGCATCCTGGGCATAGCCACCAAGCTGATGCCGCTGACCTACGTGATCGACCTCGCGCGGAACGTCTTCTACATGGGCAAGCCCGAGTATTCGGCCGTTGTCCAGTATCCGCTGGCCCTGGACGTGGCGGTGACCATGACGATGTTCGTTGCGTTCCTGGTAGTGGGCACGATCATGTTCGTCCGCGCGGACCGCAACCGGTAGGGCCGGCGGCTCGATGCCCGAATCCTCATGCGCCTACGGCTGATACAGCTCGGCCGGATCGGAGGCGGACCACACCCCACCAGAACCATCCGGTTCGATGTAGTCGTGGCCGCCGTAGTGGACACCCCCGACAATCAGGACGAGACCGTCTGGCAGAAGGGTTGCGGCATGTCCGAGGCGTGGCGAGGCCATCACGCCGGCCGCAGTGAAGCCGCCCGTCTTCGGGTCGTAGATCTCGATCGAGGCGGTCGCGTTCCTGGCGCCGTCGGGGCCGGACACTCCTCCCACAACCAGAACTCGTCCATCACGCATCAGCGTCGCGGTGTGCTCCGCGCGACTCACTGTCATCGAACCGGTGGGCGCGAACGTGCCGGACTTCGGGTCGTACACCTCGGCGGTCGAGGAGATCGTGCCTCCGGTTTGGTCGGTGGCCATGCCGCCGGGAGTGCCGCCGGCGACAAGCACGCGGCCATCGGCGAGTAAGGTGGCGGTATGGAAATAGCGCGCGACACTCATCGAGCCCGTCGGAGTGAACTCGCCGGTCCGGGGATCGTAGATTTCGGCCGACGCCGTGCCGACGTCCCCATTTGTTGATGCGCTTGCGCCGCCTACGACAAGCACGCGGCCGTCCTGGAGAAGGGTCGCAGTGTGGTCATACCGCGGAGCGCTCATCGAGCCCGTGGGTGTGAACTTGCCCGTCCTCGGGTCGTAGATCTCGGCAGATGCGAGACCGTCGCCCATCCACGTGCGCGCGCCTCCCACGATCAACACTCGGCCGTCCGACAGGAGCGTCGCGGTGTGCTCCAGGCGAGGAGTGCTCATGGCTCCGGTCACTGTGAACGCGCCGGTCCTGGGGTCGTAGGCCTCTGTGTCAGCGATGTTGCCCGTGTCAATGTCCTCCCCGCCGACGACGAGGGCGCGCCCGTCCTTCAGTCCGGTCACCGTCTCCTGCCTGCGGCCGGCCAGGAGCGGCCCTGTTGTGACGAACTTGCCAAGCTTCGAGTCGTAGAGCTCGGCTCCAGGGCCCATGACAGGCACCAGGTTCCAGCTGTCGACGAAGAGGACCCGACCGTCGGCGAGGAGCGTCGACACCGGCGCAACCAGCGTCGACGACCCGGTCGGTCGGATATGCGGCGAAACAGGCTGCGCAGGGAGCGGCGTGGCCGACGGAGTCGGCAACGCAATGGTCGGCGTGGGAGTCGGCGACGAAACGATCGAAGGCGTTTCGGTCGGGGAGACGGTTGCCGTCGCGGAGGCGCTCATCGAAGCGGCGGCGGGCAGGTCGGCTCCCTGCCCGCTGCGCCAGACCCCGAAGCCAAGGCCACTCGCCACCGCTACGACCACTGCCGCCGCGACGCCAATCGCCCTTGTCGGACGCACCGCACGGCGTCGCGTGGCTCGAGACCTGGCCAGGGCCACGCGTGCCACTGGATCGCCGATCTCGACGGACCGCGCTCGATCATCCAGGCCCTCCCGAAGCTCCCGTCCCAGCTGCTCGTCACTCATCTCAGGCATCTCGAAGCTCCTCGCGAAGGCGCCGCATGGCCAGCCTCAGCCGTGAGCGGACGGTCTCCATCGGGACGCCGATCATCTCGGCGATCTCCGCGACCGGGTATGAAAGGTAGTGATGAAGCACGACCGCAGCGCTCTGATCTGCCGGCAACCGATCGAAAGCGCGAAGCATGTCGAGCCGTTCGGCGGAATTGGAGACCCCCTCTCCGCGGCCGGGAGGGTCCACCTCAGTCAGGTGAATCGGCAATCGCAAGAGGCGCCATGGGGACGAACGAACTCGAAGGGCCTCTCGAACCACGATGCGGCGGAGCCAATAGAGCGTGCGGTCGGCGGACCTCACCTGGCTGCGAGCCCGCCAGGCCCGCTCCAGGGCCAGCTGGGTCACGTCCTCTGCCTCGGAATGGTCGTGCAAGACCAAGTACGCGAGCCGAAGGAGGTCCGGATAATGCTCGATCAGGACTTGTTCGAGCCAATCGTCGCCCAACTCCGTCGTCGGTACGGTCTCGGTGGCAACTTGCACTAAGGCCCTCACCTGGGTGGCTTGTCACTTCTCAAGACCGCGGGGCAAGCCGAAACGGGTCACCGCGTCGACAAATTCGCGTCGGTCCCAATGATGACCGGGCGAGAGCACGGGCAGTAAGGCCCGTGTTGGACGCGATCGCCGTCCTATTCGACCCAGGCCACCCGCCACACTCGCCAGAGCGCCGTCGGGTCGGATAGCGGATCGCCGTGGACCAGCGCGAAGTCGGCCGGCCCGCCCTCGTGGACGACACCGGCTTCGGGCTCGCCCAGCAGCTCTCCGCCGCGCCAGGTCGCGGCACCGAGCGCCTCCCACGGCTCCAGGCCAACCTCGACCAGGCACTCGACCTCCCAGGCCAGCTGGTTGGCCCGAGTCGATCCGCCTCCGAAATCGGTCCCGGTGGCGATCGCGACGCCGGCCGCATGAGCGAGCCTGACGCTTTCCTGCGCCCGAGCCTGACGAGCCTGCACACGCGCCCTGCCTTCGGGTGAAACGAAACGTTCGATCGTGGTCGTTGAGCCGAAACCGCGCCACGAGCGGAAGACATTGAGCGTGCTGACAAGGGCGGTCCCCCTGGCGGCCATCTCGCGGGCCAGTTCGTCGTCCAGTTCCATGCCGTGCTCAATCGAATCCACGCCCGCGGCCACGCCCTCGCGCGCTCCCGCGAGGTTGCCCGAATGGGCTGTGACCTTGACGCCACGGCCGTGCGCCAGGGCAATGACAGGTGCCAGCTCGTCGCGCGTCCACGGCGCTTCGCCCGGCACCGGGCCGTCGAGGTAGAGCTTGAGGAGGTCGGCCCCGTCGTCGAGCTGGCGTTGCGCCGCGACCCGCAGTTCGGCTGCGTCTGCCGCCTGACTCGATGGGCGACCGATTCGGGTGCCTTCCCGATCCAGCCATGTGCCGGCGGCGCGCACGTACGGGAATCCCGCCCGCCCACGCCATCGGTCCCGGACTCCGAGGCTCAGTGCGCGCTCACGGCCGTCGGTCGGATCAACGCCCACGGACGCGCCGACGTCGCGCGCCCACCGAACACCGGCCGAGGTCATGAGCCGGCCGTTGTGCTCCGCGACCGCGACGAGGTCCTTGGGCGAATCGGCCACGTGATCGATCCAGTGCGCTCCACCCGGCAATGTCAGGTGGCTGTGGCAGTCGATCATTCCGGGCACGATCGTGCAGCCCGAGGCGTCGACGATCTCGGGCGCCGGGCCTTTCGGCTGCGGACCCTCGTCGTCGCTCGGTCTGATCCAGGCGATCCTTCCGTCGACAACGAGGATGCTGACGCCAATTCGCAGGCGGTCCGACCGGCCGTCCGCCAGCGCCCCATCCCGATACAGGAACGCGGTCATGCCCGACTCTCCCAGCAGCGAGGCTCAGGGCCATGGTAGCGCGGGAGCGGTGCCTGCCGGACCGTGGTTCCGAAATGGAAGCAAGGGGTTCGGAGTTCGGTTTGGCGCTCGGCGGCATTGGCGCCGCGGCCGCAAAGCGCGTCGCCCTGGCTCATACTCAACACCCTGGGACCCAGGGCGAATCGGTGAGGCTGCCAATGGCTCGCGGCGACTTTACGCGGTGGATGTACCGCGGCCGGAGACCGAACCTGCTGGCCAGGTTCATGAATCGGGTGGCAGCCGTACTCGGCTCGTCGGGTGTCGCCTCCAACCGAATGGTGGCTCTCGAAGTCGTCGGGCGGAAGTCCGGCCGGATCATCACGCTTCCTCTGGTCCCCGCCAAAGTAGCCGGACAGCGATACCTCGTGTCCATGCTCGGGGAAGACGTCGAGTGGGTACGCAATGTGCGAGCGGCCGGTGGACTCGCCGTTCTGCGCCACGCGGGACGCGAGCAGGTGCGCCTTGAAGACGTGCCGCCGGCCCAGCGCGCGCCCGTTCTCAAGGACTACCTCAGGCGTGCGCCCGGAGCGCGGCCGCACATCCCTGTCGACAAGGACGCCCCGCTCTCGGAGTTCGAGAAGATCGCGGCATCGTTCCCGGTGTTCCGGGTGGTCGCGGTATGAGTGGAGCCGGATGGGTGCCACGATCGCATCCGGCGGTGAGCTGGGCGACGCTCAGCGGTCGAGCCAGGGCGTGGCGCGTCCTGCATGCGTCATGGTCCGTGGCGCAGCTCTGGTGCCTCGGTGACATCTGGGTATCCGCCCTCAGGCGTCGGCGGAGTCGACGTGTATGGGCCGGCGTCGCCTTCTTGTCGGTGGAGGGAGCGGCGCTAATCGTCGGCCATGGAGACTGCCCCGCGGGGCAGATGCAGGCCGGGTGGGGCGATCCGGTCCCGTTCTTCGAACTCATCCTGCCGCCGCGAGCGGCGAAGGCAGCCGTCCCGGTACTCGCGGTTGTAAGCGTGGCGGGGATACTCGCCCTGGTCCTCAGACGGCCGGGGCTGGTGGGGCGGGCTTAGCACCGCGCCGGCGCTTCCGCGTGAGCCGGATCGTAGTCCAGGCTGCGCCGGGCGTCACTCCGCCTCGTGCGGGCGCCTGGTCGGGAAGGCATCCGCCGGTCTCGGAACAGAACGACGTCCAGTGAGACGGACGTCTTCGTCTCGCCGCATGCCTGCTAGCGTAGTGGGCCAGAACGCAGGACGGAGGCGCGACACGTGACTGAAGAACACCGGACCGAGATCGACGCGTACCTCCGTGAGAGTGCGACCCCTCGCGAAGGGGGACGGCCATAGGAAGCCCGCTGCTCGAGACCAAGCTCCACATCCCGAGGCTGCGAAACGGCCTCGTGGCACGCCCACAGCTCCTGGAGCGCCTCAGCCGCGGGACCGAGTCGAAGCTGACGCTTATCTCCGCCCCGGTCGGATTCGGCAAGTCGACGCTGGTGGCCGAGTGGCTGGCAGCCGCTCCGGCCGACGGACCGTCCGCGGCGTGGCTATCTCTCGACCAGGCCGACAACCAACCCGGGTCC
The DNA here is from genome assembly GCA_003153755.1 of Chloroflexota bacterium. Taxonomy (GTDB): domain Bacteria; phylum Chloroflexota; class Limnocylindria; order Limnocylindrales; family CSP1-4; genus Fen-1039. Next base: position 7,445 of record PMBG01000124.1, on the reverse strand, counting down.
TTCTGGAAGTACCTGATCGCCGCACTTCAGACGGTGGCGCCCGAGGTCGGCTCGAGCGCGCTCGCCCTATTGCAGCAGCCTCAGCCGCCGCAGATCGAAGTCGTTCTGGCGACACTGCTCAACGACCTCGGCGCGATGGGCACCGATATTGTGCTGGTCCTCGACGACTACCACGTGATCGACGCGCACGACGTTGACGGCGGGATGGCTTTCTTCCTGGAGCACCTGCCACCAAGGATCCACCTGGTGATCACCACGCGCGCGGATCCGGCACTCCCGCTGGCTCGCCTCCGGGGACGTGGGGAACTAGTCGAGATCCGCTCCGCCGATCTGCGCTTCACGCGAGACGAGGCCGCCGCCTACCTGAACGAGACGATGGGGCTGGATCTGGCTGCGCCCGATGTCGCCGCGCTCGCGGGGCGCACAGAAGGGTGGATCGCCGCTCTGCAGCTCGCCGCGCTCTCGATGCAGGGTCGCGACGACGTCGCCGGCTTCATCGCGGGCTTCTCGGGGGACGACCGCTACGTCGTCGACTACCTGGTGGAAGAGGTTCTGCACCGCCAACCCGAACCCGTCCGGAGCTTTTTGATCCAGACCTCCATCCTGGGCCTGCTGNNCCGCTGTGCGATGCCGTCACCGGCCTTGGCGATGGCAAGGCCATGCTCGAGGCGCTGGATCGAAAGAACCTGTTCCTTGTCCCGCTCGACGACCGCCGCCAGTGGTACAGGTATCACCACCTCTTTGCCGACGTGCTGCGAGCGCGCCTGGCCGACGAGCAGCCCGGACTGGTACCCGAGCTGCACCGTCGCGCCAGCATCTGGTGCGAGCAGAATCGCGATCGCCCGGCGTCGATTCGCCACGCGCTTGCCGGCGGGGATTTCGACAGAGTGGCGGACCTCGTGGAGCTTGCGATCCCCGCGATGACCCGGCTCCGACAGGAGGCCACGATACGCCCGTGGCTGGAGGCGCTCCCGGACGCCGTGCTGCGGGTCCGGCCTGTGTTGAGCGACGCCTACGCCGGGTCGCTCCTAGTGAGGGGCGAGGTCGAGGGTGTCGAGCGCCGCCTTCGGGACGCCGAACGGTGGCTCGGCGCGATCGACGAGGTCGCTGATGGGGAGGCCGGGCCGGCCGGCTCGATGGTCGTCGTCGACGAGGCCGCGTTCCGCCAGTTGCCGGGTCAGATCGCCGTCCACCGGGCAGGCCTGGCCCTGATCCTCGGCGATCTGGCCGGCGCCGGGGCCAACGCCCGGCGGGCACTCGACCTCGTCGGCGCGGATGACCACCTGTCACGCGGAGGGGCAGCCGCGCTTCTGGCACTCGCCTCCTGGACGATAGGCGATCTCGATGAGGCGTCCCGTTGGTACGCGGCCGCCATTGCCAGCCTGGAACGAGCGGGCCACCTCTCGGACGTCATGGGGTGCGCACTGGCCCTGGCCGACATCCGGCTCGCGCAGGGCCGTCCGGGCGAGGCGCTGCGCATCTTCGAGCGCTCCCTGGCGCTCGCCACCGGGCAGGGTGGTCATGCGCTGCGGGGCGCCGCGGACATGTACGTCGGGATCAGCACAATCCTCCGCGAGCGAGGCGACCTCGACGGCGCCGGGCGGCAGCTGTTGCTGGCCGGAGAGCTGGGCGACGAGAACGGCCTGCCGCAGAACTGCTACCGGTCCCGCGTCGCTCTGGCGGCGATCCGGCGGGCGCAAGGCGATCCTGAGGGCGCGCTCGAGCTGCTCACCGAGGCCGAGCGCCTCTACGTCGGTGACTTCTCGCCGGACGTGCGCCCCGTCGCTGCCATCAAGGCACGCATCTGGGTTGCGCAAGACCGTCTCAGCGAGGCGTTCGACTGGGCTCGTAAGCGGAGCCTGTCGGCCGAGGACGAACTGAGCTACCTGCGCGAGTTCGAGCACGTCACGCTCGCGAGGATGCTTCTGGCCGGACGAGCCCGGGAGGACGGCTCGGTGCAGCGGGGGCTGAACCTCCTGGAGCGCCTGCTGCAAGCGGCCGAGGACGGCGGTCGCACTGCCGGCGTGATCGAGGTCCTGATCCTGCAGGCGCTGGGCCACCAGGCAAGAGGCGACGTCCGCGCCGCACTGGCCCAGCTGGCGAGGGCGCTTGCGCTCGCCGAGCCAGAAGGCTACGTCCGCATCTTCATCGATGAAGGCGCTCCGATGGCGAAGTTGCTCGAAGCGGCGGCCGGGCAAGCGATTGCGCCTGCGTACGTCCGCCGCCTGCTGTCGGCATTCGGGCCGGCTGAAGCCCGGACTGCGGCCAGGCAGCCTCTGGTCGAACCGTTGAGCGCACGAGAGCTCGAGGTGCTTCGACTGCTCGCCGGCGACCTCGATGGGCCCGGCATTGCGGCCGAGCTCGTCGTATCCCTCAATACGGTGCGCAGTCATACCAAGAGCATCTACGCCAAGCTCGCAGTGAACAGCCGTCGGGAAGCGGTCCGCCGTACTGTCGAGCTGGACCTGCTGTCCCGAACCGGCCGAGGCCGATAGGCATCGCCTGGCCGCCCTGTGGCCTCGCGCGCCGGGCTTCGCAGCAATTCACCACGCCAATCACCACATGTGGTGATGCCCGCTCACCACGTCCGCTTCCATCTTGTGCATGTACCCGCCAACGCCGGCGTCGCCGGCAGGATCCAAACGGATCGGAACACGCACAAGGAGTGCCATGAGCGAAACGCCCGACCGCGACGAGGCCGGCCACTACGAGATTCGCCTCAAGGGGCATCTCGACGGCCGGTGGGCTGCCTGGTTCGACGGGCTGAGCCTGCGTCTGGAGAGCGACGGCACCACGGTCATCCACGGCCTTGTCGCCGACCAGTCCGCGCTGCACGGCCTGCTCCAGCGGGTGCGGGACACGGGCCTGCCGCTGATCTCAGTCCTTCATGTCGAGCCCGACCCATCCAACGACTGACCAAGCAAGGAGCCGGTCGCTCACATGCAGCTGGAGTTCCCAGCGTCCCCCATCAGTGAAAGGAATTCCTCAATGACCTTGACACGAAAGACCGCACTCGCCGTAGGAGTGCTGTTCATTCTCACGTTCATCACCTCGATCGCAGGCGTGATGATCTATGGGCCGGTCCTGAGCGATCCCAACTACATCACAAGCTCCGGCGCCGACACGCGAGTGTTCGCGGGTGCCTTCCTCGAGCTGCTGCTCATCCTCACCAACATCGGATGTGCCACAGTCCTGTTCCCGCTGCTCAAGAAGCAGAATGAAGGCCTCGCCCTCGCCTATGTGGCGGCCCGGCTCGTGGAGTGCACGTTTATCCTCATCGGCCTGCTCAGCCTCCTCGCCATCGTGACTCTGCGCCAGGGCGCGACGGCCGCCGATTCGGGCTCGCTCGTGCTGATCGGCAAGGCTCTCCACTCGATCCACGACTGGACCTTCCTGCTCGGCCCCGGCCTGACCGACGGCGTGGGAACCGGGCTCATCCTCGGCTACCTCATGTACAGCTCCGGCCTGGTGTCACGCCGCATGGCGCTCTTCGGTGTCATCGGTGGGCCGCTGCTCGCCATTTCGGGGATCGCCGTGCTGATGGGCGTGATCCCGCAGGCCTCCGCACCGCAGGGCATCCTGACCGTCCCGGAGGTCATCTGGGAGGCGTTCCTGGGCCTGTGGCTCACCTTCAAGGGCTTCAGCCCATCGCCGATCACCTCGGATTACCGCGAGCCGGCCGGTGGCGCCAGAGTCCTGACTGCACCTGCGGCCGCCATCTAGGTCCCACCCTCGGCGCACACCATGGAGCCCGGCTTCGGCCGGGCTCCTGCGCGTCCGGGCTACTGCCGGAGCCTTGATGTCGCGCGGGCTGGGCCAGGCCCTCCGAACCCGCGGCATCGAGCCTTTGACCGAGCCCTCGTCCTCGACCGGCGCGCGTCCAGCGGGACGTTCCGCGCCTGGGACCAAGAGCCCTGGACCCCGGATGCGTCCGTCGGCTCGGCGCGCCCTTACCATGGTGTGATGAATCCGCGATTCCGAATATCGTCGACCAGCCACGTGGTCCTGGCCATCGGGATCTGCGCCGTCCTTTTCGGCGCCATGTTCGCGTTCTCTGTTGAGTTGGGCGCCGGCTCTTCGTTGGTCGGGCCGATGCTCGCGCTCGCCGGGATCGCCGTCATCGGCGGGATCGGCGCCTCTCTGTCATCGGGCAACCGTGTCCTTCCGCGGCCCGACCGGCTCGCCGCGGACGGAGACCGAGTCGCGACGGGCGGCTCCTGGGTGATCGCCGATCCGCGTCAGCTCATCCTTGAACCCAACACGTCCCAGCGTATCGACGTGGCCTATGTCCCGGATCGGGATTTCACCGCCGCGGCCGTCCGGGCCGTGGTGCGGGCGACGGAAACCTGGTGGACCAACAAGAACTCCGCCGAGACCCCCGGCTCGAGCCGCTCTGGGCGAGTCAAGCACACTCGGACGATCGAGGAAGTGCCCGTGCGAGTCTCGGGCCCGACCGAGTATCGGTCCGGCCGTCGGGTGGACTGGGGACTCGAGTTCGACCTGGATGGCCTCGCCCCTTCCTCGTGTGGTGATCCGGAGGTGCTCGCCTGCTCCTGGGAGCTTGCCATCTCGATTGATCGGCCGATGGGTGCCGACGTTCGCCTGGTCCAACCGATTCTGGTGACCCAGCCGCGCGACCGGGTCAACGCCGGACTGGTGGACGAACCGCTGCTCAGCCGGTTCGAGGAGGCCGTCACGGTCGAGGGGCCCATACGGGTGGCGTTCCGAGTACATCCAACGCCACTCGACCTGGCCGCGCCGGCATCGGTGGATCTCGTCGTCACTAACGGCGGCCCGCCGATCACCGGGCGGGCAATCCGGCTGGAGATCTACGCCCGCACCAAGGTCACGGTGGCGAACGGAGCGTCTGGCGAAGTGGCCATCTGGCGAGCGGCCAATGACATCTCGGCCCTACCCACAGGCGACACGGACCTCCATTTCGACGTCCCCGCCATCAACCTCGCCAGGCCTGACGTGGATCTTCCGCACGGCTGGACGCGGGGAGCTATTCGGCTGGTGGTCGACATCGCCGACATGCCGGACAGGCGGCCATCTCGCGACCTGGCCTTGTGCCTCAACAAGCCCCGGCCGGTGGTCACCAGCTCCGCTCCCTGAACCAACCCAGCTGAGGACTCAAAGTGGCCGACATCCGGCGAGAGCAACCCGACGACGACGCCGCGATCCGCAACGTCAATGACCGAGCATTCGGCCGAACCGTCGAGGGTGCGGTGATCGAACAACTTCGGGGCGCCGCCGAAGGGCTCCTCTCGCTTGTGGCGGTGGTCGACGGCGCCGTGGTCGGCCACGTCCTCTTCAGCCCCGTTCGGCTCGAGGCCGAAGGCGGCGGCGAACGTTCGGGCATGGGGCTCGCGCCGCTGGCCGTGTTGCCCGAGTGGCAGCGCCAGGGCATCGGCAGTGAGCTCGTCGGCGCCGGGCTGGCCGTCCTTCGGCAGACGCCGTGCCCCTTCGTGGTCGTCCTGGGCCACCCCGGCTACTACCCCCGGTTCGGGTTCGAACCGGCATCCAGGCANNCGGGCGTGGCCCTCTACCGCAGCGAGTGGGATGCGGCCACCTGATCTCGGGCCGTACAAACCACACCGCGACCATGCTCACGAACGGTCGCGTACTGATCGCCGGCGGACTCACCTCGGCCGGCTCACAGCCGGTCGACTCGGTCGAACTGTACGACCCGGCGACCGGCACCTTCGGCCGGATCGGGACGCTCCTGAAGAAGGCCGACGCCGTGTCCGCTACCCTGCTGGCCGACGGCCGAGTCCTGCTACTCGGCAGCGACACCTGGACCTCGGGGGCCGCCCTCGGCGGAGCTGTACGAGCCGTAGGCGAGGCGGAGGCCGGCGATCAGGTCCGCGGCTATGGGGTGTAGAACTCCGCCGACGCCCAACTGTCGCCCGCGCCGTGCTGGCCACCGGTGATCAGGACCTTGCCACTCGCCAGCAGAGTAGCGGTGTGCGCGAAACGAGCGCTCGACATAGACCCGGTGGGTTTGAACATGCCGGTGCCCGGGTCATACAGCTCCGCCAACGCCCATATCCGGCCGTGGTTGTCGGCATCGCCTCCCGTAATCAGAACCTTGCCGCTCGCCAACAACGTCGCGGTGTGGTCGTACCGAACATTCGACATAGAGCCTGTCGAACGGAACGCGCCGGTGGCAGGGTCATACAGCTCCGCCGAGGCCAGGTTGCCCGATCCGCTGCCGCCTCCGGTCACTAGAACCTTGCCGCCCGGCAGCAAGGTAGCGGTGTGCCCACCCCGAGGGCTCGACATATGTCCGGTCGAGCTGAATGCGCCGGTGCCCGGGTCATACAACTCCGCCGACGCCAGGGTCGCGTTCGAACTGTCAATGCCTCCGGTGATCAGCACCTTGCCATTTGCCAGCAAGGTCGCGGTGTGCACCGTCCGGACGCTCGCCATAGACCCGGTCGAACTGAACGAACCGGTGCCCGGGTCATACAACTCTGCCGACGCCAGGACGGCGTCCGGGCCGCCAATGCCTCCGGCGATGAGGACCTTCCCGCTTGCGAGCAAGGTCGCAGTTTGCTCGTACCGAGGGCTCGACATGGACCCGGTCGAACTGAACAAACCGGTGGCCGGGTCATACAACTCCGCCGACGCCAGGACGCGCGGGCTGATCGAGCCGTCGGTGCCTCCGGTGATCAGGACCTTGCCGCTCGCCAGCAAGGTCGCGGTGTGCCCCACCCGAGCGGTCGACATGGATCCCGTCGAGCTGAACGAGCCCGTGCCCGGGTCATACAGCTCCGCCGACCCCACGCCGGAGCCGCCAAGTCCTCCGGTGACCAGGACCTTGCCACTTGCGAGCGAGGTTGCGGTGTGCGCCGACCGCTCGGTCGACATGGATCCCGTCGAACTGAACGAACCATGCGGGGCATCGGTCATGGTTGGCGCTGCCGAAGGGACATCGCTCGGAGTCGCGGTAGACGTAGTCGCGGTAGACGTAGTCGTGGCCGTCGCCGTTGGGCTGTGAGTACCAACTTCCNNAAGCAACATGACCGCTGTGATCGCCGTGCATTTGCGCCAACCTTGTGAGCTGGCGAACATCGAAACCATGCTGCCCTCTTGACGACTGTCAGGCCTCAGGGACGCGGCCTGCCCGGCGCGTGTGACGGGTAGGCCGGCCGGGGGCTATCCCCTGCTCAAAGAGGCTCGCTGGCATGCTGTCAGCTTGGAAGGCCGCGGTCGCCTTGCGGTGTGGCGCGCCTCGTGGATGGGCGTGCATTTCGTGTCCAGTTATCGTGTCGTCGTTTGTCCTCGCAGGCGGCCGAACCTGGGCGGTCGAGCCGAAAACGATCTCGTCCTGCAGCCGGTATGTCGCTATTCGCGGCCTTTCATGAGGGCAGCGCACTGCCGTTGAATCCGTCGCAATTGATTCATCAGGATGGATACCTCGTCGGTGGTGAAGTCCACAA
>PMBG01000061.1 GCA_003153755.1 Chloroflexota bacterium | reverse complement strand
TGCTACATCCGCATGGAAGGCACCACGTTCGGCGACGTGCCGCTCAACATCGAGATGAAGCTCGAGGTCTGGGACAGTCCCAACAGCGCCGGCGTCGTCATCGACGCTATCCGCTGCATGCGCCTGGGTCTCGACCGCGGCCTCTCCGGAACGCTCGTTGCTCCGGCGGCCTACTTCAAGAAGTCCCCGCCCATCCAGATGCCGGACGACGAAGCGCGCGAGCGCGTCGAAGCCTTCATCCGCGGTGAGGACAACCAGACCCTCCAGGGCACCGAGACCATCAAGAAGAAGGCCATGAAGAAGGCTCCTCTCCGTGGTGGAAAGCCCGCGGTCGCGGCAACGTCTGTCGCGCCTAAGTGAGTCCAGAACTCGATAGCGTCAACGCCGGAACGGTGAGCGGCGACGGCACGTCCGTCGCCGCCACCGCCGGCGCGGACGGTCCCGCACCGGGCGCCGGGGCTGCAGCTTCGGGCCGCCCGGCCAAGGGATCCAACGGCGCTCCGGCAGAAGCCGCCACGAGCAAGAGGTTCGAGGCGCCGCACCGGCTCGAGAAGGAAACGTTTGGCACACACGTTGCCGGCGTCGTGGCCGTCAGCTTCTGGAAGACCTCGTCCTGGATCGTGGGCCATCTGCCGGGCGGATTCATCTACCGGGTGGGGGCCTGGATCTCGCTGATCGGCTATGCCGCGAGCCCGCAGCGACGGCGCTGGCTCCGGTCCAACTTCGGGCACGTACTCGGTGTCGATCCCGACGACAAGGCCGCGCACAAGATGGCCCGCGCCGCCTACCTCAACTACTCCCGCTACCTCCTGGAGTTGATGCGGCTTCCATGGATGAAGCGCGAGGAGGTCGAGAGCCTTCTCGAAGTCCGTGACTTCGACAAGTTCCTGGAAATCTACAAGGCCTCGAAGGGCTTGGTGCTGGTAGCGTCCCACCTCGGCAACAACGAGGCCGCGGCGGCCGGTTTCGCCAAGCACGGCCTGCAGATCAACGTCGTGGGCGACGACAGCTCCTATCGGGAGCTCTACGAGCTCTTCGCACGCCAGCGCGAAAGCTGGGGCGTGAAGATGATCGCCTGGCGAAACCTGCGGGGCGTCTTTGGAGCGCTTCGACGCCACGAAGGCCTGGTTCTTCTCGTGGACTGGGGCTACCGCGAAGACGGCATTCCCGTGAAGATGTTCGATGCGTGGACCACCCTCCCGGCCGGGCCCGCCATCCTTGCCGCGAAGCACGGCTCGGCGATCGTGCCCTTCTCGATCAACCGGCTACCGGGCGGCAGGTTCAAGGCTTCGGCCAACGATCCGATCCTGGTCCCGTCCGACTCGCCGTCCGATCTCGCGATCGCGACACAGAAGATCGCCACCGCGCTCGAGGGCCACATCTCGCCCAACCCTTCGGAGTGGTACATATTCAAGCCAATCTGGCCGGATACCGCAGCCGAGCAGGCCGCCCTTGAGGCTCGCAACCGCGCGGCCATGGCCAATGACGCCAGGGGCGCCGCTCCCAGGAGCGCCACCAACGGCGGCACGGCCGCACAGCAGCCGGAGAAATGATCGTCGACTCCCCCTCCGATCCGGCGGCCGCCGCAACGAGGCGCGGTCTGCTTCGGCGAATAGCCGACGACGCGATCGCGCTGCTGGTCATCGGCGGGATGAAGCTGCTGCTCCAACTGCCCGAGCGGCCCCTCTGGACGCTCGCTGGGGTAGCAGGCCGGCTCTCATACCACGGCTCCCGCACGCGCCGGGAACGCGCCCGCCACAACCTCAGGCGTGTTGTTCAGTGGATGGCCGCCAACGAGGTCGGCGACGAACGCTACCGCCGCGCCGCATCCGATCCCGCGGCGCTGGAGCGGCTCGTCAAGAGCGCGTTCCACCACCACGCTTACTACAACGTGGAGCTCGCCCGCGCGGCGCGATACGACGCGGCGTGGATCGCGGACCGACTCGTAATCGAAACGCCGGAAAACGTGGATCGCCTGATGGTCCGGCACGCCATGATCCTGGTCGGCATGCACTTCGGTGCCATCGAGATGCCCGGCCTTCTGGCCGTCCAGCGGCTCGGAGCACTCGTCACGCCGATGGAGTTCGTGTCCAATGAGCGCGTCCAGCGATATATCTACTCGACGCGGGCCAAGGTCGGCACACGAATCGTGAGTCTCAAGGATGCGCCGGCGCAGCTGACGGCCGCGCTCCACCGCGACGAGCCGGTCGGTCTGGTCGCAGATCGCGACATTACCGGAGGCGGCATCGAGGTCCTGCTTTTCGGCGCCACGACCAGGATACCCGCCGGTCCCGTGCTCCTTGCGGCGGAATCCGGGGCGCCGGTGTGCGTGGGTGCCGTGCGCCGGACGACGCCGGGCCGCTATCGTGGCAAGCTGCTGCCGGTGCCGGTGCCGGTAGTGGCCAGCCGGCGCGACCGGAGCCGAGCGATGTTGCGCGAAGAGGCGAGAATCTTCGAGCAGCTCATCAGCGATGCGCCAGAACAGTGGCTGGCGCTCTTCCACCCGATCTGGCCGGACCTGGAGAAGCCTTCGATGAAAAGCGGAGAGGCCGCGTGACGGACGGGACGAAGCCGAAGCTGGGCCAGGCCGACGTTCACATCCACTCGATTGCGTCGGACGGAACCGCCTCCGCGCTGCGGATCCTGGACTACGTGGAGCGGCACACGGACCTGGACGTGATCGCGATAGCCGATCACGAGCGCATCGAGGCTGCGGTGGAGTGCCAGCGCCTGGCGCGCGAACGTGGCAGCCGCATCGACGTTGTCGTGGCCGAGGAAGTCACCACCCGCAGCGGGCACCTGCTCGGCGTCTTCCTCCAGGCGCGGCTCAAGCGCAACAAGCCCCTGGAGCACACCGTCGCGGAGATCCACGAGCAGGGCGGCCTCGCGATCGTCCCGCATCCCTTCTCGGCGTTCACCAAGGGGATGCGAAAGCACGCGATCATGCGCATCCACAACTCCAGCGATCCGCTCCTGTATTGGGACGCCCTGGAGGCCTACAACCCATCAACGGCCGGGCGCTTCGGCGGGGCTGCGACCGTCCGGTTGGCGAAGGAACTGGGTTTGCCGGTGGTGGGCAATAGCGACGGCCACACGCTCGAGACGATCGGCGACGGGCGGACATACTTTCCCGGCCACACGGCAGAGGATTACCGGAGGGCCGTGCTCGCGGGCACGACGAGCGGCAGCTGCATGACCTGGGGCGTGGCGCGAGAGGTGCTGATCTACAGTCGCCAGGTACGAAAGCAGGCCCGCGACGTCGCCCGTTGGGGACGCCGCAACTTCCTCCGGGACGGCACTCCACGCGACCTGGGGGTGCCGCCGGAACATCTCGAGACGCAGCGCCACCGCGAAGCCGAGTACCTCCAGGCCAAACGGCATGGACTCAACAGCGCGGCAGCGGCGGAGCAGCGCGAGGCAGAGGAGCCGTCCGCGTGAAGATCGGGCTTGTGACGCCCTACGTCTATCCGCTGCCCGGGGGCGTGAACGAACACGTCCGCTTCCTGTACGAGAACTTGAGGCTCCGCGGACACGACGTCCGGATCATCAGCAGCAGCCACGGCCTTCAGCGATCGTCCGAGGGCGACGTCATCCGAATTGGCAAAGGCTTCTCCATGCCCAGCAACGGCTCGATGGGCACGATCACGCTCTCGCCGCGCTACGTCTCCCAGGTTCAGGCGATGCTTGCCCGCGAGCAATTCGACCTGCTCCACTTCCACGAGCCGTTCGTGCCGTTCCTTTCGCTCGTACTGCTGCACCAGTCCAAGAGCGTCAACGTGGCTACCTTCCACGCCTACGCGGGCTTTTCGCCGGCATACGAGCTCGGAAAGCGGACGCTATCCCATTACGCCGCGCGACTACACGGACGAATCGCGGTGAGCGCGGCGGCCCGCCACTTCGTGGACCGCTTCTTTCCCGGCGACTACAAGGTGATCCCAAACGGCGTCGATGTGGGCCGTTTCCACCGCGCCGTTCCCATCGCGCGATGGCAGGACGGCTGCCCGAACATCCTCTTCGTAGGCCGGCTGGAGGATCGGAAGGGCCTGCCGCATCTGCTCAAGGCATTCCGGTTGGTGCGCAAGACGGGTGTCGAGTGCAGGCTGCTGGTCGTGGGCTCGGGCCCCCAGGAGCGTGAGGCTCGCCGCTATGTCATGACCCGCGGCCTTCAGAACGTGGAGTTCCTCGGCCGGGTCAGCGATGCCGAGAAGGCGCAGCTCTTCAAGACGGCCGACATCTTCTGTTCGCCGGCAACCGGGCGCGAGTCGTTCGGCATAGTGCTGCTCGAGGCGATGGCGGCCGGCGCCCCGATCGTCTGCAGCGACATCCACGGCTACAAGGGCGTTGTCCAGCGCGGGCGCCAGGCGCTGCTCGTCCAGCCGGGCGACACCAAGGGGCTGGCCTCGGCCCTGCTGGAACTGCTCTCGGACTCCGAACTCCGCGCGCGGATGGGCGCCGCGGGACTCGTCCGGGCAGAGCAGTTCAGCTGGGAAAGCGTGACGGCCAAGGTCGACGAGTACTACGGGTTCGTGATCCGCCGCCTTGCGGCGCAGGGCCAGCTGCCGCGTGACTTCAAGGCCGAAGTCCCGCCACCTTCACACACGTAACCGACCGCCGCCGGGTCTACTCCTGCTTGTCACCGCCGGCCGAGGACGCCGGCGCTTCCGGCGCGCTGCCGCCCTCCTCAGGTCCGTCGCCGTCCGCGTAAGCGCCAGGGCCAAGCCGACGCGTGGCGCGGCGGAACCCCACGACGATCCTGTGCTCCCACGCCACCCAGGCCGCGATACCTGCGGCGAAGAGGACGAAGCCGGCCGTCAGCACCGTGTTGACGGTCAACAACCCAACCTGGCTGGACGGCTGGAGGTTCACGGAGAATTGGAAGCCGTACATCCATGTGGGCAGCGCGGCGTAGTAGAGGCCCTGGATGGATGCCGGGATGGGCAGGGCGGACAGGTCCGGATAGAGGGCGAGGAATGCAGCAACAGCAAATATGCAGACGCCAAGGACGAAGCGCCGCGGGTTCCTCGCCGTCAGGGCAAAGAACCCGATGATCGCCAGCAGCGGCAGCATCACCCAGGCAATGGTCTCGGAAGGAAGCGCTCCTGTGAACCAGACGTCGCGCGGCCCGGCCTGACCCAGCCACACGAGAGGCACCAGCGCAAGAAGCGGTGTCGCGAGCAGCTGGAAAGCCCAGTTGCGATCCTCGTGACCCTCGGACTGCCGGCGCTCGAGCCGGACCAATGTGAGCGCCATCACCACGAACGCGACGACGAGCAGCGCGCCTATGAGCACGTAGCGGGCCTCGAGCACAACGCTACCAGTACTCGTACCGCACGCCGAGTTGCCGAAGTACTCACTGGTGTCGACTCTCGCGATGGAACAAGCCACCGGCTTGGCGAGCCACATGAGGGCGGGGAAGATCAGCGCCACGGCCGCGGCACATCTTGCGAGCAGCCACGTCCGGCGTGAGGGCCCGTGCCAGAGCTCGGCGAGGAAGTAGGCGAGGGCCATCAGGAAGAAGGGCAAGGCCGTGTAGAAGTGATACTGGAACGCGGCCCTGTCGATGCGCGCCCACGACAGCCATTGCCAGAAGAACGCCATTGTGATCAGGGCCAGGCCAAGACTGCGGCGCCTGTACGCCTGCCACGTGATGAACGCGACACCGAAGATGGCCATCCACCACAAGGCGGGGTTGCCGCCGTCGTGGATCCAGGAGCCCAGGTCGTACGAGTATCCGTCGCTCTCGAACCAGACGGGCTTGAGGTCCATCGGCCAGGCCCACCACGGCGACGACGCGGCATGCGATGCGCGCAGGTCGTTGTGGTAGTTGTACATCGAAATGGTCAGTTCCCAGAGGTTCTGGCCTGTGTGGCCGGCCGGCCAGGCGTTGTCGCAGACGGCGTGCACGATTCCATCCGTATCGGTCGTTACGGACGTGTGCAAGCAGGCGATCGCAGGCAGTGAGCCCGTCTGATCGGTCTCCTGATGCCACGGCATCGCCCATGGGATGTACATAAGGATGTAGACCACGAACGGCAGGATCGCCAGGCAGAGCGTCATCCACAACGCCGGCAGACCCTTGCCGGACCCGAGCCTCAGCCAGCCGGCGGGCGCGGGGCTGGCAGGCTCCGCGAAGCGGGCGGGATTGCGAGGGCCCGGAGCAACCGCCAGCGGGCCGAAGCCGTACCTGCCGATTCCCCAGAAGACCGGGACGGCCACGACGCCCAGCCCGATGCCGGCGGCACCAGCCTTGACGAGGAACGAACTCCACTGCCCCGCCAGTTCCGACGGAAGCGTGATCAAGCCCATCGATCCGTTGGTGGCATGCATCAGCCCGCCCAGCGCCAGGATCCCGGCGCCGGCAATGATCGGGCCCGCAGTGGCGAACCAGAACTCCTCGCGCGTCCAGGCCACGGGGCGGTAGGCGCAGCCGGCGGCCGCCAGCACTGTGATCGCGAGGGCGATCAGGAAGAACGTGTAGTTGGGGGCGCCGTTCTGCATGGATGCCGGCGAGTTGAACAGGCCGGCGAGAACCAGTAATGCGGCACCCAACGCGGTCACGAGGCCTACCGCGACCTTGTCCGGAGTTGTCCTGGTCCGCATGAGCCAGACGCCACCGGCAACCGCTACTGCGAGCGCCCCTGCGAAGGCCAGTATGGACAGCGGGACGTTTCCGGTGTCCGGCATCGTCTTCATTTCGGCAATGCCCTGGTATCCGAGGAGGCCGGTGATAGCGGCGAGTCCCCCGACGGTCAACACCCGACCGAGCGCGGACCGGATGAGGATCAAGACTGCGATGCTGACCATCGCGTAGGCGGCCACCCATTTGGCCGACAGAGCGAGCCCCAGAACGACGCCGAGTATCGGCATGCCGATCCAGAAGGCGGCCCAGGCCATCCTGGGACTCCGCCACTTGTTGAGCCAGAGGACCGCGAATATCACGTAGGCAAGGAGAAGCAGGCCGCCCACGTAGGTGTCGTTCATCGCTATCCGCGACTGGACGAAGAGCATCCCGTCCGTCAGCGTGAACAGCGCCACGAGCAGACCCACGGTCCGGCGGCGGAAGAGAAGCCTCGTCAGCAGGTACATGCAGACGGCCATCAGGATTCCGAACAGGACGCCCACGACACGCCAGGAGAAGGCGAACTGCCCCACGTCAATCGACGCGGTCGATCCATCCGCGGCGAACGCGAGCAGCGCCTCATGGTTCGCGTTCGGGAGCTTGGGCGACGAATCGAGGCCGAGCGCTACCGGCTGGAAGGGAAGCCGCGCATCGGAGAACACGGCGTTGGCGTCCGGCGCACCCTCCGTGGCGATCGCGTAGACGGTCCAACTCTGGCCGTCCTGCGTGCGCCCAAGCGCATGCGCGATCTTCGTGCCCTTGTCGAAGACGATCTTGGTAATGAGTCCGGGCATCCGCTCGAGCGGCTGGTTGCCGGACTTAGTCGCTGTGGCAGGGCCGCCGCTGGGGTCGGTCGTGAGTATCACGATGGAGGCGCCGGACGCCACGAATACTTCCCCTTGCGTGTCGGTGTTCACGGCCAGGGACGTAGCCGGGTCGCTGGTGGGGATCGAGGAGTTGACGACCACGTGGCGTGCGTCGAGCAACCCCACGCCGGATTGGTAGGCCACAAGAACCTGCGGGCTGGACGACGAGATGCTGAGACCGGGCAGCGCTCCGGCCGTGATCTGGTTCTTGATCAGCGTGACCTGTGAGGTACTGAGGGGTCCCAGCGGCAGGGCGATCTCGAGGTCGCCGACGCTCTCGGTGAGCGCGGCCTGGATCTCCGCCTGGCCTGCGCCGGGGACGTCGCTTGCCAGCACCTGAGCGACCGCGGTCGCGTCCGTGACCTGCTTAGGGTTGGCAATGACCGTCGTGGGGCCCGCTCCGAGCGGCGCGAAATCTGCTGCGCCGGGGAGGTTGCCACGTCCCACGACGGCGCCATCGGTGTTGGTCAGGTCGACCGAGACGATGTCGCCGGCCGTGTCGGAGACGAGGGCGTAGGGCGGCGTGTCCGTGTAGATGCGCGAGATGCTGATACCCGTCTTCACGCCGAGCAGGACGGGCGCCGGGACAGTCTGCGACGTGCCCAGCCGCACGTCGTCGAGGGAGTTCGTGTCGATGCGGTAGATACGGCCGTCGGTGGTCCCTACATAGACGAGACCCGTGATTCCGACGCTCGAGAAGGCGGAGGCGCCGGGTATCGGATATGTGTGAACGAGCGCGCGAGTGGTCAGGTCGTAGACACGGACATCCGAGCCCGTGGCAACGAACGTGCGGTCGCCGTACCGTAGATCGGGGTCGGCGTTCTTCTCGGCGGTATTGGGGTCGGGCGCGGACGGCGGGTACGCCTGGCGGGGCTGGACCAGGACATCCTTGACGGGGACATCGATGTTGCCGGTGGACGTGACCTTGTCGTCCGAGAAGGTGTTGATGCTCGCGGCGATCGCGTACTTGGCGAAGTGCGGGTGGGTCCACTCGTAGGTGTCGTGGCGCAGCCCGTACTTCCAGTCCTGCAGGAACTCCATGGCGGTCCGCGCGTGGTAGACCTCGTCGAAGTGCATGTCGACGGGCTCGCCGAGGCGGTAGATGCGCATCGACGCGATGATGATGATCAGCGCGGCCACAACCCACAGGTCGAGCTTGTCAAGGCGGCCGCGCGGCTCCGAATTCAGTGACGGGGAGCGGTCCGGGAGCGCCGAGGGCCTGTACAGGCGATGCCAGATGGACATCACGAAGTCGGGCACGTAGAGGGGCCGGCCGTCATTGGGCTGTTCGTCGCCGAGCGGAAGCTCGTCCCGGTCCTCGTACTCGCTGTCCATGCCGTGCTCTTCCCCTTCATGTACCGAAGCAACGCTGACCCCGTCGCCAGGGGCGGCGGCCAGGCCGCGGGTCGATGGCGTGTGAGCACCTTCGACGCCTGCGAACGCGCCGAAGATACGGTCGAGCCAGCCTGATCCGGATTCCAACCCGGCCGTGGCGGCCTCGCTGGCGAGCTTGTCCACGGCGACGCCTCGCATCTGGAGCAGAACCCAGATCATGACGGTGCCGGTTACGAGCGCGGAGAGCACGATGGGCCAGATGCCTTCCCAGCCGATCGGCCCGATGTTGAAGCCCCAACGCGCGGACACGATTCCCCTGCCCCAATCCGTGAGGGTGCCCGCCAGCTGCCTCGACATGTCAGGGAACGATGCCGTGATCAGCGGCGAGTTCGCCGCGTCGGGCTTGGAGAGGCCGTCGTATTGGACCAGGACGGCAAGGAGATTGAGCGTGTTGACGACGGTCAGGGCCAGGTAAGTCACGGTCCAGCGCCACGAGACGGCCAGCAGGATCGTGCCGAGGGCGAAGAACGGGAAGAGGTATCGCTCGTGAACGCGAGTGGGTACCACGAAGAACGCGATGGCGAGAATCGCGAGCGCCACCAGAAGCGACAGTGCGTCGTCGCGCCACGCGGCCCACAGAGCAACGCCGGCGAGAATCGCGATCAGCATCCCGTCGCCCAGGACCGCGGCCGCGAGACCGTTCACTGTTGCGACCGCGAACACGGCGATCACGGCAGCGGAGACGGCCATGACCGCGGCCAGGTCCCGCCGTTCGCTTGCCCGGTTCCCACCGTCCTCGTCGGCGGCTCGGCGCGACGATTTCCACAACGCCACCGCACCCACAACAAGGACCAGCGCCAGGACCAGCGCGCCCAGGACCAGCGCCGGCGGGAATGGGCCGAACACGAATCCGGGCTCGGTGACCCCGGTATCGGCACTTGTGTAGTTCGCGTCGCGGATCCAGCTCAGGCTCCGGCCCATCGCCTCACCGGAACGCCCCACTAGCGCCCACGGGTTGTATGCGTTGAGCGTCAGATACGGATACTCGCCGAAGGTGCTCATCAGGCGGCTCACGATCGAGTCGAACACCATGCCGGCGATGAGGACCACCGTTCCGGCTCCCGCAACGACGGCGGCCACCGACCGGTCGCGCGCTCCGGCGAGAGGCAAGTATCGCCGGCACAGGGCGAACACGCCGATCCCGGCGACGATTCCGACGGCGATCGTCAGGAGTCCGGCTGCATCGTGGAGTCGGCCGATGTCATAGCTCAGCCCCGTGAACGGCAGGCAGACGGCGGCCGCGGTCA
The DNA here is from genome assembly GCA_003153755.1 of Chloroflexota bacterium. GTDB lineage: Bacteria > Chloroflexota > Limnocylindria > Limnocylindrales > CSP1-4 > Fen-1039. The sequence goes on along the minus strand of PMBG01000061.1, from coordinate 12,385 downwards.
TGAGGCCGGCACCGATGGAGCTCAGGACACGGTCCGGTTGCGCAACTCCCGTCTTGGGAACCAGCGAGCGGCGAAGGACGACGCAACCCACGACGACGCCAAGGATGCCGAGTTGCATCTTGGTCAGTACCGCCAGCACAGCCAGCACCGAAGCGGTTTCGCGTCGGTCCTTTTGCAACTCGCGCAGGCCCAGCAGCAGGAAGATCGAGCCCACGGCGTCGGCCTGGCCCCAGATCGCGCTGTTGAACCAGGTGATCGGGTTGACGACAACGATCGCCGCCGCGACGAGGGCGCGCCTGGAGGAGCCGCCCATCTCGAGGACCATGTACCACACGATTGCGGCCAGGCCCAAATCCGACAGGATCGGCATCACCTTCACCCACTCACCGAGGTCGCCGCCGGCGAACCGGCTGACGATTCCGAGCAGGATCAGGTAGACGGGCGGATAGTCGAGGAAGCCGGCTCGATCGTAGAAGCCGGTCGGGCCGTGCAGAGCGATGTCATTTCCCCAACCCTGAAATGAAGCCAGGTCGTTGGGGAAGCCCGAACCGGGCAAGAGGACGTATGCGATGATGAAGCGGAGGGCCAGACCCACGGCAAGGAGAAGGACGATGGCGGGAAATGTCGTGACGGCACTACTTATTCCCGCCGGCGAGCGCTCCTCGGGGCTGCCCTCGCGCGTGCTCGATCCTGCCAAAAGAATCGGCCTCCCGGGCGAGCGCTGAGGTGGAGCGGAGTATACCCCAGGCACAGCAGCCTCAGAGCGCGGACGATCGCGAGTCGCGACGCAGGTGGCCGCAGGTCGGCGGAGTGTGGTGGGGCCTGGGGATCGCGTTGCTGTGCATGTTCGTGTACTACGCGTTCCAGCCGAATCACTCCAATCAATACATCCACTTCGTTCTGCAGGCGCAGTCCTGGCTCGAGGGCCATACCTCGATCCCATTGCCGGGCTATCAGGACGTGCAGCCGATCCTGGACCAATCGGGCAATGAGACCGGTCAGGGCATCATCCCGTTCCCGCCGCTGCCTGCCTGGGTGCTGCTGCCGTTCGTGGCGATATGGCATGTCTCAACCAACCAGCAACTCCTGTCGGCGGTATTCGGCGCGATCGATGTGGCCCTGGCCTATTGGATGCTCGGCTTCCTACCGGTCAGCCCGCAGATCCGCCGTCTGACGGCTCTATTCCTGGGTCTTGGCACGGTCCTCTGGTACACATCGGCAATCGGAACGACCTGGTTCTGGGCGCACATCGTTGCCGTCTTCTGCCTGCTCATCTCGGTGGGGCTCGCCCTTTCCGCGGATCGTGAGGCCACCGAACTCCAACCGATCAAGAACGCCGCTTCTGGCGTGCGCCACTTCGAATGGCCCGGTGGCTGGCGGTCCGTCGCGCTCATCGTGGCCGGCGGAGTCACCGCGGAGTTGATGTTCGTGCTCGCCGGATCGGGTTCCGCGGCATCCGTGCTCGCGGCCGTCGGCGTGCTGCTCGGGCTCCTGGCCGCTTCGCTCGCGGTCGTGGTCGCGGGCCGCCCCGGCGCCCTCACGCCGTTCGTGCTTGCGGTGGCCGTCGTGGGCGGATTGCCCGCCCTCCTGATCGCCGGGAGTTCTTCGAAGGAGCTCATCGGCCTTATCGATGCCGCGCTCGCCGCTCTGATAGTCGGGCTCTGGTGGTTCGGGCGAAGAGGCGGGGGCAAGCTGGATCGGGCGCTCACGGCCGCGTGGTCCGCGCTTTCCAGCCCGGAAGTGCGTCAGATTGCCGCGGGCATCTTCTTCGGCCTGGCGGTCACGGCTCGACTCACCGTCCTATTCGGGTTGCCGTTCTTCATCCTTGTCGGCGGCGGCGGCAACTGGATGCGGCGGGCGATGCTCGCCGGGGCGGGAGCGGCCGTACCAATCGCCGCCCTCCTGGTCGTCACGTATGCAACGACGGGCCATCTCTTCAATCCCGCGTATGACTACCTCTACCATCTGGAGCTCGGGTATACGAGCTTCGGCTACAACCCCGCCTGGTCGGTGAGTGACATCCGCTACATCCCGCAGAACATCGCAACGATGCTGTTCGGGCTGCCGAGGATCATGCCGGACTTCTACAGCGTCTTCCCCGGCACGGGCGGGGATCCGTTGTGTGTGACAACCACGACCCGCGGCCTGTTCGACAGGGCCTGTCCCATTGCCGAACCGAACGCCGTGGGAACGAGCATCTTCTTGACGAGCCCCGCCTTCTTCGCGGCCTTCGTCGCGTGGCGCCCGCTGCGCGGACTGAGGGTCGATCGGGCGACCGCCGGGGCCACGATCGCGGTAGTCGCGATCGCGACCGCCAACCTCGCGCATTTCAGCCAGGGTTGGGTACAGTTCGGCTACCGTTTCAGCAACGACTTCGTGCCGTTCGCGCTCATCCTCGTTGCGCTGGGGGCGAGCAGGCTGGGCCGCCTGTGGCCGTTCATAGTCCTGGTTGGGCTTTCGATCCTCGTCAACATATGGGGAACCTACTGGGGAATTTCGCTTGGCTGGTGATCGCATGAACGCCTTTGGACCTTCCCTTTCTTCCGGGGCGCGGCGACTGCGCGAGCTTGCAGGCTCGGACCGGGCAGTTGGGATCGTGGCACCGGTTGCGGCGGCGGTCCTGGCGCTCTATTTCGTGATCCCCACGCTCATGCCCGGGATTTCCAACTGGGACACGGCAGAATTCCAGGCCGTGGCGCCGGTGATGGGGACAGCGCACCCCACGGGCTATCCCGCCTACGTGATCCTCGGCTGGTTCGCGGCGTGCGTGTTCCAGCCGTTCGGCGATCCCGCCTTCCGGATGAACCTCCTGCAGGCGTTCCTCGCGGCTGCCGCCGTTGCCGGGACCGTGGCGGTGGTCCAGCTTCTGACCGGACGTCGCCTCATCGCGCTCGCGATCGGCCTGGTCCTGGCATGCACGCAGCTCTTCTGGCGCCTCTCCACCCACGCCGACCCGCACATGTTCCATCTGGCGCTGGTGGCGATCATCTTTGTACTGCTGATCACCTGGGACCAGCGCCGCCGGAGCGCCGACGCGACGGCCGCCGCCCACGCCGATCGCTGGCTCGTTGCGGCCGCCGCAGCATACGGTGTGGCCGTGGCCAACCATTCTCTGGCGTTGCTGCTGCCGCCCGCCATCGGGCTGTTCGTTCTCGCGGCCGACTGGCGGGTCCTGCTGCGCTGGCGGACGCTGGTGGCCTGCATCATCGCGCTGCTCGCGACGATCACCGTGCTCTTCGCCGAGCTGCCGATCCGGGCGATGATGAACGCGCCGGTGATCTACGGGCATCCGGACACTGTGGAAGGCTTCAAGTACGTGGTGCTCGCGGAGCAGTTCCGCGGCAGCCTCGCAGACCCGCTGGGGAACCTGGGCACGAAGGCGGACACGATCCTGCGGTTGATGACCGGGTGGATTGGTCAACCGCTGATTGCGCTCGGCGCCGTGGGCCTCGGGACGAGCCTGGCCCGGCGCCCTCGTTACGTGATCCTGAGCGGTCTCTCCCTGGTGGCCACGTGTATCTTCGCGGCCTCCTACGCGAACGCCGACATCAGCCGCTACTACCTGGTGCCGCTGATGATCGTCCTGACCTGGGCGGCGCTTGGCGCGGCAGACCTCATAGGAGCGGCCGGCTGGCTGGTCGAAGCCGGCCGCGCGTGGGCCTTCGATGGACGCGTGCCGCGGCTCTCCGACGTCCTGGCCGCCGAACCCTCTCCGGACGCGGAGCCTGTTGCGGATGACGCGCCAGGACGCGACTCCGGTACCGCGCCGTTGCGCCGGACGACCCCCGGCTGGGCGCCCCGGATCGTTCTGGCGGGCGAAGTTATCGTGGCCGCTGCGCTCGTGTTCCCGGCGGTGAACATCGTGCCTCTGCGGCAGCAGCCGCAGAGCTCGACGAATCCCAACGGAGTCAGCGAGGCGAATCAGACCTCCGACGCCAGGTGGCTCGCGGTGGTCCTGGCGCCGGCCGACAAAGGTGGTCTGCCAAAGAACTCGGTCATCGTCAGCTGGTGGAGCACTTCCACGACGCTGTGGTACGGCCAGAAGGTTCTGGGCATGCGTCCTGACATCTACATAGTCGACGACAGAACCCGCCTGGACGACAACCTGGGCGAAGTTCAGGACGTATTCAACAGATTCCTGGGTAATCGTCCGGTATTCACTATCCGATTGAGTGGCGGCGTCGACGGGATGGAAGCCCTCAGCACCGAATTCGACATTCAAACATTCACGCTGGGCGACGGCGTAACCACCATCGCCCACGTCATCGGCCGAAAGGAAAGCCAGTGAGCGCAGCCTCCCCCGCACCCAAGGCGGGAGACCCTCCCGCCTCTACGGCGAAACGAGTTCCCGAACTCTCGTTCTTCTTCCCCGCTCACAACGAGGAGGCGAACCTCGAGTCCCTCGTCGAGGAATCGCTTGCGGCCCTGCCCGCAATTGCGGACAAGTTCGAAATCATCGCCGTCAACGATGGCTCCAAGGACCGGACGGCGTCCATCGCCGAAGAGCTCGCGAAGAAGCACCCGGAGTTCCGGGTGGTCACGCATCCGGTAAATCTCGGATACGGCGCCGCGCTCCGATCGGGGTTCCGCGCCTCCCGCTACGGACTCATCGCCTTCATCGACGGCGACCGCCAGTTCCGGGTCGCCGACGTAGGCCGGCTCACCGCTCGCATCGTGGAAGCGGACTCGCCGGACGTAGTCGTGGGCTTCCGTCTCAAGCGTGCCGACCCGCCGATCAGGCGCTGGTACGCGCGGATCTACCGGCTCGCCAATCGGATCTTCTTCGGCGTTCGCGTCCACGACATCGACTGCGCCTGCAAGCTTTTCAAGCGCGAAGCGCTCGTCCCGATCCGCGTCGCGTCCGGCGGCGCCTTCTTCACAGCCGAACTCCTGATCAAGCTGCGCTACGCGAAGCGGTCGATGGCCGAGGTGGGCGTGCCCCACTATCCGCGCACGGCCGGCTCCCCCACCGGCGCCAAGCCCTCGGTCGTCTTCCGCGCGGTCCGCGATTTCTGGTCTCTCCGGCTCCGGCTCTGGTTCACTCGCGGCAAGGCCATGTCCCGCGGCGAGGCCATGCTCGGTCAGTAGAGTGCCGGTCAATGTGGGAGCGGGCTCAGTCGGGGATCTGGCGTCGTTGCCCCCTGCGGTGCTCGCTCACGGGCGTCTGAGCCCGCTCGCTCTGCTCCTCGGGTGCGCCTAGCCATATCCACGCCTGAGCCCACCTATGCAATCGCTCGCTCTGCTCGCGGGCGACGTCNNTCACGGGCGTCTGAGCCCGCTCGCTCCGCTCCTCGTGTGCGCCTAGGCACGGGCTCGCCGGACCGCCCCTACGCCGTATCGGGAGGGCGCTCTGGCGGCACGTGCCGCCAGATCCGCGACTTGAACCCCGCGAGCGAAGCGAGCGATGGCATAGGCGCGCCTAAGCGAGCAGCGCAGTGGAGCAACGACGCCAGATCCCCGACTGAACCCCGCGAGCGAAGCGAGCGATGGCATAGGCGCGCTCCGGCGAGCCCGTGCCTAGGCGCGACCGAGCAGCGGAGCGAGCGCACCTGAAGGTGCGTGAGCGAGGAGCACAGCGACAACGACGCCAGATCCCCGCCCGAGCGCGCTCCCTACTCTCGGGGAGGGCGGTCGGTGCCGGGACCCTCGCGCGTGCTGTCGCCGAAGTCGATGTCCAGAGAGTTGACGAACTCGCGGAATACCTCGAGCTTCTCGTCGACGTGGGACTCGGGCTCCACCCCGGCTCGATCCAGGACTTCGGTGGCCACGAAGATCTTCACGTCCATCCGGACGGCGAGTGCGAGCGCGTCGGAGGGACGGGCGTCGACCAGTATCGTCTTGCCGCCGGCCTCGAGTTCCAGAGTAGCGTGGAAGGTTTCGTCGGAGAGACTGGCCACGACGACTCGCGCCAGCTTTGCGCCGAGTTCCGTCAGCGTGGCCGAGAAGAGGTCGTGCGTCATCGGCCGTTCGGGGGAGATGCCCTGGAGGCGCGTGGCGATCGCGTTGGCTTCCCAGGGGCCGATCCAGATCGGAAGGTATCGCTCTTTACCCGTCTCCTTGAGCAGGACGACGTGCTGGCTCGAGAGCATGTGGACGCGCACGCTCTCGACGACTACTTCGGCGAGCGGCTCTGCCATTGACCGATTATCACACTCCGGCCACTCCGGCGGGGCTCCGGGTGCCTACTTCTTGGCGCTTGGTCCGGGGCTCGCGACCGACTTGGTGGCGACGGCGCTTGGCGACGGCGTCGCGGCCGGCGCGAGGTCCGGGTCGAGGTATGCCATCAGCAGTGAGCTGCCTTCGGTCCAGTAGAGAATTGGGCTCGTCGTCGAGGTTCCCGGGATGACGAACATGCCCTTGACCGACGTCAGCCATGGCGTTCCCACCGGTGCGATGTATTCACCCACGACGGCACCGTCGCTCTTCTGCAGGGCCAGGATGCGCCTGTTCTGGGAATCGAACGCGTAGAAGTTGCCCTTGTCCTGCGCCGGGTTGTCGGCGGTAACGCGTTTGTAGATAGGCGCGAGCGGCCGGATGACCTTGTCCTTGGGCAGGTCCGTGGACCAGCCCTTGGAGACCTGTCCGCGGTCGTACCTGTTGAGCTGGCCGTGATCCACGAGGAAGATCTTGCCGTCAACGTACATGTCGTCGACCGAGCTGACGTCCTGGGGCAGGCTGAGGTACGGGGACTTCGAGTCCTTCGGGTAGCCGGTGCCGTCCTGCGCCGGCTGGTACTTGAGGATCTGCTGAGCGGTGGGCACGATGATGTAGAGGTTGTACAGGCCGAGCTTGTCGTTGGTGACGAAGGCGCCGACACCACGGATGCCCAGGCCCCAGTTGGCGTTGTCGGGGATGGAGACCTTCTTCAACACGCCCCGGCCGGTCTTGTCGCCGAGGGCTGGCTGCCAGGTCCAGAGCGAGTTGAGGCTGTCGAGCATCAGGACATCGGGGCCGCCGACGGCGAGATGGGTCGGCGCCCCTACGAGGTACTGGCCCACGGTCGAGACGCTGTTCTCATAGGTGACGGTGAGCGTGGCCTTGGTTTCCAGATTCACTCGGTAGACGTACTTACTCGTGGAATCGATCAGATACGCGGCGCCGTCGGGTCCGAGAACCAGGTCCCCGAGATCATCCGTTGTGAATGAGGCAACGATGATCGGATGGAGCGTCGTAACGCCGAAGTACCTGTCCAGGCCGTCGATCACCTGCTGCCTGGAAGGGGTGAGCAGATCGGCCGGATAGCCGTTCTGCTCCGCGGTCTGAAGCTGCGTGAACGCCAGCTCCAGGTACGTGTCGGCCGCCTTGGGATCGGTTGTCACGAGATCGCGCCCGTTACCGAACACGGCGTCTATGTTCGCCCGTGCTTTTGCGAACGCGTCCTGGGCCTGTTGCTGAGCCGGGATGTTCCCACCCGTTCCCCTCGTCCCCGAAAGGAACCACATGCTCGTTCCAACCAGGGCGATCACGCTGATCATGCCGATGATCGCAATCGCGGCGCGCTGCCGGCGTTCGCGGCGCACGACGAGCGGCGTTACCCGGCCGCGGGACATGGGCCGCTGCGGCAGACGGTCGAACATGTTGTAGACGCTTCGTCTCAGCCAGCCATCGGCAGCGATCTGGACGTGGCGAGCGGTTCCCTGCGCAACGGCCACACCGCCCCCGACGACGTCGGCGAGCGGGATCGGCGAGCGGTCCGGGGCCCCTGCCAGCGAATCGCTGGGCCACACCGGCTTCAGCGGCGTGGCCTTGTGCGTGGCCGCCACCTCGGTTGCCTCCACGAAGAGGCAGCCGTCGCCGCCGGTGCTGCCCAACCCGCCCGATCCGAACTGCCGCTGGATCTCCTCGACGGCAGCCTGGGGATGCAGCTGCAACACCGCGTCCTGGATCGGACCGAGACCGATACGGCGCGTCACGTTCGGTGATATGAGGATGAGACAGTCGCCGGCCGCGATTTCGCCGTGCCAGACGTCCAGCGACTCGATCTCCACAGACGGCAGCCCTGTGTCCGGGGAGGAGTCGGGAAGTGTCAGGAGGCGGGCCTGGCGTACGAGGTAAGCCTCCACGGGCCCGACCGTCGCCACGTAGAGCTCGTTGCCGCGCACGACGGCCACTGCGATGCCGATGGGCGGCGTCTCACCCTGGCCGACGACCGGCCGGTCCGGGGAGTGGTAGAGAATCCGATTCGCCGTCTGGACGGCTTTCCGGAGGCAGACCGAGATGCCGGCCGACAGGTCGTAGTAGTAGTCGTCGCGAATCCGGTCCGCCACAAGCCTGGTGGCATCGCGCAGCTTCCGCCCGCCCGTCCCGGTGACCAGCAGGTAGAGGCTGCCCTTCGTACGCGACGTGGAGCCGATGTTCGGTTCCACCACGACGACGGTGTCGGCGGAGTCGGGCAGTCGTTGTGGCTCGGCAACGAAGCCGAGATTCATGTGAAGGCGGACGGCCATTGGCGGCTGCTAGCGGCGGGACTGTTGGCGCTGTTTATGTCGCCGGCTGCGGCCCGAGCGGCCCGGCCGGCGATTGCAGGTGGGGATTATACGTGTCGTGTCGTAATCCGGACCTGACGGACGGGAGCCGCCGTGGCGTTACGCAGCGCCCGCAGGAGTTCCGGAGAGCGAAGCCGTATCTCCTGGGCGACGATCGGCTCGTCCGCCTCGATCGTGGCAACGCCCTGGCTGAGGCCCGTCAGGCGGCACGATCCGGCTGCGGCGGGCACGTGCTCGGCCACTATTCGAAGCCACGCGGCCGCGGCTCGAGCCTGCTCCAGCTGGTCTTCCAGCCCGAACTGCCTGACGGTTTCGGGGAGGAGATCGGCGAGTCGCTCCATTGGCCGCCTGGGGGCCTCGGGATCACGGTCCACGCGCATACGGCGCTCGATCGAGATCGGATCCGCGGCGTCGCTGGCGTCCGCAGGCCGGCTCGGGCTCGCGGTCGGGCGCGGTCCGGAAGAGCGACTCGGGCGCGGTCCGGGGTCGGCTTCGCGCCCTGAAGCCGGCCGCGTCCGCTTTCCGCCGTCCCCCTGCTCGCGTCGCGGGCCGCTCATCCCGCTCCCTCCATGATGGTCGCGCCGTCCTCGCCGGCCGAGACTCGCCACGGCTGCGCTTGCCTCCTCAGGTCGGCGTCGATGTCGTCAAGGTCCGTGGTGGTGATGAGTGCCTGAGGCAGCTCCGCGATCCGCCGCACGAGGTGGCCACGACGCGACGGATCCAGTTCGCTGAAGACGTCGTCCAGTAGCAGCAGTGGCGGGCGGCCGTCGAGCGCGGTCAGGAGGTCGAGTTCGGCCAGCTTGAAGGCCAGGATCGCGGTGCGCTGCTGGCCGCGCGATGCGAACGTGGACATCTCACGGCCGCCCAGGCAGAAGATGAGGTCGTCGCGGTGCGGCCCGATCAGCGTCGATCCGTTCCAGATCTCCTTGTCGGCAGTCTCGCGAAGCCGTCGAGCGAGTGCTTGCCGTGAGGTTTCGCCGGGTTGCGCCGTCGCGTTTGAGACGTAGCCCACCGTCAGCGTCTCCTCGGCCGGGGCGATCTCCCGGTGCGACGCGGCAAGCGGTTGCGCCAGCAATTCCAGCAGACGCAGCCTGGCATCGACCAGTGCGGAGCCTGCCGCCAGGAACGGCTCGTCCCAGAGCCGCAGCTGGTCGCGTTGTGCCTCGCCCTCCCTGATTGCCCTCAGCAAGCTGTTGCGCTGCTGGAGCGCGCGGCCGTATGTGGTCTGGTTCGATGAGTAGCTCGGCTCGTGTGGGTCCGTCAGAGCGTCCAGGGCGGTGCGGCGGAGGGTTGGTGGCCCGATCACGAGCAGCATCTCCTCCGGCGCGAACAGGACGGTTCTCAGGTGGTCTCCGAGGACGGACGGACGCCGGGGCACGCCGTTCACCGCCACTTTCTTACGGCCGCCGGCCTGGAGGGAAAGGTCCAGACGGGTCCCCTCACCCGAGAACGGCGACGCGGCGGTCTCGATGTCCGGTTCGGGTCGATGCGCGGCCGAGACGGGTTCGACCACGCCCTCGAGACGCAGATAATCGGTCCCCCAGCGGATCAACTCGGAGTCGGTTGTCGTCCGGTGAGATCTACCGTGGGCCAGCAGTACTGCGGCCTCGAGCAGAGTCGTCTTTCCGGCGGCGTTTGGTCCCCAGATAAGCTGCGGTCCGCCGCCGAACTCGATATCCAGGCTCGCGTAACCGCGAAGGTTCCGGACGCTCAGAGAACGCAGAAGTGTCGGCGGCCTGGGACTCGCGCCGGTTCGGGCCGGCAAGATCGGCTGCTGGTTGTCTCGCAAGACCTACGCCGTCGTCCTGACTGGCATCACGATGTGGACGTAGTTCGCGTCGCTCACCGGCCGGAAAACACCGGGCGAAAGCGGCCCGTCCAGCTCTATCGAGAACCGCTCGTCGGTGACGTTCGTGAGAACGTCGATGAGGTACCTGGCGTTGAAGGCGATCGTGGTTCCGTCCCCTTCCACCTCGGCCTCTACCTCGCTGCGGTTGTCGCCGATGTCGGCCGCGGCGCTGACAGCGAGACCGATCTCGGCGTCCTTGCCGATCTGGATCTTGACGATGTTAGCGGACGAGCTCGCGATGAGGCTGGCGAGGCGGACGGCTTTGAGAAGCTGGTCGCGGTCGATCGTCGCCTTGGTCGTGTGACTCTTTGGCACGACTTGCTGGTAGTTGGGGAACTGGCNNTGGCCGTCGATCAGCCGGCTCACGAGATCTACACCCTCGAGGTGGAACAGGATCTGGTTGCGACTCGGCGCGAGGAGGATGTCCACCGGCTCGGTCGTGTCGGAGAGGACCCGTGACAGCTCCTGGAGCGAGCGGGACGGGACGACCACGCTGGTCTCCTCCACCGGATCGAGCATCGTCAGCGTCTTGACGGCGACCCGGTAATTGTCCGCCGCAGCCAGCGTCAGCTTGTCGCCTTCGAACTTCATGAGCACGCCCGTGAGGACGGGGCGCGCCTCGTCCGTGGCTGCCGCGAACGTCACGTGGCCAAGGGCATCCCGCATCGCGTTCTGCTGGATCTGAGTCGTTGGGCGCTCTCCGGCGGCCGGAATGGCCGGGAACTCCTCCGCGTCGATGCCTTTCACACGAGTCGTGAAGCGGCCGGCCTGGATGTTCAGCGTGTCCTGCGCCTGAAGCTCGAGATCTACGCGCTCGTTCGCCGGCAGGCCGGCCACGATGTCCGCGAGAAGTCGCGCCGGAACGGTAATAGCCCCCCCGGTATCGATCTTCCCGGCCACCCAGTAGGTGATTCCGATCTCGAGGTTGGTGGCAGTCAGCTTGAGGCCGCCATCCTCGGTCCGGAGAAGGACATTGTTCAGAACGGGCAGCGTGCTCCGGGTCGAGACGGCTCGACTTACGACCTGGAGTCCACGTGCCAGGTTCTCCTGCATGACCGAAAGCTTCACTTCGGGTTCACTCCCCTGAGGCGGGCAAGGCGGGCAAAGTCGGATTGAAACGAGTGACGGGCGACGATCCTACTCCACGTGGATTGTCTATCTATCTTCTCACTCCGTCATCACCGTAATCATGGTGTGGAGACTGTGGGTCCGTCGAGGGGCCGAGCACGAATCCAACGTGGACGAACGACCCTCGGTGGTGGATGAAGTACGTAGAACTGGGGATGGAACGGCATGACGGTCGTGGATTACTCCACGAATGCCCACCAGGGGGCGTCTGTCAAGCCCGATTCGATCCACCGCCGACGGCGCGCGGAGGGCCAGGTTTCTCCACACCCGCACTACGTTATCCACAGAATATGGCCGCTTATCCACGACCGGAGGCCCGAAACACCGCCGAAAGAAGCTCGGCGAGCAAAGCGAGCGATGGCATGAGCAGGCTCCGGCGTGGTCATGGCTAGGCAGAGCGAAGCACCGCAGCGAGCGGGCTCAGATGCCCGTGAGCGAGGAGCGCAGCGATAACGACGCCAGGGCCCCGACAGAGCCTGCTCCCTAATCGGCGTAGATCAGCTCACGGACGGCGGCAAGCTCGCGGCGGAGCTCATCGTTGATGCCCATCTCGCGGTTGATNNGCGTGCAGGACCGTGGAGTGGTCCCGGCCGCCGAGTTCCGCGCCGATGCGGAGTAGCGAGACATCCGTCTCCTCGCGCATGAGGAACATCGCGATCTGGCGCGGCACCACGATGGCCTTGTCGCGCTTCTGGCCCTTCAGGGCGTCGATCTGCACGCCGTAGTAGTCGGAGACCGCGCGCGTGATGCGCTCCGGAGTGACCTGGCGCTTCTTGGGGTTGTAGAGGACGTTCGATAGGACGGCCTGGGCAAGCTCGATCGTGATCGGGACGCCGCCCATGCTCGCGTAGGCCACGATTCGGTTGAGTGCGCCTTCGAGTTCGCGGATGTTGCTTACGACCTTGCGGGCGATGAACTCGAG
>PMBG01000177.1 GCA_003153755.1 Chloroflexota bacterium | reverse complement strand
CCGCCGGCGAAGTCCATGACGCCCATCTTGCCGAGCCAGCCGCCCTGTCCCCAGACCCAGTGGCAGATCGGCGAGTAGACGATGAGGCTCCACAGCAGCGCGAAGATCACGAACGCCTTGAAGCGCTTACGCTCGGCGAAGGCACCGATGATCAGGGCCGGCGTGATGATGGCGAACATCATCTGGAAGAGCGCGAACGCGGTCCCTGGAACCGTGGGGGCATAGGCGAGCGGCGTGGCCCCGATGCCCTTCAGGCCCACGTTGTCCAGATTGCCGATGATCCCCCAGCCGTTCACGTCGGGTCCGAAGGCGAGCGTGTAGCCGACGAGAACCCACGTCACGCTGACGAGAGCCAGGATGAACATGCACTGCATGAGGATGCTGAGCACGTTCTTGCGGCGAACGAGACCGCCGTAGAAGAGAGCGAGGCCCGGCGTCATGAGCATGACGAGTGCCGTCGCCGTCAGTATCCAGGCGGTATCGCCAGCATTGATCACGATCGTGCTCCTTCGCTTCCGTGCCGCAACGAAACCGTGGCAAGGGTTTCGGTCTGGTGAAGCGTAGGGAGCGAGACCACCCGAATCAGTAGCGGCCGAGTTGCCGGCGGGTGGCGGCTGGGTGGCGCAACGGTTGTGGTTCGGGACGCGCCGAACCAGCCGGGTTTGTCCCGGCCAGTGAGACCGCCGGGGCCGGTGAGGAGGAACCGGCCCCGAGCGTCCTGGGTTACTCGATCGTCATTGCCAGGCGACCTCGCCGTGCTGCGAGCTGTCGAGGCCGGCCTCTTCTTCGGACTCCTCGACGCGCAGGCCCACGAACCGGTCCACGACCTTGAGGATTACGAAGGTGACGACGCCGCTGTAGATCCATGTCGCGGCGACCGCGATCGCCTGCTTGCCGATCTGGCCGCCGTTGCCGTCGATCAGGCCGCTCGCGCCGCCTACCGCGGCGACCGCGAAAACGCCGGTCAGGAGCGCGCCGAGTGTGCCGCCCACGCCGTGGACCGCCCAAACGTCGAGCGCGTCGTCGATCTTGAGGTGCTCGCGGAGGAGGATCGCGCCGTAGCAGATGGCGCCGGCCGCCATGCCCAGGATGATGGCCGCGCTCGCGTCGACGAAACCGGACGCCGGCGTGATCGCGACGAGTCCGGCAACGGCGCCGGAGATCGCGCCGACAACGCTCGGACTGCCCTTGTGCAGCCAGCTCATCGTGACCCAGGTGAGCGCGCCCATTCCGGCAGCCGTGTTGGTCACCACGATCGCGTTCGCGGCCGCGCCGTTGGATCCGAGCGCGGAGCCGCCGTTGAAGCCNNAACCAGCCGAACCACAGGAGGCCGGCCCCGATCACCGCAAGGCGGACATCATGGGGTTCGAAGCGCTCCGACTCGCGCCGGACGCGCGGGCCCAGAACGAGCGCCGCGACGAGCGCCGCCACACCGGAGCTGATGTGGACGACGGTGCCGCCGGCGTAGTCGAGCGCGCCGAGGTTCCGGAGCCAGCCGCCCTCACCCCACACCCAGTGGGCGATCGGTGAGTAGACGAACAGGGTCCATAGCAGCGTGAAGATGATGAAAGCCTTAAAGCGCTTGCGCTCGGCGAAGGCTCCTGTGATGAGTGCCGGCGTGATGATCGCGAACATCATCTGGAACGCCATGAATGCGGTGCCGGGGATCGTGGGGGCGTAGGTCAGCGGGTCTTTGCCGATCCCGTGCAGGCCCACGTAGTCGAGGCCGCCGATGATGCCCCAACCGTTGACGTCCTTGCCGAACGCCAGAGTGAAGCCGAAGAGCACCCACGTCACGCTGACCAGCGCCAGGATGAAGATGCTCTGCATGATGGTGCTGAGCACGTTCTTGCGGCGAACGAGGCCGCCGTAGAAGAGCGCGAGGCCGGGTGTCATGAGCATGACGAGGGCGATCGACATCAGCACCCAGGCCGTGTCGCCAGTATCGATCGGGTGACCCGTCAGAACCACTTGCCAGCACTCCTTCGCAACCATGACCACTCGAAAGGTGGCGTGAACCGCCACTCAACCGAAGCGTACGGATGCGTTTGGGCGGAATCAGTAACCGCCCGGTGGACCTTTGGTCGCGCGCAGGTAGCGGACGGGTTGCCGTTCAGAACTGCGGATCGTTCTGGTGCCGAGATCCGCAACCTGAGAAGCGCTTGAGGGTAGGTAGAGCGTGACGCCGATTCCGCCGCGCAGAGCCGGCGAGGCGTTCGGGCGGCTCAGCCGGCCGAGATCTCGAGGGGCACGATTCGGTGCGGCCGGTCCATGCAGTCGACCAGGCAGCCGCGAGCGTCCCTATCACCCTCGCCCCAAAAGTGGCGCCAGGCGGCATCCGGCCCGTAGCCCGCGCCATCGTCGAGGGACTGGCGTGCAGTGAGCCGGCAGCCGCATGTCGCGCAGGTGAGCACGGTCGAGTCGCCCTGCCGAGTCGCGCGCGGTCCAGTGATCGCCCGTGACCTCTCGAATTCGTACGGCTCCATGTCGACGCTCCGGCTGCGTGTCGCCCGCTCCAAGACTACGCGTGCATCTGCCGAATTCGAGCGCGGGAGAGTGGCGATTGAGTGGCGAATCGGGAAGGCGCCGGCGGCACGAGCCGGAGCCGCGCCTGTGCCCGCGCTCGTGACCGCGCTCGTGACCGCGCTCGTGCCCGCGCACAACATGACAAACGCAAATGGGTGTAGCACGGGGCAGGGTCGCACCGACCGATCGGCGCCAAGAAGGTCCGCGCCGGTCGTCCAGCGTCCACTGCTGAGCGTGGAGACATGGCTCGAACGACAGCTTCGCGTGCGAATCTGCCGCCCTGGCCGCCGTGATCCTGCCGTGTGCTACCCAGGTTTGAATCTGGCAGGAAGGCGCGCCGCTCGGGCCGCGCCGCTCGG
>PMBG01000066.1 GCA_003153755.1 Chloroflexota bacterium | reverse complement strand
TTCGGTCGAGGTCATCGGGCCGCTCCCCTCAGTTCGGCGGCCAGGGCCGCCCCGAAGGCGCCGATATCTTCGGTCGTGGTTGTCTCGGTGGCGCAGACAAGAAGCGAATCGGCGAGCGACGGGTCGTCGGGGACGGCGCGCGCGAGCGCCAACCCAGCCAGAACACCGCGATCGAGAAGACGGCGATGGACTTCGGCGGCGTCCGGAACACGCACGGCGAATTCGTTGAGATACGGTCCGGGATGCAGTCGCGGGGCGCCGGCAGCGGCGAGGGCAACTTCCAACTCCGCGGCCCGCGCAGCCCCCAGCGTTGCAACATCGCGCAGACCGTGCGGCCCGATGGCTGCCAGGTAGATGGTCGCGGCCAGCGCGCACAGTGCCTGGTTGGTGCAGATATTGCTCGAGGCTTTTTCGCGGCGGATGTCCTGTTCGCGGGCCCGCAGCGTCATGACGAATGCGCGCCGACCGTCCACGTCCGTGGTCATGCCCACGAGACGCCCGGGGATCTGGCGCACCAGCGCCTCGAGGCAGGCCAGGATGCCGAGATACGGGCCGCCGTACGAGAGCGACATGCCGAGCGACTGACCTTCGCCGGCGGCGATGTCGGCGCCGTACTCGCCCGGCGACGCCAGAACGGCGAGCGATACCGGTTCCACCACCGCCACGAACAGCGCACCGGCGGCATGGGCGAGGCGGCCGATCTCGGCCATGGGCTCGAGCAGACCGAAGAAACTCGGATTGGCCACGACAACGCCGGCAACTGGATGATCCGCGTCGCGGAGCATCCGCTCCAATGCGTCCAGGTCCGTCGTGCCGGCCGCAGGGCCTTCGGCCACGAGCGGGATTTCGTCGGCCACGAGAGACGCCCCACCGAAATATGTGCACAGCGTCTGGCGGTAGTGGGGATGCACGCCCCGGCTCACAAGGACGCGTTCTCGGCGCGTCGCCCGGCAAGCCATGAGCGCGCCTTCGGCCGTGGCGGTGGCTCCGTCGTAGTGCGAAGCCGACACGACATCGAGGCCGGTCAACTCCGCCAGGAGCGATTGGTATTCGTAGATCGTCTGGAGCGTGCCCTGGCTGATTTCGGGCTGGTAGGGCGTGTAGGCGGTGTAGAACTCACCCCGCAGAAGCAGCTGATCCACGACCGCCGGCACGAAGTGGCTATATGCCCCGGCGCCGAGGAAGCTGATCAGATCGACACGGTTCGCTGCGGACANNTCGGGAATGTCGGCGAAGAGTTCGTCGACGGAGGCGACGCCGATCGCGGCGAGCATCCGGGCTCGATCTGCGGGCGTGTGCGGACCGTATGCCATCCTCAACTCCTACCGCGGGTGAACTCTCCCATTCTGACGTGAGCCGCGATCCGGCTACGATCAAGCCTCGCTGGTCAGCGCCTCGTAGGACGAGACATCGAGAAGGCCATCGGGCCCGGCCGGGTCGTCGAGGCGGATCCGCAGCATCCAACCCCGGCCGAAGGGGTCGCTGTTGAGGAGCTCCGGCTGCGTCAGTAGCTCCGCGTTGGTCTCAACAACGGCGCCGCCCACGGGAGCAAAGAGGTCGCTGACCGCCTTGACCGACTCGATCACGCCGATAGCCGTGAACTGGGCGACGGTCCGACCGACCTCCGGAAGGTCCACGAAAACTACGTCACCCAACTGATCGGCGGCGAAATCGGTGATACCCACGGTGGCCAGGTCACCCTCCACGCGGACCCACTCATGTTCCTTCGTGTAGCGCAGATCCTTGGGCACCATGACGTTGAGTTCCTCCTAGTCGCCGGCTCGTGCTCTTGCCCGCGTTGTCCAGCGCAGGCCCGCGAATGGCGCGCTCAGCCGGGAAGGACGGCAGGCCTTCGGTAGAAGGGCATCGACACAACCTCGGCCGGGACTCGCTGGTCGCGAATGCCGACATCCACCATGGTACCGGGCTGAGCCTCGGAAGGAGCCACGTATGCCATCGCGATCGGCTGGCCGAGGGACGGCGATTGCGTGCCGCTGGTGACGACGCCGATTCGACGGTCCCCCGAAAAGACCTCGTACCCGTGGCGAGCTATGCCGCGACCTCGAACCGCGAGCCCGACGAGGACCTTGCGAGGACCATCGGTGGCCGCCTTTTCGAGCGCGGCTCGGCCAACGAAATCGCCCACCTTTGCAAGCTTCACGACACGGCCAAGCCCCGCCTCGAAGGGCGTGGTGTCGGGCCCGAGCTCGTTACCGTAGAGCGGCATGCCTGCTTCCAGGCGAAGAGTGTCCCGGGCGCCGAGCCCGACCGGAACCGCTCCCAACGGCCGGCCCGCCTCCAGGATGGCGTCCCAGACGCGCCCGATCTCAGCCACGTCTACGATGACCTCAAAGCCGTCTTCGCCTGTGTAACCGGTCCGGGCCAGCAGCGCCGGCACGCCCACCACGTTTCCCTGGACGATACCGTAGTAGGGCACGTCCGCCAGGGCCACGTCGGTCAGTGGGGCCAGGATCGCGGCCGCCAGCGGGCCCTGGATGGCGACCATGCCGGTCACAAGCGAGCGGTCGTCCAGGACCACCGTGCGTCCGGAGAGCCGCTCCGCCAGAGCGTCGCTGACTATGCTCGCATTCGAGGCGTTGGCGACGACCATGAACCGCTCCTCGCCCAAGCGGTACACGATCAGATCGTCGAGGATGCCGCCGTCGGGCAGGCAGATCATCGAGTAGTGGGCACGCCCGACCTTCAGACCGGCAGGCTCGGTGGTCAGGGCGTAGCCGAGTCCGGACGCGGCCTCTGAGCCCTCTACGAAGAGCTCGCCCATGTGGGACAGATCGAATAGACCGGCCGTGGTTCGGACGGCACGATGCTCCTCGATGATGCCGGCGTACTGGAGTGGCATGAGCCAGCCGCCGAATTCCACCATCCGCGCGCCGAGAGCCTGATGTCGATCGGCAAGCGGTGTTGCACGCGACGCGTCATCTTCCTGGACCATCGGGCCAACCTCCGCTCGTGATGTTGTGACTTGGTCCGCCCGGGTCGCGGCTAGGACGCTCCGGTCAAGCTGCGCTCTTCGGGGAGACGCGTCGCCGCCAACTCCACGAGCGAGCGCTCGGTTTCGAACGAGAGCAGCGCGGGCGCCTCACTGAACGAGACCCAACGAACTTCCTCGAACTCGTGGTCGTGGGCCGTCAGATCGCCACCGGTTGGTTCCATCATGAAGTAGTGGACTGTCTTGTAGATCCGCTCGCGGCGCTGAACGAACGTGTATTCGATCGAATCCAAAGGCGCCAGGATGCGGACGGTCAGGCCCGTTTCCTCGCACACTTCACGAAGAGCCGTTTCTTCGAGACTCTCGCCGGGAATTGGCGTTCCCTTGGGTAGGGTCCAGGTCTGATTGTCCCGCTCACGCTTGCGGCGGCCAACGACGAACTGCGGAATCGAGTCCACATAGCGGACGACGATACCGCCGGCGGAGGTTGCGGTGGCGCTGCTCAGCCTCGCCAAGACGCCGGAGCCAGACTCGACCGGCGGTCGGCTTGAGGCCGNNGTTACCTGCAGACCGCCGTGGGATGGCCGCAGGATCGTCTGGTGGGTCGATGCCCGCTGAAATGTCAGGCTCGAGTGGAGGCCGAGCCGGCGCTCCCACTCTCTGGTTACGGGACGGATGAAGCGGGCCGAGGACCAGGCCGCGTGCTTCGCCGCGTTACTTTGGTTCATTCATCCATCCTACCTGGTCAGGCGCCCTTTGCAAGGACGTCCCTGACGCGGACCGCCTGGTCCGGTGACAAGGCGCCCCGCTCCTCGGCTATTCGGAGTTGGCGACGGGCCGCAGCCGCGTATAACTCCACGACATCGGGGGCCCGCGCCTCCAGAACCGCCATGTGAGCCGCGATAGTGCCGACGTCGCCGCGAGTCATGGGACCGGTGAGCGATGCTGCGATGCCCGCGGTCCGGGCGTTGGCGAGAGTCTGTTCCACCAGGCGCCCGTAGACGGCGACCGTGTCGCGCTCATCGAGACCCAAGGTCGCGGCCGCGACGGCGATGGCATCGAGCAGAGCTACCAGGCCGCCGGAGGCCAGAACGGCCGCAGCATGGTAGGCGGACTTCGTGCCTGGTGGTAGCCGGATGGGCCGGGCGCCCAGCGATTCGGCCAGGTCCGCGAGCAGCTCGATCAGCCGATCGTCGCCTTCGATCGCGATCGTCGCCCCGACGATGCCGGCAACGGACCGTTCGACATCCAATGTGAACGAGACGAGTGGATGGAAGGCGCCAACGGCTCCACCGCGCGACGCAAAGTCGGCCAATACTTCGGCCCCGAGCGCCCCGCTCGTGTGAACCGCGGCCCGGCCAAGCTGCAGCGGAATCTCGGCGGCGACGTCGGCGATGGCATCGTCCGGCACGGCAACGATGACGAGTCCCACCTCTCCCGGCATCGAGGCGATCCTGCCGAACGCCCGAGCGCCCGGAACCAGGGCCACGAATCGATCGCGGCGGGTGGCGTCGCGGCTGATCACCGCCACCACCGGCCAGCCGGCCCGGCTGATGGCCACACCCAAAGCCGTCCCGACGGCTCCGGCACCGACTACGGCCACCCCCGGCCGCGCGCTCGACGAATCGGCGCTTGTACCGCGGCCCGCATCGTCGCGCCCGGAATTCACGCGACCGACCTCCTTGGCCACCAACGGCGCTATTCTTTCGACGGAAACGCCTCGGGACGGCACCCGTCGGCCCGAGTGTAGCGTTCCCGGCGGCAGAGGCGCTCCCCCGCCGGGGCAGTCTCGTTCGCTCAGTCGGCCGGTTCCGTCGTTCCCTCCTGCGCGCCCTTGCTCACGCACCAAAGCCAAGCATGCTTGGCTCGAGGTCGCGTCGGGTGCTCGGAGGCGCCTCGGTCTCGGCTCGCCGGAGCGACCGAGAAAATGCGAAGGAGCGGCCGTGAGTACTAGCGATCCATTTGGCGCCCGAGGGGCCCTTGGTCCGGGGCTGCCGAGGTTCTACAGTCTGTCTGCGCTCGCGGCCGGTGGTGCCGTGCCCGGGCTCGAGCTGGGGCAGCTGCCGGTAACGATAAAGATCCTGCTCGAGAATGTGCTCCGGCACGCCGGAGGCGGCATCGTGCGAGAGGCCGATGTCGTTGCCCTGGCTGCGTGGAAGCCGGGCATCGCGGCCACAACCGAGGCCGAGATCCCGTTCATGCCGGCCCGGGTCATCATGCAGGACTTCACCGGCGTGCCTGCGGTCGTGGACCTGGCCGCGATGCGAGACGCGATGGCCGAACTGGGGGGCGACCCGGCGCGCGTGAACCCGCTGGTCCCGGCCGATCTCGTGATCGATCATTCGGTCCAGGTCGATCGCTACGGCACGCCCGACTCGCTGGCCTTCAATGTCTCCCGTGAGTTCGAGCGCAACGGCGAGCGGTATCAGCTCCTCCGCTGGGCCCAAACCGCATTCGACGACCTTCGCGTCGTGCCGCCCGGCACCGGCATCGTCCATCAGGTCAACCTCGAGTACCTGGCTAGCGTCATCGCCCACGGCACCGACGCGGACGGGACGGCGCTCGTCTTCCCGGACACCCTGGTTGGGACCGACTCGCACACCACGATGATCAACGGCCTCGGTGTCCTCGGCTACGGCGTGGGCGGCATCGAGGCGGAGGCGGTCCTGCTCGGCCAGCCGCTGTACCAGCCGATGCCCAAGGTGATCGGCGTCCGACTTTCGGGCGCGCTGCCGGAGGGCGCCACCGCCACGGACCTTGTCCTCGTTGTAACTCAAATGCTCCGCTCGTACGGGGTGGTCGGGACATTCGTGGAGTTCAGCGGCGACGGCCTGGCCGGCCTGACGCTGGCCGACCGAGCCACGATCTCAAACATGTCGCCGGAATTCGGGGCTACGGCGACGCTCTTCCCGATCGACGACGAAACGCTCGCCTACCTGCGCCTGACCGGCCGGGCCGCCGATCAAGTTGCGTTGGTCGAGCGCTACGCCCTGCAACAAGGCCTGTGGCGCGTACCCGGCGTCACGCCCGACTTCGATGCTCTGCTGACGCTGGACCTCGCCTCGGTCGAACCATCGCTGGCCGGCCCCCGGCGACCACAGGACCGCGTCGCGTTGCGTAACCTCAAGTCCGGTTTTCGGGCCGCATACCCGGCCGCTCCGGGTTCGTCCGGCCAGGGGGCCGTGGCAACCGCGGCCTATCCGGCCGTTCGGGTCGAGGCGGCCGGCCGTTCGGTCGAGGTCTCGTCCGGTTCGGTCGCCATCGCCGCCATCACGAGCTGCACNNTGCACCAACACCTCGAACCCGACGGTGATGGTCGCGGCCGGCCTGCTCGCCCGAAACGCCGTCGCTCGCGGTCTGACGGTGCCACCGACGGTCAAGACAAGCCTGGCGCCCGGCTCACGAGCCGTGACCGAGTATCTGCGCGGCGCGGGTCTGCTCGCGCCACTCGAGAAGCTCGGGTTCGCGGTGGCCGGCTATGGCTGCACGACATGCATCGGCAACAGCGGCCCGCTGGACGCCCCGGTGGCAAAAGCAATCGAGGACAACGACCTGGTCGTCGCCGCCGTTCTGTCGGGCAACCGCAACTTCGAGGGCCGGATCCATCCTCTCGTGCGGGCCAGCTATCTCGCGTCGCCGCCCCTCGTGGTCGCCTTTGCGCTGGCGGGAAGCGTCGACCTGGACCTGACCACGCAGCCTTTGGGCACCGATACGGCCGGCACACCGGTCTTCCTCAGCGACATCTGGCCGTCTTCGAACGAGGTCCGCGAGGCCGTCGGCTCGGCCGTGAACGGCGACCTCTTCCGTGCGGCCTATGCCTCCGTCTTCGACGGCGGTCCCGAGTGGAAGGCCCTGGACATCCCGACGGGCGATCGCTACCGCTGGGACGGCTCGTCGACATACGTCGCCCTGCCGCCCTTCTTCGTTGGCCTGCGGCCCGAGCCGGAGGCAGTCGCCGGGATCGCCGGCGCCCGTGTCCTGGCACTCCTGGGCGACTCCGTCACAACGGACCACATCTCCCCCGCCGGCTCCATAGCGGCCTGGTCCCCCGCCGGACAGTGGCTCCAGGCCCGCGGCGTGCCGCCGGCCGAGTTCAACTCGTACGGGGCCCGGCGCGGGCACCACGAAGTAATGATGCGTGGCACCTTCGCCAATATCCGGCTCCACAACGCCCTGGCCGACAAGGAAGGGCCGTTTACGGTCCATCAGCCGAGCGGCGAGGCGACGACGATCTTCGATGCGACCGAGCGCTACCGCCTCGAGGGCGTCCCGCTCATCGTCATCGCGGGCAAGGAGTACGGTTCGGGCTCATCCCGCGACTGGGCCGCCAAAGGACCCAGGTTGCTTGGTGTTCGGGCGGTGATCGCCGAGAGCTTCGAACGGATCCACCGCTCCAACCTTGTAGGGATGGGCATCCTGCCGCTGCAGTTCCTCCCCGGCGAGAGCGCGGCGAGCCTGGGCCTGACCGGGCGCGAGTCGTACACGATCCTGCTTCCGGAAGGTGGCCCGACGCCCCGCTCGCACGTCGAGGTCGCGGCTTCGGCCGATGCGTCCGCTGGCGGCGAAAGGGGCGTCCGTCGATTCGAGGTGGTTGTCCGGCTGGACGGCCCTATCGAGCTCGACTACTACCGCCAGGGCGGCATCTTGCCGGCGGTCCTGCGGCGCCTTGCGAAGGAATCGACCCGAGAATAGTCGGCCCTGTCGAGCCTACTGGCTCCATTCGGTAGGTTCGCGGTCCCAGCGATGAGCGCGAAGTTGGGCGATGAGGTCGGCCGGTAGCGGCCCGGCCAAGCTGGCAGCCGCGTTGGCCTCCACATTGCTCATCTTGCGCATGCCCGGGATGACCGTGCTCACGTCTGGGTTCGAAAGGATGAAGCGGAGGGACATCTCGGCCATCGTAGAACCTTCCGGCACGAGCGGCCGCAGGGCTTCGACGCGAGCGATCGTGGCGGTCAGGTTCTCGGGCACGAAGTAGGTTGAACGCCAATCCCCCTCTGGCCACGTTGTGCTCGAGGTGAGATTGCCGACGAGACTGCCCTCGTCGAATGGAACACGAGCGATCACGGCCACATGGTTGTCGCGGCAGGCGGCGAACAACTCGTCCTCTGGTGCCTGGTCGAAAATGTTGTAGATGACCTGGACGGAGTCGACCAATCCGGCTTGAACCGCCTTGATGCCGTTCCACGGCTCCCAGCGGTTGAGACTGATCCCAAAGGCCCGAATCGAGCCCTCGCGCTTCAGTTCGGCCACAGTCCGCTGCAGCTCGCCACTCGCGAGCCAGTCGTCCTCCCAGACGTGCAACTGGAGGAGGTCGATCGTGTCGACGCCCAGATTCGAGCAGCTGATGTCGACGTACTCTCGGACGTAGGCGCGGGGAAAGACGTGGCCGACCGGCACTCCGCGACGGCTTGGCCACTGGCGGTTCTTGGGCGGAACCTTGGTCGCGTTGTAGATGCGCTTGCCGCTGTGGCGAGCCACCAGTCTGGAAAGGAGCTGCTCGCTGCGGCCATCGCCATATGCCTGGGCGGTGTCGTAGAAGTTGACGCCCTTTGAGGCGGCGAGTTCCAGGGACGCGATCGACTCCTTGTCGTCGGAGCCCGACCAGCCGCCCATGCCCCACATCCCATAGCCGACTTCCCCGACCTGCCAGCCCAGCCGCCCGAACGTCCGAAACCGCATCCTGCCGCCTCCCCGCACGACGCCAACCCGGCGCGACCAGTTCCATTTACGCTTGGTGCATCGTACCGCCCCGGACCACTCCACTGTTGAGTCGTCGCAAGACCGAGGAAGAAGACGATGGCCGAATGGATCTACTTCATCCATCCACCGCGGCATGACTTCGCGGCCACGATGACGGACGAAGAGGTTCGCGTTTGGGCCGAGCACTTCGAGCGGCTGAAGCGGCTGCTGGCCGAGGGCACTCTGGTTCTCGCGGGACCAACGCTCGGCCCGATCAACACCGGGGTAGCGATCATCGAAGCGCCGGACGAAACCACCGCGCGCCGGATCATGGACGAGGACCCGACCATCGCGAGCGGCCTCGCCGCGGGCGAGTTGCGTGAGTTCCGTGTATCGCTGATCCGCGGCCGGGATTAGGCCGACGTCCGGCGACTACTTCGGCAGAAGCTCCTCCATCGGCAGGACGCGGATCCCGGCCGCGCTCAACGCTGCCAGGGCCGCATCGGGGTTCTCGAAGCGGAACACGATCGCGGCCTTGCCGCCCCGCGACGCCGCTCCGAAGTCGTACATGTACTCGACGCCGAGACCGGCATCCTCGATCGCGATGAGGGCCCGAGCCAGGCCGCCGGGCTCGTTGTCCACTTCGACCGGGACCACCTCGGTCATTCGGACGATCATGCCGGCGTCCTGGAGGACCTGCTTGGCGCGCTCCGGGTCACGGACGATGAACCGCAGGATGCCGAATTGGGAGGTGTCCGCCAGCGACATCGTCAAGAGATCGATCCCGGCAGCCGCCAGGGCCTCGCATGGTTCGCGAAGCTGCCCCGGCCTGTTCTCCAGGAAGAGCGAGAGCTGCTGAAGCTTCATGACACTTCTCCTACGGCGGGCCTACTCACCCAGCCGGATGAATCACTAGAGGCTACGGAGATCGCTAACACGCCTGGCCTTACCCTCGCTTCGCGCGAGGGATCGCGGACCAACCAGAGTGACCTTGACCCGAATGCCGAGGACGTTCTCGATCGAAGCTCCGAGTTGCTGCTGCAAGGCCTCGAGCTTGCGGATCTCATCGGAGAAGACTTCCGGCGTGACTTCGACCTTGACCTCCATCTGATCGAGACCCACCTCGCGGGTGAGGATGATCTGATAGTGAGGTAGCGTGCCTTCGACGCGGAGGAGCGCCGTCTCTACCTGGGACGGGAAGACGTTGACGCCGCGAATGATGAACATGTCATCGGAGCGACGGCCGATGCGGCGAATGCGTCGTAGCGTTCGGCCGCAGGCGCACTGCTCGGTCATGATGGCCGTCACGTCGCGAGTTCGATATCGGATGAGCGGCATGGCCTGCTTTGAGAGCGTGGTCAGGACCAACTCGCCCTCGGCACCGTCGGGCAGCGCCTCGCCCGTCTCAGAGTCGACGATCTCCGGGTAGAAATGGTCCTCGAAGATGTGCAGACCGCGCTGCTCGACGCATTCGATGCCAACGCCGGGGCCGATGATCTCCGAGAGACCGTAGATGTCGTGGGCGCGGATGCCGCTTTCGTCCTGGATCCGCTCGCGCATGGAATCGCTCCAGGGCTCGGCACCGAAGACACCGACCCGGAGCTTGGAGAGGTCGGTCTTCGTGTCCTTGGCCGACTCGATCAAATGCAGGAAGTAACTCGGCGTGCAGCAGATCGCCGTCACACCGAAGTCCTCCATGACCATCAACTGGCGCTCTGTGTTGCCGCCGCTGATCGGAATAACCGTTGCGCCGAGCGCCTCGCCGCCGTAGTGCGCGCCCAGTCCACCGGTGAAGAGCCCGTAGCCGTAGGCATTCTGGATGACGTCGCCGCGATGCATCCCGCAAGCCACGAAGCTGCGGACCATGACCTCCGACCAGACGTCCAGGTCGGCCTGGGTATACGCCACGACGATCGGCTTGCCGGTGGTCCCGGATGAGGCGTGGAGCCGGACGATGTCTTCCATCGGGCATGCGAACAGCCCAAACGGGTATGTGTCGCGAAGGTCCGTCTTGACGGTGAACGGCAGACGGGCGATGTCCGCCAGCGACGCGATAGATGACGGCGTCAGGCCGAGACCTTCCATGCGGCCGCGGAAGAGAGCCTGGCGATCGTAGGCGAGCGAAACCACCGACTGGAGACGCTGCAGCTGGATGCCCGCCAGTTGTTCGCGCGGCAGGTAGTCCGGCGCGCTGATCGGGTGGAATCCGCCGGGCGGATCGTTCCAGGTGCTCACTAAGGCCTCCTCTGGCGGACTCAGGCTCCCGACGCGGCACGCCAGTGACGTGACTGCCGTCTAGGTGATTGTGCCCTGCGCGGCGGCCAGTTTCCGGCCCAACTCGAACGCGGCCGAGTTGACGGCATGGAGCTTCTCCGGCAGCGCCGCCTTGAC
Organism: Chloroflexota bacterium; assembly: GCA_003153755.1. Lineage (GTDB taxonomy): Bacteria > Chloroflexota > Limnocylindria > Limnocylindrales > CSP1-4 > Fen-1039. Next base: position 2,117 of record PMBG01000066.1, on the reverse strand, counting down.
GGCTTCCAGCAGCACCTCGACGGGCAGGTCGAGGTGGTGGCTGAGCGCACCCAGCAGCGCCACGTTGAGGCTGCGCTTGTTGGGCAAATCCGCCTCGGGAATTAACTCCGGTGACAGGAGAACGCCGCCCGGCCGCAGGACCGCGCGGTTCACTTCCACCTCGGATGGCGCGAGGACGACGAGGAAGTCGGCCTCCCCTTGCGGAACCATCGGCGAGAGAACCTTCGTCCCGAAACGGACATCCGACGTGACCGAGCCGCCGCGCTGACTCATGCCGTGGATCTCGGCCTTCTTGACGTCGAGCCCGGCCCGGAGGGCGGCGTCGGCCAGAATATCCGAGGCCTTGATGACACCCTGGCCGCCGAGACCGGCAAGGACGACGTTGGTGACGCCGCTCATCGGTCCACCTCCGCGGGCTCGCACACGGCCGATTGGGCGGCGAAACCGACGACCGTCGACGCGGCTCCCGCGGCCCGGAACTCGGCTGCTTGCAGCTCCCACTTGCGGATGTCGGCCGCGGCCAGGATGCACGGCCGGCGCGCAACGATGACCGACAGTTCCGGCACGGCCAGACGTTCGAGCAGGAGTCTCTCGAACCGCTCCGGTTCGAGGAAGGCATCCAGGACGGTCACGCTTCCGATACCGATCGCCGACGCGATTCCTTCAATCGAGAGCTTGTTCGTGGGACCGTGGTCCAGCATGCGGCCCGTTCCCGGGTGCTCCTGCTGGCCGGTCATCGCCGTGGTGCCGTTGTCCAGCACGATCACCACGTGGCCCGTGGGCGGCGGGTTGTAAGCCATCTCGACGAGGCCGCTGATGCCCGAGTGGACGAACGTGGAGTCGCCGATTATCGAAACTACTCGCCGCGCCTCCGCGTCGGGCAGAACGTGGCGCAGTCCGAGGCCCACGCCGATCGAGGCGCCCATGGCCACGCACGTGTCCATTGCCGCGTAGGGCGGCAGAACGCCGAGTGAGTAACAGCCGATGTCCCCGGCGACGATGCAATCGTGCTTCTTGAGAGTGGCGTAGACCGTGTGGTACGGGCACGCCGGGCAGAGTTCCGGCGGTTTGCCACGAGCGGGCGGGGTCTCGGGGCTCGTGTCGCCCGCGAGGATGCGGCGGACCCGCGCCACGTCCAGTTCACCGAAACGGTACATCTCGGCTTTGGCTTCGACGGCTATCCCGGCCGCCCGCAACGAGTCGGCGATGACCGGGTCTCCCTCCTCGATGACGACCGCCCGATCCACTCCGGAGACGAAGGCCCGGGCGCTTTCGATCGGCAGCGGATTGACCAGCCCGATCTTGAGAAAGCTCGCGCCCGGCGCCGCCTCGACCGAGTGCATGTACGAAATGCCGCTAACGATGATGCCCAGGGCCCGGTCGCCCGGCTCGAGGCGGTTGAGTTCGCAGTCCTCACCCCACGCGGCGATCTCGGCGAGCTTGGCGCGGAGACGTCGGTGCGCCGGCCGGGCGTGGGCCGGGATCATGACCCGGGCGGCTATGTCATGTTCGAAATGCGGTGCGGGGCGGGCAGCCGCGGCGCCGGCGCCAACCTCCCTCGTCATCACGACCGACTTCGAGTGGCAAACGCGAGTAGTCATTCGGAAGATGACCGGCAGATGCCAGCGCTCGGATATTTCGATGGCCGTGAAGAAGAAGTCGTAGGCCTCCTGAGAGTCCGCCGGTTCGATCGCCGGCAACCCCGCTGCGACGGCGTAGCGCCGGTTGTCCTGCTCGTTCTGCGACGAAGACATGCCAGGATCGTCGGCACTGACGACGATGAGCGCGCCGCTGACACCGGTATAAGCCGCCGTAAAGAGCGGGTCGGCCGCCACATTCAGGCCGACGTGCTTCATCGTCACGAGCGTCCGCGCATTCGCGAAGGCGGCGCCAATGCCCACTTCCAGCGCCACTTTCTCGTTCGGCGCCCACTGCGCGCGGCCGCCAAGCTCGGAAAACGACTCGAGGATCTCTGTCGAGGGGGTCCCCGGGTAGCCGGTTCCGAGCGCCACTCCGGCGTGGAGAGCCGCGAGGGCAACCGCTTCGTCGCCCGAAAGGAGTTGCCGATTCATCCGCTTGCTCTCGCTGGGAGGGGGGAATGGTGGGCGATACTGGAC
>PMBG01000005.1 GCA_003153755.1 Chloroflexota bacterium | reverse complement strand
GCCGGTCTGGACCGGCGTGTCGACGCGCTGGCGGGTGATGACGCCGGGGGCGATGCGCTCGACGGGGCGTGTGGCGGATGCGGTTATCGGGCCCTTGTCATCCAGCGGGCGACCCAGCGGATCGACCACGCGGCCGAGCAGGGCTTGCCCGACGGGCACCTCCACGACGCGGCCGGTCGTCTTGACCGTGTCCCCTTCCTTGATATGAGTGGCGTCGCCGAGGATCACCGCGCCGACGGTCTCCTCTTCGAGGTTGAGGGCCATGCCCATGACGCCGCCGGGGAACTCGAGCAGTTCCGATGAGAGCGCGCCGGAAAGGCCGTAGATCTGGGCGATGCCGTCGCCCACTTCCACGACAGTGCCGATGCTGCGCGACTCGGCGCCCACGTCGAAGCGCTCGATCGTGTCCTTGATGATGCTGACGATCTCGTCTGAACGAATGGCCATGCCTTCTCCGTGTGGCCGCGGTGTCCGCCTGGTGGGCGGTTCCGCTGCTAGCTCGGTCCCTGAACCAGCTGCTTGCGCAACCGCGCCAGGCGGGTGCTGACACTGGCATCGATCTGAAGATCACCGATCATGACGCTGAGTCCGCCCATGAGCGAGGGGCTGGTCTCCGCGTACAACTCCACATCCGCCCCGGCCATCTGCTTGACCTTGACCTTGACCGCGGCAAGTTGAGTGTCCGATAGCGGCGTCGGCGTGGTGACGGTGGCCCGTACGACGCCGCGAGAGTGTCGCACCAGGTCGTCGAACTCGACGCTGATGTCGGGTAGAAGTTCGAAACAACCGCGCTGAGCGAGGATCAGCGCCAGATTCAACGCCATCTTCGAAACCTTGCCGCCGAGCAGTTGCTCCACGGCCTTGCGGCGTCGTTCGAAAGCAACGGTCGGGTTGTCGATTTCGGAGGCCGCAGCATTGCTCGCGACTTCACACGCCACGCCGAGATCCTTGCGCCACGCGTCCACGGTGCCGTTCTGCGTGGCAATCTCGAACGCCGCCTGGGCGTAGCGCCTGCTGGAGCCGCCGCGAACCATCAGTTCGTCCGCCCTGGGCCCGTCGATCCGCCTTCTTCGAGGAATTCTTCCACGAGACGGTGCTGACGAGAGTCGTTCATGGTTTCGCCGACAACTCGGCCGGCGGCGGCAAGTGCAAGATCCGCCACCTGCGAGCGGAGATCCGCGATCGCGCGGTCGCGCTCGGCCGCGATGTCGGCCGTTGCCTTCACGCGCATCCGATCCAGTTCGGCACGAGTCGCGGCGATGTCGGAGACGCGCAGATCCTCGGCCGCCTTCTGTGCGGCTGCGATCAGCGAGCCGGCCTCACGCCGGGCGTCGGCGAGCACCTTCTCGCGATCGGCGAGGGCGGAGTCGCGTTCCTTGCGGGCCTGGTCGGCGTCCGCAAGTCCCTGGTCGATGCGCGCCTTGCGCTCGGAAAGGATGCTCGCGATCGGCTTGAAGGCGAACATCCAGATCAGGGCCAGGAAGAATATGAAGTTGAGGGCGGCGACGATAACCCAGAAGAAGTTGATCGAGAGGCCGGAGGCCTCAGCCGCCGGTGTCGTCGCCGCTGCGGCCGCGAGGAAATTCACGGTTCGCGCTCCGTCGAATCCGAGCTACTTGAAGAGAGCGACGAGGCCGATGACGATCGCGAGAACGCCGAGGCCTTCGGCGAAGCCGGCGAGGATGATCGCAAGGCCGCGGATCTGGCCGGCCGCATCGGGGTTTCGCCCGATGGCCTGGCTGGACATGCCGGCAAGGATCCCGATGCCGATGCCGGGTCCAATGACGCCGAGGGCCGCGAGACCGGCTCCGATGTGTTCCATTCGTAGATCCTCCTTGGGATTGGGTTCGCGGACGCGCCCGTCAGGCCGCCACTGGCTGGTGATTATCGGCGGCATTCTTCGCCGCCTGGTCGTGTTCGTCGTCCGATCCGTGGCCCTCGATGGCAATCATGATGAACATGAGGGTCAGGACCGAGAAGATGAGGGCCTGGATTAGATTCAGCAGCGCTTCCAGGCCGATCAGCGCCACCGGCACGATGGCGAGCGTCAGCGCGGAGATGACCGCGAGGGCCACTTCGCCGCCGTAGATGTTGCCGAAAAGTCGCATCGAGAGGGTGACCGGCTTCACGAACTCCAGGAAGAGCTCGATGATCCCGACATACATGGCCAGAATGCCGGCCCCTATCCCCTTGCGGAACTCACCCAGTGGGAAGAATTTGCCGAGGTAGCCGCGGATTCCGAGGCGCCGGAACCCTTCGCCCTGGAAGAGGACGAACGATGTGATCGCCAGGCCGAGGGTGATGTTCACGTCGCTCGTGGGCGCCCGAAGCTGCTCGATCTTTCCAACAGGCGGGACTAGGCCGCTCCAGTTCGAGAAGAGGATGAACAGGAAGAAGCCGGCGAATATCGGGTAGTAGCGTTTGGCCTTGGGTCCGCCTATTCCTACCGCGAAGTCGGAACCGAACTCATATGCCCACTCGACGGCGTTCTGCACCCTGCCCGGCACGAGCTTCATACCACGGGTGGCGATGAAGCCGAAGAGCAGGAGGAGGATCATCACGATCCACATCGTCAGGATCGTGGAACTGATGCTCGGGTGGAAGTAGACCATCGGGGCCGGGGTCACCGCCGTGCTCGGCTGGAGATCGATCACGACGGCCGGCGGCGGGAACTCGATGACCGAGTTGATGAAGCAAGAGGGGTAATCGCAAGCCTCGCCGGGTTTGCCTTCCTTCGGAAACGGCGGCACGAGCTGCACCGCGAGGATGTCGAGCACGACGATCGCCACGGCGAGGAGCGCGAGGACGCGGCCTCGGGAAAGGCGGCGCTTCTTGACGGGCGCGGCAACCTTGGCCGTCGACTCAGTCTCTTCGGTTTCCGGCTGAACGCCCGGTTCCGTAGTCACACTAGCTCCGCGTAACCGGCGGCCGCCGCGGTGGCCGCGTTATTGCCTGTCCTATTCGTCCAGCCCGGCCAGGAACCTGGCCATCAGCTTCCAGCAGGCGATCGCGCCGCTCGAGCCGCCGATCGCGAACCCGACCAGGACGAAGATCGGGACGGTCCCCAGGCGCTGGTCGAGCCAGTACCCGGCGACTATTCCTGCCAGCACTGTGAAGAGCAGAACGAAGCCGATCTCGGAGAACAAGGCTACGTAGCCGAGGCCCGAGCCCTTTCCTGGATCGCTCATCGTCTCCCTGTCAAGGCGCAGGTGAGTGTAGCAGCCGGTTCGGGGCTTCGCGAAACCCCCCAATCGGGCAGGCCAACCGGGCCGGGTGGCGAAACGGTTGCGTTTCGGCGGGTGGCCGCTACGGCGGCGGGGCGGCTTGCCTCGTGACCAGGATCTCGACGATCGCCTCGTCGAGGCGCGGGCCCAGCGATGCGGCGAACGTAGCGGTCAGGTGGTGAGTGTCGCGGAACACGATCATGCCGTTGACCACGACCGGGCAGTCACCGTCCGTCGGGCAGACCCAGGAGTATGGGTCGATGAGCGGGACGCCGGCCGTCGCGGCTGCCAGGTCCTCGCGAAGGCCGAAATCGGTTGCAAGGGCGACTGTCTGAGCGTAGGCGCAGCGCCGGTAGTCGCCGGTATTGACCGAGAGGCAGTCCGGGACGTTCTCGTTCCACGGATACGGGATGTCCTTGACCAGGATCACGATCGACTTCGACGGAAGCTTCTGCAACTGGCGACCCATCGCGCGGCCTTGCCCGTCTGCGGTGCTCTCGGAACCCACCATGTATCGATTCATGTCGACGATCACCATGTCCGGCGGGTCGGCGGCGAGGCGGGAGACCACGCGCCGGTTCCAGGCCTCGCATTCGGTGTATTCGCGCTTCAGCGTCTTGTTGTACATCGCCATGTCGGTGAAAGGGCAGTCCATCTTCAGATACGTGTCGAGGCGCCAGCCGTGCGCCACGGCAACTTCGTCGACGGCGGGGAAGAACGCCGACGCGTGCGAATCGCCGACCAGCGCAACGCGGAAGGTGCCGCGTTGGTCGCCGAAGACGCACGTTCCCACCGGGTACGGCGTGGCATCGACCGTACCGGCGAGGCAGTGCTTCTTCCAGGCGAGCTCGTAGTCGACGGGGGCCTGACCCAGGCGCGGCAGGATATCGGCGGTGATCGCGAATGAGGTGGGCGGCGACGCCTCAGGAGCGAGCGTGAGAACCGGCGTCATGCCCGGGGTTGGGGTGGCGGACGGGGATGCGGACGGACTGATGTTCGGGAGGGCTACCCCAGGCGTGGGCGACGGCGTGGCCGAGGCAGGCGGCTCGGTGACGTCGGCCGATGGCTCGGCGGTACTCCCGCCGGTGGGTTCGGCAGTGGGCGGGCCGTCCACCGATGCGATGGCGCTCTGGGCCGCGAGACCCAGACCGGCACCCGCGATCGCAACGGCGAGCATCGCGGCCACTCCCACTCCCACGAGACGACCGGGTCGGGGCAGTGGGATGCGGCCGCGCCGGAACGGCTCCTCGACGAAAGCCCACGACGCGGCCGCTGCCGGGACCGCAAGCGCAGCCAGGACCAGCGCCTGGCCGGGCTCGAGCACGGCCGTCGGTCCGTCGATGGACGTTGGGATGCCGAGCGGGCCGTTCAACCAGATACCGCCGAGGATGAGGATCGGCCAATGCCACAGATAGAGCGAGTAGCTGATCTTGCCGAGGAAACGCACGGGCGGCGTGCGAAGGATCGCTCCGGGTCCGCGGGCTTCGGCGCCGGTCGCGATCAGCGCTACGCCCGCGAGCGTCGGAACCACGGCGGCAAGGCCCGGATAGGGCGTCGCGGAGCTGATCGCGAAAGCGTCGACGACGAGTGCGGCAAGGGCCAGCCATCCGACGACCGAGATTGTCGCGGGCAGGTGGCGCCGAAGGGTCGGCGGCACTCGATCGGGCGAGAGGACCACGACCGCGAGGAGGCCGCCCGCGGCCAGCTGCCAGGCGCGGGTCGGGAGCATGTAGAAGGCCCAGCTCGGGTTCGCGTCCGTGATCAGAAGGCTTGCGGCGAAAGACACGACAACGAGCACGGTCAGGGCCACGCCCGCACCCGCGCGGGGCCGGCGCCAAGCGACGAGCGCGAGCAGAGCCGGCCAGACGAAGTAGAACTGCTCCTCGACACCGAGCGACCAGAAGTGCAGGAACGGCGAGTTGGTCGCCGGGTGGAAGTAGTCGGTCGTGATCGCGAACCGCACGTTCGCGATCGAGAGCGCGGCGGAGGCTGCGTCGTCCATGGTCGCCGGCCGCTGCAGCAGGGTGACTAGCGCGTACGAAAGCGGGATCGTGATCAGGAGCACCACCGCCGCAGCCGGCAGAATCCGCCGGACGCGCCGCGCGTAGAACCGCGCGAACCCAATGCGACCGGTCCGCTCCCGCTCGCGGATGAGCAGCCCGGTAATCAGGTACCCGGAGATGACGAAGAAGAGGTCGACCCCGATGAAGCCGCCCGGCACCCCGGCGGCGGCGTTGCTCAGCCAGCCGGCGTGGTAGAGCACCACGAGCAACACGGCGATCCCGCGAAGTCCCTCGATATCCGCGCGAAACCCCGGACTCTGCCCCGAATCGGTCGCTCGCTCAGCCTCGATTCCCACCGGGTGTGCCCCCAGGTCTACTTCGCCTCCGCGCCGTTGCCGCTCGTGGCGTCGGTGTCGTATGTGTCCGCGTCCAGGCTCTCGTCGATCGCCGTGGCGCCACCGCCGAGCCGCTCGATCAGGTACAGCGCCAGTCCGAACAGCAGGATCAGACCCATGAAGGCGTACAGCTGGCTGGCGTTGGACAGCACCAGAGAGAGCACGGCGAGGAGCAGGCACACGCAGTAGATGAGCATGACCGTGCCCCTATGCGAGAGGCCCAGGTCCAAGAGCCGATGGTGGATGTGATTGCGGTCCGGAGAGAACGGCGAGCGCCGGGCGGCCGTCCGGCGAACGATGATCCAGAAGGTGTCCATGATCGGGACCCCGAGGACCAGCGCTGCCACGGCGACCTTGCCGGCACCCATGACGGCGAGCACCGAGAGCACGTAGCCCACGAACATGATCCCGCTCGTACCGGTGAAGATCGAGGCGGGATTGAAGTTCCACTTCAGGAAGCCCAGCAGGGCGCCGGCGAGGATCAAGCAGAAGAGCGCCACCAAGGGTTCCCTCGGCGTGCTTACGAAGAGGCTGATCACGCCCAGTGTCATCGCGGCGATGAACGTGATCCCGGTGGATAGACCATCCAGGCCGTCGATGAAGTTGATGCTGTTCACCATGCCCACGACCCACAGCATCGTGAACCCGATGGCGAACGGCCCGGTCAGGGGGATGACGCTGGGACCGAAGGGGTTGTTGACGAAGGTCACGGCGACGCCGAAGCCGACGGCCAGGACAGCCAGGACCAGCTGGCCGAGGAGCTGCCATCGGGCGCGCAGCTGGAACGTGTCGTCCAGGACGCCCAGGACGGTGGCCAGCAGCCCGCCGAGCAGCAGGGCCGCGAGCTCGCTGATGTCGAGGTTGCGCGGGAACGGGACCTGGCCCGTCTGGCTGTTGAGCAGGAGCCCGCCAACCGAGGTGAGGAGGAACGCGGCCGCCACGGCCACGCCCCCGCCGCGCGGGATGGGCGCCTTGTTGACGCGGCGCTCCTCCGGGTGGTCGATGTTGTCGAGCCGGATCGCCACGCGCCGCACGAGCGGCGTGAGGACGAGCGAGAGGAGGGCGGCCACGACGAACGCGCCGACGATCAGCGGCAGGTAGTCCCCGACCGTCGGGATCAGCCGCATCGGGGCGTCCGGTTCCTAGTCCCGATCACGCGGCAGGCCGGGGACCGGGAAGCCGGCCACCAGCGCGCGCACGGCCTCGCGGATGCGCGCGTGGACGGCCTCGTCCTCGCGCCCGCGGATGGCCTCCACGATGAGGCCGCCGATCGTGCGCATCTCGTCCGGGCCCATCCCCCGGGTCGTGGTGGCCGGGGTCCCGATGCGGATCCCGGAGCCGATGTTGGGCGGGTTCGCGTCGAACGGGATGGCGTTCTTGTTGACGGTGATACCGATCTCGTCGAGAAGATGCTCGGCTTCCTTGCCAGTCACTCCCAGCGGCGTCACGTCCACGAGCATCAAATGGTTGTCCGTGCCGCCGGAGACCACGCGCGCGCCGTTCGCGACCAGGGTCGCGGCCAGCAGCTTCGCGTTGGCGATGGTCTGGCGCTGGTCGTCCCGGTACTCGTCGGTGGCGGCGAGCAGGAGCGCCACGGCCTTCGCTGCGATGACGTGCATGAGCGGACCGCCCTGCGTGCCGGGGAACACGGCCTTGTCCACGGCCTTCGCCAGGTCGGCTCGGGAGAAGATCAGACCTCCGCGCGGGCCGCGGAGCGTCTTGTGGGTCGTGGTCGTGACGATGTCCGCGTGCCCGAACGGCGTGGGATGCAGGCCCGCGGCCACAAGACCCGCGATGTGCGCCATATCCACGAACAGGAGCGCGTCCACTCCGCGGGCGATCTTGCCCAAACGCTCGAAATCGATGATTCGCGGGTAGGCGCTGGCGCCGGCGACGATCAGCTTGGGCCGGAGTTCGGCCGCCTGTGCCTCCAGTGCGTCGTAGTCGATCTGCTCGGTATCGGGGCTCACGCCGTACGCGTGGAACTCGAATAGCTTGCCGCTGAAGTTGACCGGCGATCCGTGCGTGAGGTGTCCGCCGTGGGCGAGGTTCATGCCGAGTACGCGGTCGCCGTGCTCGATTACCGCGAAGTAGGCCGCCATGTTCGCCTGGGCGCCCGAGTGAGGCTGGACGTTCACATGCTCGGCACCGGGGAACAGGGCCAGCGCTCGCTGCTGGGCCAGGATCTCGGCTTTGTCCACGAATTCGCAGCCGCCGTAGTAGCGCTTTCCGGGAAGGCCCTCGGCGTATTTGTTGGTCAGGACGGAGCCCTGCGCCTCCATCACCGCGGCGAAGGTGTAGTTCTCGCTGGCGATCATTTCGATCTTCCAGCGCTGGCGATCGGCCTCACCCTGGATGGCCGCCCAAAGCTCGGGATCTACGTCGGCCAGCCTGGCCCAGGCGATCCCCTCTCGACGTGCGATCGTCATTGGCGGTCCTCCAGCTGTCAGCATCCGCGCCCCTCGACGGCCGTCGCCGTCGGGCGTCTGCGCGCCGTCCGCCGCGCGTATGGGCCCGGGTCAGGCCCTATTGTCGCCGATTGGGAGACGCCCCGTCCGAGTGGGCGCGGCGCGCCGGTTCCGCCCAAGTAGAAGGGCGGCGCCCTTTCGGACGCCGCCCGCGGATACCGATGTCGAGATCGCGGCGATCAGCGCCGGATCGTACCCATTCTCCGGACGGTGACGAAGGCCGCACCGGCAACCAGGAAGGACAGAGCCAGCAGCAGCCCGGGTGTTGAGCCGCCGTCGGTGGGCGTGGTCGTGCTTGTGGGCGGAGGAGTCGAGCCCGGCGTAGCGGTCGCGCCCTGGAAGGACTCGAACGGGGTGGGCGTATCGACAGCGGGCGGCGTGGGCGTTGCCGCGACCGGCGTCGGGGTCGCCGCGACCGGCGTCGGCGTTGCCGCGACCGGCGTCGGTGTTGCCACTACCGGCGTCGGCGTTGCCACGTCGGGCGTCGTGACGTACGTCTTGAAGGCGAAGTCCTGCTGGCAGGAGCCGATCGAGTCGGCGTTTGTACCCCAGGACGTCATGCTCTGCCATGCGGGCGCCTTCTTAGTGGTGTCGAAGATCAGCGCCTGGCCGCCGGAATAGTTGTCCGTCGCACAGTCGCCGGCCCAGACGAGCCTCCAGAGGCCGCTCACCGTCGCGATGATCGAGTACTGCGTTCCCGTCGTGATCGGGGCGGGCGCCGGGAGGATGAAGTACACCCAGCCCGGTTGTCCCGGGAAGGTCGTATAGGTCGGATTCATCAGGTACGCCCCCGCGGGCACGCCGCCGGACGCTCCGGCGACAGCCACGCGCGCGTACAGGTCCGGCGTTGGGACGGCGGCCGGTCGCACGCTGATGATGCTCTGGACCGCGCCTACGTAGATGCCGATGGCGTCCAGAGTGCCCGTCTGCCCGGCGGTGAACGTCTGAGCCAGCGTGTACGAGGACCCGAAATCGTCGATCTGGTCGGTGACAATCGTTTGCTGCTGATCCAGCGTGCCGGGGATCGGGATGGCCAGGACGCTACCGGCGCCGATCGACAGGACGGCGGCCAGCGCGGCCCCCAGTGGCAGGAATCGTTTCACTCTTCTCCTCCTCGGGTGGAACACCCCGCGGACGGCCTACCTGAACGTCCTGTGAGCACCCGGAGGTACGAAGCTGGTGGCCCGGGGGCGGCGCGTCAATCCGAACCCCACTTGACTCGGCAGGTGAAGCAGCCGCATCAGCAGGCGCATCGGGTAGGTCGTACGGCCGACAGGTCGGTGGATGGTGGCGCGCTCAGGCCGAGGGAGCGAACCCGGCGGCGTCGAGGGCGTCCGCGATCCTCGCCGGATCGATGGCTCCGGCGCGCAGGATCGTCGGGCGTTCGCCGGAGCAGTCGACTACCGTCGAGGGAACTCCGCCGCGAGCGGGGCCGCCGTCGAGGACAAGCTGGATCCGTTCGCCGAGCTGCGCCATTGCCTCGTCCGCGGTGACCGCCGGCGGCTCGCCCGAGACGTTGGCGGAGGTCACCGGGAGCGGTCCCAGGGCAGCCGCCAGCGCGCGCGGGGAGTCGTGGCCGGGGATGCGCACACCGATCGTGGCCGCTCCGCCGGTCAGGACCGCCGGCAACGCGGCGCCGGGAGCCTGAAGCAGCACGAGCGTCAAGCCTCCCGGCCAGAAACGTTCGGCCAGGATCGAGGCCGCACGAGTCATGACGCCGACGGTGGAGGCTTGTTCCACGTCCGAGACGAGCAGGACGATCGCCTTGTCCAGCGGTCGATCCTTCGCGGCGAAGAGCCGGGGCAGAGCCTGGTCGGCGTCGAGGGACACTCCCACGCCGTACACCGTGTCGGTGGGCATAGCCACGATTCCGCCGCTCCGAAGCACCTCGATCGCCTCGGCGCGGCCGGCTTCGTCGTCGGGCAGCACGCGCGCGCGGCCGCCGGACAAGCCGCTGCCGGACACGCCGCTGCTCATAGCGACGTCACCGCCGCGGAACCGAAACGTCGCCCGGGGCGCCGCCGCCCACGGTGATACCACCACGCGAACGGTCACCGCGCGGCTGGCCGGCCGGCCGCTCGCCGCCGAACGCGATCCGTTCGATCATCTGGGCCGCGCCCTCCTCCCCTACCGGGGGCGCCACGTAGCGAGCCGCCGCCTGGACCGCGGCCGGGGCGCTCGGCATCGCGACGCCGTGGCCCACCTCGCTGATCATCTCGAGATCGTTGTACTGGTCGCCGATGGCCATGCACTGCCCGAGCGGAATGCCGAGGCGCCGGGCGAGCCATCGGACGCCCTTGCCCTTCGAAACGCCCGGGGCGAGGAACTCGAGGAAGCGCGGATGGCTCAGCGTGACCTCGGCGAGGCCCGCGAAGTGAGCCCGGCCCTCGTCCAGGACGTCGAGCGAATGTTGGCCCTCGCCGATTGCCACAACCTTGGTGACGGGCTTTCGTGCCCGCTCGGCTACGTCACCCACGATACGGAGGCGGTCCCCGACGAAGAGCCGGTACTCCTCGAGCCGCTCCTCGTCCGATCCCACGATCATCCACTCGAGGTGATTGAAGTGCGGCGTGAGGGCTCGCTCGCGGCACCAGCGCACGATCTCCTGCGTGACCTCGGGCCGCAACGGGTAGTGGCGTAGCATGCGCCCGGGCCGGGCGGAACCGGCCGCCGGCATGGCCCGAATCAGGGCACCCTGCTGCGCGACGATCGGGCCCGTCAAACCCAACGCCTCCGCGAACGGTACTGCGCTCGTGGCCATGCGCCCGGTGACGAGGGAGACCGCGATACCTCGGCGAAGCGCTTCCGCCACCGCGGCCAGGGTGCGGCCACCAAGAATCAGGTCTTCGCCCACGAGGGTGCCGTCGATGTCAAGGGCGATCAAGCGGATCGGCTGAAGCGGTTCCACCATCAGCGTAGGCCCGGAGCGGCGCCCAGGCCGCCGAGCATCCCCGCCGCCGGCCGTGCACGTTCCACGTGCGCCAGCCGGGGCCGGCCCGAAAGGTCGTTATCGACGCGGCTCGTCCACTCACCCGGCAACTCGGCAACGGCGACCTCGAGGGCCGGGCACTGGTCGAAGCCGATCTCGAGGAGGGCGGTCCCGTTGGAAGCGAGCGCCACGGGCAGCGTCGCAAGGAGCCGGCGGATGACCGCGAGCCCGTCCGGGCCGCCGTCGAGCGCGCCGCGAGGCTCGAACGATGCGGCCACCGGCAGGGTCGCCAGGTCGGCTGACGGAATGTAGGGCAGGTTCGCGAGGATCACATCGAAGGGCCGCTCCCCCGCCGGCAGCAGATCGGATTCGACGAAGTCGATCTCGTCCGCAACCGCGTGCCCCACGGCGTTCTCGCGCGCCAGGTCCAGGGCCTCGGCCGAGCTGTCGACCGCCAGGATCGAGACTTCGGGGAGCATCCGTCGCTTGCGCAGCAGCACCGCCAGGCCGATGGCGATCGCCCCCGAACCGGTGCCCACGTCCACGACGCGCACAGGCGGAGTCCCGGCCGGCCTCGGCGCGGAGGTCAGCCGCCATGCGACTTCCCGCTCGGCCTGGGTCACGAGCAATTCCGTCTCCGGCCGGGGGATGAGCGCGCGGGCGTCTACCACGAAGGCAAGGCCGTGAAACTCCTTGAGGCCGCGAATGTATGCCACGGGCTCTCCGGCCTCCCTCCGTGCGACGGCCGATTCGTACGCCGAGGCGGCATCGGCTCCAACCGGCGCCTCCGGGTGGGCGATAAGCCGGGTGCGGTCCGCGCCGATCGCCCAGCCGAGCAGCAGCTCGGCGTCGAGGCGCGGGCTCTCCGACCCGGATGTGCGGAGACGCAGAGTCGCAGTCTGCAGCAATTCGCCGACCGTGGGCACCGCTGAGCCCCCTAGAACGCTTGGAGAGCGCGGCCTCGCCGCAGCCATCGGCGGTCGCCCACTACTCGGCGCCGCTCTCGCCGAGGGCCGCGAGCATCTCGGCCTGATGCGTCTCCGCCAGCGCCTCCAGCAGCTTGTCGATATCGCCGTCCATCACGCCCGGCAGGTTGTGCAGATCCATGCCGATCCGGTGGTCGGTGAGCCGATCCTGCGGGAAGTTGTATGTGCGGATCTTCTCGGAACGCTCGCCCGATCCCACCATGCTGCGCCGCATCGCCGACTCGACCTCGGCCGCCTTGGCGCGTTCGTGTTCGAGCAACCTGCTGCGGAGGACGGACATCGCCTTGGCCTTGTTCTTAATCTGGCTCTTTTCGTCCTGGATCGCAACGACGATTCCGCTGGGGATGTGGGTGATGCGCACGGCCGAGTCGGTCGTGTTGACGGACTGGCCTCCCGGGCCGGTGGAGCGGTAGACATCCACGCGGATGTCGTTGTCGTTGATCTCGACATCCACTTCCTCGGCCTCGGGCATCACGGCCACGGTAGCGGTGGAGGTGTGGATGCGCCCGCTCGACTCGGTGACCGGGATCCGCTGGACACGGTGGACGCCGGCCTCGAACTTGAGCTTGCTGTACGCGCCACCCGCCGCACCGATCTCCACGATCGCCTCGTTGATTCCACCGATGCCGGTCTCTCCGAGGTTGATGACCTCGGCGTGCATCCGGTGGCGCTCGGCGTACCGCAGGTACATACGCAGGAGTTCGGCCGCGAATAGCTTGGCCTCTTCACCGCCCGTGCCGGCGCGGATCTCCAGTATTACGTTCTTCTCGTCGTTTGGATCGCGCGGGATGAGTTGAAGCCGCAGCAGCTCGACCAGCTGGGTTTCGCGCGCCTCCAGGCGCCGGACCTCCTCCTGCGCGAGGTCGTGCATCTCCTCGTCGCCGGAGTCGCGCATCTCGAGGGCTTCCGCGAGTTCCTTGCGCGCGGAGAGAAGCTCGCGCCAGGCCGCCACAACGGGCTCGAGCCGCGACAGTTCCTTCCCGATGCGCTTGAGCGCGGCCGCGTCGGACCCGATCTCCGGCAGGGAGAGTTCGGCCTGGAGGGC
>PMBG01000148.1 GCA_003153755.1 Chloroflexota bacterium | reverse complement strand
GTCAAGGCCATGACCGCCGGTGCGGCGGAAGTGGAGCACGGCAGTCAACTCGCGGCTCAGGCCGGCGACTCGCTCGATGCCATCGATACCGCCGTGTCGGCGACCAAGCGAGCCGTTGACCGGATCACCGCCGCAGTCGCCTCCATGAACAGCGCCTCGTCCGGTGTGGTGGCGGCCTCCGATGCCATCGCCACCATCGCGAGCCAGACCAACGAAGCGGCCACCCGCATGACCAGCGCCGCCTCCACGGTCTCCGGCGCCGTCCAATCAATCGCAGCCATCAGCGAAGAGAACTCAGCGTCCGCTGAGGAAGTCTCCGCCGCCACCGAAGAGATGTCCGCCCAGGCNNTCGATGGCCGACGAGCTCGACTCGGTCGTGGCCCGCTTCCAACTCGACTCCGGGAGCGGAGTCCAGGCGGAGCGCGAGCCGACGAACGTCATCGACCGCCGGCGAGCCAGCGACTGGGAAGCCCCGGCCAAGGGCCGCCGCTCCAAGGTCGCGTAGGCACCCGCAAACCCAGCGGCGGCGAACCGGCACATTTCGCGAGCCGCGCAGAACCCTCGAGGGCGGGACCGGGCAGTCCGGTCCCGCTCGAGAGGACCAGCTCGCGAGGCGGGCAGGAGTCTTGAAATGAGCGAGTTCCAGGCAGTCATCTGTCAGCTGGGTGATGAGAGCTACGGCCTCGACATCGGCTCGGTGTACGAGATCATCCGCTTCCAGGAATGCACCGCGGTCCCGGCATCGCCTCGCTTCGTCGACGGCGTGATCAATCTGCGAGGCCGCATCATCCCGGTCATGGACATGGCCAGCCGCTTTGGCCAGCGCCGAAGCGAGACCACCAAGTCGACCCGCATCATCGTGGCGGGAACCAACGGCAGGCGCGTCGGTCTGGTCGTGGACGCGGTGACCGAGGTCCTCATGTTGTCCGACGACGCGGTCGAGCCAACGCCCGAAGTGGCTTCGGGCTACGACGCCGCCTACATCCGTGGGATCGCCAAGCTCGGCGAAGAGCTCGTGATCCTGCTCGACCTTCGCGCCCTGTTCGGCGATCAGGAGGTCCAGACCCAGGCCGCCTGACACGGCTGGGCGCCGGGCCGCGTAGTGCTCCCGGCGACCACCAAGCGTTCCTCGGGTCGCGCCTGGCACAGCCTCTAAACCAGACCCCGGCCCATTCCTTCGAGCACCATTTGCAGCCGGTTCCGGACGCCCAGCTTGTGCTGGATGCTCGTTGCGTGGTTGCGCGCGGTGAAGACGCTGATCGATAGCTCGGTGGCGATCTGTTCCAGCTCCATGCCGCGGGCGAACAGCCGCAGCACCTCCAGCTCGCGCCGTGTCAATTGCTCGGCCGTGAGGCGCTCGCCGCACGGGTCGCCGGCGGCGCCGGTCGTGCCGGCGGCGCCGGTCGTGCCGGCGGGGACCGTTCGCGAGGGGGGCGTATCGCACGATTCGCGCATCAGATGGACCACTCGGAACGCGCCTCGCTTGCCCTCCAGAACGATCACCGTGTTCGTGAGGTAGCGGACGCGACCGTCGGCGGCAACAGCCGTCACTTCGTACGAGGCGGTCCCGCGTCCGCGTCGGGCGTTGCGCGTAACCGGGCACGAGAGGTCGCAGACCGGGTGGCCGTCGGGGCGGCGGCCCATCATGACCTTGTAGCAGGTTTGCCCCACGACCTCGGCCGGGCCGTATCCGAGCATACGCTGTGCTTCGTTGGACCATGCTCGGACGCGCTGGCGCTCGTCGGTGACGAATATCGCCTCCGAGGCGATGATCCGGCCCAACGTTGCATCGCCGAGATCCATGGCATCGAGTCCGGGCTGGTCCTCGGGCGCGGCAGGATCCACGGTGTTCATGTCGGGCGGCTCAATGAAGCTCGTGGCCATCACACGAGCTTAGTCGGATTCCTCGAGCCTGTACCCCACGCCGCGGACGGACGCCGGCACCGGGGCACCAGATTCCTCGAGCTTGCTTCGCAGTCGGGCGAGGTGCGGCTTGAGCCACTGAGGATCAGGGTTCGGCTCGCCGGGCCAGCCCGCGGACAGCAGCGAAGCGTGCGACACCACGTGTCCCGCCGCGGCCACGAGGGAGGCGAGCAGGCTGTATTCGGTACGGGTAAGTATCAGCTCCTGATCCGCCACGGACGCCGTGTGCCGGCCGCGGTCGAGGACGATCGTGCCCCAGCGCAGCTCGCCGGCGCCCCGAGGCTCGACATCGCCGCCGCGGCGGCGCATCACGGCGCGGATCCGAGCGAGCAGTTCCTGCTTTCCGAACGGCTTGACCACGTAGTCGTCCGCGCCGGTGTCCAGCGCCTCGACCTTGGCGCGTTCGTCCGCCTCGCCGGTCAGCACGATGATCGGTGTCTGGGACATGCGGCGGATCGCCCGGCAGACCTCGACACCATCGAGTCCGGGCATCGCGAGGTCGAGCAGGACCAGATCGGGCCGCTCCTCGCTGAAACGCCGCAGCGCTGTGTTGCCGTCGTAGGCGGTCACGACCCGGTGACCGGCGCGGCCGACCAGAGCCGAGACGGCGCCCACCATAGCGGGCTCATCGTCAACGACAAGCACCAGCAGGCTGGTCTCTCCCTGACCGGTTCCGTTCACTCGACGCCTCCGTCAGTCCTTCAGCCTTCGGGGCCGGCCTCAGACATAACACCGGGCTCGGGGCCACCGTTGGTTGCGCCAGTGTCGCGCATTTCGGGCACCGCAACCATAAAACGGCTGCCACCGTACCCATTTGATTCCAACCAGACACGTCCGCCCATTGCATTCATGAGCCGTTTGGCCGCGTAGAGCCCGATTCCGGAGCCGCGGGGCCGGTGTGCGGTCCGAACGTAAGCCTCGAAGACCGATTCCCATTCGGGTTCTGGAATGCCCGGGCCGTCGTCCGTGACGTAGACGTGGATCTCGAAACCCGTCTTCCAGATGCCGACGCTCACGGCGCCGCCCTCCGGCGAGTATTTGACCTCGTTCTCCAGGAGGTGCTCGAGGACCTGGCGGAAGCGGCCCTCATCGCCCAGGCCGCAGAGGTTCTCCCACGTTCCGGTCCGCCGCAGCGGATGCTCACGCAGGAGCGGCGTCATCTCGTTGATCGTGTCGTTGACCGCGCGTGCGACGTCGAAGGGTACTCGGGCCAGCCCGGCTGCCAGGCCTTCACCTCGAACCGAGGCCAGGATCGAGTCGACCAGCCGGTCGAGCCGCGTGACCTGCCCGATAGCCTGGTCGCGCCAGTCTCCCACCTGAACCGGATCCGGCGCCGGCCCCGAGCCGTTCGCGGCGTCGACGGCAGTGTCCGCGAGCAGGTCCAGATAGGCCCGCACTACGGCAAGCGGCGTCCGCAATTCGTGCGTGACCACAGCCAGCAGCTCGGCGCGGGCTCCATCGAGGGCGGTGAGCGTCTCGAGCTGCTCCTCGGCCTCGGCCTGAAGGCGGCCCTTCTCGACGATGCCGCCGAGCAGAGCCCCGATCGTGACCAGGAACTCCACCTCTTCCGGTGTGAACGTGCGAGTCTCGATCGTCTGGACGTTCAGGACGCCGATTATCGAATCGTTCCACGGCAGCGGCACCGACAGCATCGACGTGAACTGTGATTCGTCGAAGCCAGGGACCCACTTGAATCGCGGATCCACGCGCACGTCCGGCGACGCCACGGGCGTGCCCAGCTCCGCCGCGCGGCCCGTCAAGCCCTCGCCGAGGCCCAGCGTGACACGCCCGATCTGGTCTCGGTCCAGGCCGTTGGTCGCGGCAAGGCGGAGACTCGACTCGTCGCGCTCCATCAGGTAGACGGAGCAGACCTCCACATCCAGCGCGGTCGTCGTGCGATCGACGACCACGCGCATCAGCTCGTCCCAGTTGCGGGCGGTGGTGAGCAGCTTGGCGAACTCGTGCAGGAACGAGAGTTCGCGGAGCTTGCGCCCGCCATCGAAAGATGGCGCCGCATCGAAAGATGGCGCCGCATCGAGCGATGGCGCCGCATGGCCGGCTTCTGACTCCGGTTTGGGCATGCTACTTGGCCACCGCGTCGTACACCTTCGCCGGTAGGGTCTCCAGGAGCGGGTCGGTCCACGTCCAGGCGGCGCCGTGGTGCTTGCCGACCGCGCCGTGGCGGGCGGCCTCGGTGCGGAGCGGCAGGCCGAAGATCTCGATGAACCCGACTGCGGCGGCGTGGTCGTAGGTATCGTCGGCCTCGTACGTGGCGAGCGACTTCTCATAGAGCGACAGCGGGCTGCGGCGGCCGGTCACGATCGCGTTTCCGTGATCGAGCCGGACGCGGACGTCGCCGCTCACCACGCGCTGGCTGCTGGCCGCGTAGCTTCGAAGGTCGCGGTGCAGGGCGCTGAACCACAGCCCGTCGTAGGTGAGCTGCGCCAGTTCGTCGGCCACGACACGGTTGAAGCGAAGCGTGTCCTTGGAGAGCGTGAGGCCCTCCAGCGCGCGATGTGCGCGGTGGATCACGGTGGCGGCCGGAGCCTCGTAGATCTCGCGGCTCTTGATNNATGCCGACGAGGCGGTCCTCGACGTGATCGACGCGACCAACCCCGTGCGCGCCGGCCAGGTCGTGAAGGTGGTCGACGAGCGCGACCGGATCCACCCGATCGCCGTCGAGAGAAACCGGGACGCCGCCCTCGAAGCCGATGACGATGTCCACGGCATCGGGCGCCTTGTCCGGATCGACGGTCCAGCGGTAGACGTCCTCGCGCGGCGCGGTCCAGGGATCCTCCAGGATCCCGGCCTCGATGGAGCGGCCCCAGAGGTTCACGTCGATCGAGTAGATCGACTCCTTGCTTATGGTGATTTCGATGTTGCGCGCCTTCGCGTATTCGATCTCCTGCTCGCGGGACAGGCCCATGCCGACGCGCATCGGCGCGATGACTTCGAGGTGCGGATCGAGGGCGTGGGTCGCCACGTCGAAGCGGACCTGGTCGTTGCCNNTTGCCGGTGCAGCCGTGGGCAACGGCGTCGGCGCCTTCCTTGTGGGCCACTTCCACCAGGAGCTGGGCGATCATCGGGCGCGCCATTGCGGTCGCGAGGGGATACACGCCCTGGTAGAGCGCGCCGGCCTGGACATGCGGCCAGCAGAAGTCGCGGACGAACCGATCGCGGCCGTCCACGACGTAGGCCCGGCTGGCGCCCGCGCTGATCGCCCGGCGATCGACGTCTTCCTTGAGCACGCCGCCGCCGAGNNGGGCCTCCGTGAGCGTGTAGGGGAGTTCCGCCGGGAGGCCCGCGGCATCGGCCGGCTGGAAGGTCCCGAAACGGACGAGCCAGCGCTCGAGCGCGGCTTCATTTTCGAACATGACGAGGAGCGTGTTGTCGCCGGCAAGCGTGCCGATCTGTTCGGTCAGGCTGGACTGGTCGATCGCCTGAGCGATCGCGCCGGCCGATCCCGGAGTGGCGAGCAGTACGAGGCTCAGGCCGCTTCGTCCGACGCGGACCGGGATGTCCTCGAGCAGGCGGCGCAGCCTGTGGTCGTAGGCATTGCCGGTCGCGGCGCTTTCGGCCGTGCCGTAGATGTGGCGATCGCCGCGCGGAACCTTGACCAGCCCGAGCTCGGCGATGTCACGGCTGACGGTTGCCTGCGTGACTTCGAACCCGGCGCCGTGGAGCAACTCCACGAGCTCCTCCTGGCTGCCGATCTGCGTGCGGGTCACCAGCTCGAGCAACGCGCGCTGGCGGCGCTGCTTCACGTTGATGTGGTTGCTGCCGATTGCCATGGCTGCCACGGCTCAGGCTCGTCCGGCCGCGGCTTCGGCCGTGATCCGCGTTCCGAATGTCTTGTCCTCGAGCGCGCGGGTGAGGGCGTGCGGATCGGACGAGTCCGCGATCACGGCCTCGGCGCCGGGCCAGTTCACGGCCTGTAGCGCGGCCCGGATCTTGGGTACCATGCCGCCCTTGATGACGCCGTCGGCGATGAGCCGCTCGGCCTCCTCGGTGGACATCGTCGCGATCTTCTGTCCGGACCCGTCGCGGATCCCGTCCACGTCCGTCATCAGCACCAGCTGCCGGGCGCCCAGTCCGGCTGCGATGCCCGCGGCCGCGTCGTCGGCGTTGACGTTGCAGATGATTCCTTCCTCGTCGCGGGCGAGGGGAGCGACCACGGCAACCTGGCCGGCCACGAGCAGCGAGTCGAGGAAGTCGCGGCGAAGGCCGACGACATGGGCCACGAGCCCGAGCCCGGCGACGCGCTCGGCGATCATGAAGCCGCCGTCCACGCCCGAAAGGCCCACGGCGTCCACGCCGCGATCCCTCAGATCGGAGACGAGTTCGGAGTTCACCACTCCGCGCAGCACGGCCGCGGCAACCTCGAGTGCGGCGGCGTCGGTGACGCGCAGTCCGCCTTCGAACTTGCTTGGGACGCCCAGGCGCTCGAGCCACTCCGTGATCCGCTTTCCGCCCCCATGGACGAGTATCACGGGACGCTTCCGGGCGACGGCCGCCACCTCGTCGAGGACATGTGCCTGGTCCACGAGCGTGGTTCCGCCGAGTTTGAGGACGAGCACTTCGCTCACGTCGTGTACTCCGCGTTCTCGACTACATATTGCTCGGTGAGATCGCATCCGAACGCTTCTCCGATGCCGCCGCCGAGGCCCAGGTGGAGACGGATCAGTACCACGGGAGCATCCATCGCCGTCCGGACGGCTTCGCGGTCGAAGAAGACGGGCGATCCGTCGAAGACGAGCGTTCCCGCGATTGCGATTCGAAGCTTGTCGAGGTCCAGGTCCGGCAGTCTGCCGGCGCGCGGGGCCGCCTCCGTGGGATGCAGGCCGGCGGCGACGAGCATCGGTTCGTCCGGGAGCCGGGCATTGCCGGCGGCGCCGACCACGCGACCCCAGTTGGGATCGCGTCCGTGGACGGCGGCCTTCAGCAGGCTGCTGCTAACCACGGCGCGTGCGACGGCGCGGGCGTCGTGGTCGTCCGTTGCGCCGCTCACCTGGCATTGGATCAGCGTCGAGGCGCCCTCGCCATCGGCGGCTTGCTGGCGGGCGAGTGACCTGGCCACGGCCTCGATGGCCTTGCCGAGGTCCACCGCTTCGCGGCTGGCCGGGCCGGCCGACGCGCCGGAGGCCCCGCTCGCAACCAGGAACACGGTGTCGTTTGTGCTCGTGTCACCGTCCACGCTGATCTGGTTCCAGGTCCGCTGCGCGATGGGCGCCAGCAGCGAATGGAGAGTGGCCGGCGGGACGCTCGCGTCGGTGAGCACGACACTCAGCATGGTGGCCATGCGCGGATGGATCATCCCCACGCCCTTGCAGATGCCGGTGACGGTGACCTTCACCGGCACGCCGTCCGGACCGGGCAGCTGGAGCGACGTGGTCGCGAGCTTGATCTTCGTGTCCGTCGTCATCATCGCGCCCGCTACGGCCGCGAGCGCCTCGTCTGTCGCGGCAAGCTTCGGCACCAGCGCGGTGAGCCCGTCGCGCACCTTCTTCATCGGCAGTCGTACGCCGATGATGCCGGTGGACAGGGCGAGTGTCCGCTCCGGCTCCGTCCCGAGGAGGGTGGAGAGCGTCTTGCAGACATCGGCCTGATCGGTGTCGCCGTCCGGACCCGTGGCCGCGTTGGCGCATCCCGCCGTGACGACGATCGCGTCCGCCCATCCGAACTTCCCGCCGCCGGTTGCCTCGGTTGCGTTCAGGTGCGCGCGCGAGACGCGGATCGGGGCCGCGACTACCTGGTTCCGGGTGAATACCGCCGCTACGGCCGCGATCTCACCGGTTGTGGCGATGACGCCGAGATCGGGTCGTCCGGATGGCTTGATACCCGCGGCCATGCCGCCCGCGCGGAACCCGCCGGGGATCGCGGCACGCTCTTCGACGGCCGGCAGCGCGTTCGGAAGCGCGACGAGATCTCGCGGGTGCGCCTTGCCGGGTGCTCCCTGCTGTTCGCCTGGATGCATCAGATCGAATCCCTCCGGTTCGCCGCTCGGGCGAGAGGCTGGGTTGGCGGCTACGGCACCATCGGATACTGCTCGAGGCCGGTCGTCTCGGGCAGACCGAAAATGACGTTGAGAGACTGCACGGCCTGTCCCGCGGCGCCCTTGACGAGGTTGTCGATTGCACCGATCGCGAGGACGCGGCCGCTTCGCGGATCGAGCTTGACCCAGACGCGGCACTGGTTGCTGCCGTAGACGTTCTTGGTGGCCGGCGGATCGGCCATCACCCGGACGAAGGCTTCGTCGCGGTATGCCTCGGCGTAGAGCGCGTCCAGTTCCGCCTGGGTCACTGGCCGCGTCGTGCGGACGTGGCAGCTGGACAGGATGCCCCGCGTCATCGGGATCAGGTGGGGCAGGAAGTCCACGGTTGCTACGCCCGGGTTGGCGTCTCGGCTGCCGAGCGGGCCTCGCGCGCCTTGCTCCTGCAGCTCCTGCTCCATCTCGGCGGTGTGGCGGTGTGTGAACATGCCGTACGCCTTGACGCTCTCGTTGACCTCGGAGTACAGGAGGTCCGCCTTGGCTTCGCGTCCGGCCCCGGAAACGCCGCTCTTGGCGTCGACCGCGAGATCGGCGATGAGCCCGGCGCGCGCGAGGGGTGCGAGCGTGAGGATCGTGGCCGTGGGGTAGCAGCCGGCCAGGCCGATGATCGTCCGGTCCCGTTCGGCGGCGGCGGCCATCTCGGCGCGATGAAGCTCCGGCAGGCCGTATACGGCTTCGGCCAGGAGGTCCTTGGCCGGATGGTCGAACTTGTACCAGGCGGGATAGTCGGCAGGGTTGTGAAGACGGAAGTCCGGGCCGATGTCGAGCAGCGCGGACCCGCGGCCCACGATCTCCGGCGCCATTTCCGCGGCGACGCCATGCGGAAGAGCCGTGAAGATCGCGTCGGCGACGGGGATGGCCTGGTCCACGTCCAGCCCGCTACCGCTCAGGTGCGGGTGCGAAACCGTGACGGGCTCATGGTCGCGGTTGCGGCCGTACAGGCCGGCGAGCTTGACTCGGGGATGAGCCAGCAACAGGCGTATCAGTTCGCCGCCGGCGTAGCCCGTCGCGCCGATGACGCCCACGGTGATCGTGCGGCCGCCCGGCCTGGTCCGATACACCCTGGGTCCAAGGGCCGCCGATTCGGTCGCGGGCGCGGAGACGTCGTTGGTTGCGGAAAGCTTCGCTGTCATGGTCGGACGAGTATACAGTCGAGTGTATAGCTATGCAAGCCGGTGGTGCCCGCCGAGTTGTGCGGCCGGTGACGCGGTTACGAGTGCCCTAGATCGCGCCCGCCGCGAGCAGCAGGATCCAGGCGACCATGAACGTATGCAGCAGCCAACCGTAGACGATCGAACCCGTCCGCCAGGCGAGAATCCCGAAGAACGCACCACCCAGGACAGTCGACAGCTGCTCGATCTGCGGCTTCCAGACATGCATCAGCGCGAACGGGATCACCTGGAGCCATACGGCGTCGGAGCCATACTTGCGGCCGAGGCCCCATAGCAGCCACCCGCGGCAGAAGAACTCCCAGGCGAAGATGTCCACCGCCGTGTCGATGACGAGACGCCATGCCGGCCGACCGGCTATGTCCTGCGTGTAGTACTGCTGGAAATCTGGCTGGCGGCTCATGAACCAGATCACGATCGCCATCGCGGCGATGCCGAGGATCGTGATCGGAAGACCCAGGCGCCAGTCGCCCAGGGCGAGCCCGTACCTGCGCGGATTCTCTCGCCATACGATGACTATGAGCGCGACGGGGATCAGGAACTCGAGGAAGAATCGGTCGTAGGCTTGCGACACGAACCGGTCGTTGAACGCGACGATCAGCAGGAGGGTCGTAACCACGACGAGCTGAACGATGCGAGCGTCGAAGTCCACGCCCCATATCCGCCAGATGCGCGGCGGCGGCATGGCGTCCGAGTCGGAGAGGTTGGCGGTATGCACGGACGACATGATCGCAGGGCGCGGGGCGGCCGTCCCGGCCGGCAGTGCGTCTGAGGACGTGTGGCGGCTGTGAACCGTGCTGTTCTCCAGACTTGACGGAAAGCTCCGGCAACATATGCTGGACGCGATGAATGACGAGGGGGCGCAGCCCAATTCCGACACGCTGAGGGAGTCCGTAGGCGATCCCAGCCTCGCGCCCGTCCGCCGGCGAGGCGAGTCGCAAATGCTGGCGCTCATTTCGGCGGGGATATTGATCTTGATTGCGGTCGCGATCGCCAAACCCTGGGGCCAGAGCGTTCCGCCCCCCGCGTCCGCGCCGGCCGAGTTGGCCAGGCCCTCAACCGGAAGCGCGCCGCCTCCGTCCGCATGGCCGACTGTAGACGTCGAGACGAGTCAACCAGTCATGATCATCTTTCTGCCGGTCGAAGACCCAAGCGCCTCGCCCGGCTCTTGCACGTCCTACCAGCTCACGCCGACCAGCGCGAATGGCCAGTACGACATCACGGCCGATCCGTCGGGTGTCCCGTACATCGGCGGTGGATTCGCCATGGATGCAAACGGCAACACCGTTGTAGAAGTGACGTGCGGCGCTGGTTGGCAGCCGCTCGAACCCTCCTCGCCCCAACCAACAGGATCGTGAAAGTCGAGTCGCGACCGGCCGGCCGGTAGCTCCGGCGTCCGTGTCGAACCAGACGGCCACGCTCACCCGTCAGTGGAGGACCACCCTGTCGGGTGGGCGACTGCGATGACACGAGCGGCCACATAGCCTGAGGAAGGACGCTCCTCGACAGGAGCGACAAGGAGGAAGGGGAGCCAGGATGATGACGCGATCGCTGCGTAGAGGAGGCCTGCTGGGAGCGGTCCTGGCCATGACCCTGGTCTTCGGAGCTTGTGGGAGCTCCACTCCTACACCGGCGCCAGCCCAACCGACGCCGACGCCGACGGTGACGCCCACGGCCACGCCCACGCCCACGGAAACACCGACGGCCACGCCGGTGCCGACGCCGGTGCCCACTCCGGAATCCTCGACTTCCACCGCGCCCGCGCCCACGCCGACGCCCGAGCCCACGCCGACGCCCGCGCCCACGCCGACGCCCGCACTGAACCCGACGCCGACTCCCGTGCCGACATCAACGCCCGCGCTGACACCCACGCCCACCCCGGCGCCAACGCTGCCGACCGGGGCCGCATCCTGCACTGGGAGTGCCACGGTAAAGCAGTGGTTCGCCGACCAGGCGAAGCTCCTGAACTTCAACTTGTACTGCGCGGTCCTACCGTCGGGCTGGGGCGTGGTGAACGTCCAGGCGGACTACATCAAGGGCGGCGTGGTGGCCCAGTACAAGAATGCGGCCGGATACACGGTCAACGTGTACGAAGGCAATTTCTGCACGATGAGCCCCAATCCCTGCAGCGGGTACTGGAATCCCGTCGTAGGTCCCACACCGTTCGGATCGCTCACCGGAGAGTTGGACGGGGCGAGCGGGATGTGGTCGGTCACCGTCAGCACCTCCAACCCCAAGGTCAGGTACGCGATGGTGGGCGAGGGCATGGATGTGGCGGCGATCAAGTCCTACGCCGCGGCAATGCATAAGGTCAGCTGAGCGCCAGTCGCCGGCGCGGCGGCCGTGTCCGAGGCGTCGCGGGGCTACTCTGCCGCCAGTTCCTTCAAGGGTCCGGTGACGATCACTTCCGCCTCTTCGCGCGCTGCGGCGGCGCTGGTGGCCGGGCGCTTTATGAGGTAGCGATGGCTGATGCGGGCGGCACCGGTGGCGATCTGTGCGCTCACCGTGCAGTACTTCGTCGCCGATAGCTCGATCGAACGGCGGACCGCCTCCGTTTCCACGTCGCCTTCCACTGTGTGCAGGACCGTGATGTCCGTAAAGACGTTTGGGGCGACTTCGCGCTGGGTGCCGCTGACGGTCACCTCGTACGAGTCGATCTCCTGGCGCTTCTTGCGCATGATCTCCACGATGTCCATCGCGGTGCAGCCCGCGATCGCGGCTAGGACGAGCTCGGTAGGGCGCGCGCCGGCGTCGCCGTTGGCGTTGTCCATCACGATGTCGTGGCCGGAGCCGGTTCGGGCGACGAACTTCATGCCGCCCTCGTGCCGGAGACTGACCTGCTTCTCGCCCAATTGTTGACCTCTTTCGTTCGGGTGAGCTGAGCCTAGCCCGCCGGCGCCGGCACGGCTACCGGCGGCTCGGCCGGTGCGTCGGGTGAGGCGAACTGCTCGTGGTAGAGCTTCGAGTACAGGCCGCCCTTGTCCAGCAATTCCGCGTGAGTGCCGCGCTCGACTATGTGCCCGCGCTCATATACGAGGATCAGGTCCGCGCGGAGGATCGTCGAGAGCCGGTGGGCGATGGCGATGGTGGTTCGGCCTGCCTCCAGGCCCTCGAGCGCGCCTTGGATCAGCCGTTCGCTCACCGTGTCCAGTGCCGACGTGGCCTCGTCGAGGATCAGGATCCGCGGGTCCTTCAAAAGAACGCGCGCGATGGCGATCCGCTGCTTCTCTCCGCCGGAGAGCTTGTAACCGCGTTCGCCGACTACCGTGTCGTAGCCTTCTGGCAGCTCCATGATCCGTTCGTGGATCGCGGCCGCGCGTGCCGCCGTCACCAGGTCCTCGTCGGTAGCCTCCGGACGGGCGTAGCTCAGGTTCGCTCGGACGGACGCGTGGAACAGGTAGGTCTCCTGGGTGACGAAACCTACGATCCGCCCGATCGATTCCAGGCTCAGCTTGCGGACGTCTGTCCCATCGATCTCGACAGTGCCCCGGTCCGTGTCGTAGAGGCGCGGGATCAGGTAGGTGGTCGATGTCTTGCCGGCACCGGACGGCCCCACGAGGGCCACGAGCTGTCCCGGCTTGACCTCGAAGTCGATCCCCTCGAGCGCGAACTGCGGCCGACTCTCGAGAGCAACCGCCGGGGTCGCGACTGTCGTGTCGGGCGCTGCCGCGGGACCCGAGTCGTTTGGGCCGACCGTGACCCAGCCGCTGTCGGGTGCGGATGCCGCCGCCGTCGACGCCGGGTAGTGGAACCACACGTTCCTGAACCGGACGTGGCCTTGCGCTGCGGCCAGATCGATCTCGATCGCGTCCGGCGCGTTCGCTATCTCGGGCTTCATGCCCAGGTACTCGAAGATCCGGTCGAAGAGCGCGAGAGCGCCCTGCAGTTCGACCTGGAGGTCCAGGAGCTGACCCATCGGAAAGAAGAGGCGGCTCTGGAGTGTCGTGAAGGCCACGATGTCGCCGGCCGTGGGCGGGTGGGGATCGTGATTGATGGCCAGATAGCCGGCGAGCCAGTACACGAACGCAGGGATGATCGACATGATCGTGCCGATCAGGGCGAAGAACCACCGTCCCACGATCGCCTGCCGAATCTGGTTCCGGGCCACCGTCTCGTTGAGCGTGTCGAAGCGCGCGAGGGAAGCTGCCTGCTGCCCGAACGTCTTGGAGAGCATGATGCCGCTGACGGAGAGCGTCTCTTCGGTGGCGACCGACATGTCCGCCAGCGATTGCTGCGTCTCCGTCCGGGCCACGCGGCGCGCCTTGCCCACGCGGTTTGCGATGAATGCGAATATCGGCAGCATCACAAGCGAGAGCGCGGTCAGCCGCCAGTCGATGAAGAGCATCGCGACGATCGTGCTTATGACGATCGCGACGTTGCTCGTCACGCCGGCCGCCGTGTCCGTGACCACGGATCCGACCCCGCCGACATCGTTGGAGAGCCGGCTCTGGATCTCCCCGGTCCGCGTCTCGGTGAAGAAGCGCAGCGGCATCGATTGGAGGCGGGCGTACAGGGCGTGGCGCAGGTCGCGCATCACGTGCTGGCCCACCTTGTTGTTCAGGTAGCTCTGCCCCACGCCGATGATGCTGGAGATGATCGGCATGGCGATCATCAGGCCCACAAAGAGGTTGAGCAGCATGAAGTTGCGCTGGGGAATCGCGACGTCCAGCAGCAGTTTCAGCAGGATCGGGTTGACGACGCCGATGCAGCTCGTGACGAGGATCGCGAAGACGACGACCGCGACCTCGGCCCGGTAGGGAACGAAGAACGCGATGATCTTCCGAGCGGTCGCATTGCGCCGTTCGCGGGGTACCGCCGGCCGGTTCTCGCCCGGCTTCTCGTGGGCGAGGCCACGGGCGCCACGTCCGTACATGGACATTCAGTGAGCTCCCATTCCCGCGAGCCTACCAGGGGCGTCGTCGCAACCCGGCCGCGTGGCTATGAGGTTGCGGAAGCCGCGCCCGCCTCGTGGGCCTGGTGGACCTCGTGGACCTCGTGGGCCTCGAGCCAGCGCTCGGCGTCGATCGCCGCCCGGCAGCCTTCACCGGCGGCGGTCACGGCCTGGCGATAGCGGCTGTCGTCGACGTCGCCGGCTACGAACACGCCGTCGATGTTGGACGCGGTGCTTGCTCCATCGGCCCGCAGGTAGCCCTTGTCGTCGGTTTCGAGCCACTCGGCAAAGACCGCGGCGTTGGGCCGGTGGCCGATCGCGATAAAGACGCCCTCGACCGTTAGTGTCTCTTCGCCCGGCTCGTCGGTCTTGCGCAGGCGTACGCCCGTGACCGCGTCGACGCCCAGGACCTCTTCGGGGGCTCTGTTCAGGTGGAGCTCCACTTTTGGATGCGTCGCTACTCGATCCTGCATGATCTTGCTGCCCCGGAAGGCGTCCCGCCGGTGGATCAGATGGACCTTGCTCGCGAAGCGGGTGAGGTAGAGCGCCTCCTCCAACGCGCTGTCGCCGCCGCCCACAACGGCGATCTCCTTGTCGCGGAAGAAGAAGCCGTCGCACGTCGCGCACGCGCTGACGCCGCGGCCACGAAGCCGCGTCTCGCTGTCGAGGCCCAGCCAGAGCGCCTCCGCGCCCGTGGCGACGATCACCGTCTCTGCCCTGTACTCAACGCGGTCGGCCCACAGGCGGAACGGCCGGCTGCCGAAGTCCACGCGGGTGACGTCAGCGTCGACGATGCGCGTGCCGAAGCGCAGCGCTTGCTCGCGGAAACGGCCCATCAGCTCCGGACCCTGGATCCCTTCGGGGAAGCCTGGGTAGTTCTCCACTTCGCTCGTGATCATGAGCTGTCCGCCGCCCACCAGGCCACCGATGACCACCGGTTCCAGGTTCGCGCGCGCCGCGTACACGGCGGCGGTCAGGCCGGCCGGACCAGATCCAACGATGACCACCCTGGCGCTCACAGGTTCGCCGGTGGATTGATCCGGTCCGGCGGGAACAGATGCCGCGCCGTCGCCTTCGGCAGGTGCGAGGAATGAGAGGTTGAGACCGCCCAGAAGCGGGCTGATCTTGGGCTTTGCGTCGTCGGTCATAACGTTATCCTAGCACGAAAGCGGATACTCCTAGGGAGTATATTGGGCCTACGAGTTCTCGGTGCGGGACGGCCAGATCAGGGCCGCCACGGCCGAGGCGACTGCAAGACCCGCCATCGCCACGAGCCAGGCCGCACCGGCGATCAGCTGAGCATTCCACTCCTGCTGCTCGACTCTGCGCAGCGACCGCCCGGCCATCACCGTGCCACCCTTCCAGGCGATCGTGACCGCGGCTACGCGAACGCCAGGGCGCGGCTGCCATGTGACCGAGTTTGGTGATCCTCCAGTCGCGGCTTGCAGAACGCCTCGGGGCGGAACCGGTTGCCCGCCATCCAGCGTCGCGTTGGAAGCGAGGACCGTGCCGTTGGCGTCGAAGACGGTGACGAATGGGGAAAGGCTCGTGGCGATATCCACTGGGTTGGCTGTGTCCGCGATATCGGTGGGGCGGGCCCCGCTGTCGAGGCGCGCGGCGGCGTCCTCGGCAAGCTGGAACTGCGGATCGTTCGCCGAACTCCTGAGTTCCTGCTGTGTCTCGACGTAGGCGAGCCCCGACGCAAGAGTGGCCAGGAATGCCAGCGGAAGGAAGATCGCGACCGCTCGGCGTATTCGGGCGTCCATCGCCGTTCTAGATCGCCGTTGGTTCGATCGCCCGGACGGCCGGGACGACGTCCCGGGTGAGGGTGTCGAAGTGCCGGAGATCCCATACATCCGCGAGGTTGAATATGACGTGCTGGACACCCACGGCAGCAAGGCCCCGGAACCGATCAACGACCTGCGACGCGCTTTCGCGCCCGAAGTCCACGCTCTGAAGGCTCGTCCGTTCGATCTCGTCCGGCGACCGGCCCACCTCCGCGCACCGCTGGCGCAGGACCTCGAACTTGTGCGTGAGAACATCCGGCCCGCCGAATATGTTGCACGCGTCCGCGTACTGGGCCACGAGTCGGAGCGTCTTCTGTTCGCCGCCGCCACCGATGATGATCCTGGGGTGAGGCTTTGAGATGGCCTGCGGCGAGTTCAGCAGCCGCTCCGCCTGGTAGTGCTTGCCGTCGAAAGCCGCCTCGGACCCGTGTTCGCCCTGCCACATCTGATGAACGATCTGGAGGGTCTCTTCGAGCATCTCGAAACGCACGCCAAGAGGAGGCATCGGGAATCCCAGGCCGTGACTCTCCTCTTCGTTCCAGGCCGCGCCGATGCCGAGATAGGCCCGGCCGCCGCTCAGTACGTCGAGGGTCGTGGCCGCCTTGGCCCACAGCCCCGCCTGGCGGTAGTGCACGCCGCCCACCATGAGCCCGAGCGTGGCCGTGTTGCTGTGCGCGGCCATGAACGCAAGCGCCGACCAACCCTCGAGCATCGCCTCTTCGGGTCGGCCCACGCCGCGAATCTGGAAGAAGTGGTCCATCACCCAGAGAGAGTCCAGGCCTGCGGCATCCGCCGCTTCGGTGACTCGGGCGAGAGTTGGGCCGATCGCAGCGTCGCCACCCGGCCACGTGAATGAAGGAATCTGAAGACCTATCTTCACGCTCGTCCTCCTTGGGAAGCGGCAGCCGACCTCAGTTGGCGCAGGTCCTGTCCATCGCCGCGGCAGTGAGATCAGGTTAGCACCGCAGCCGACCTCGCCCCTTGCCCGAGACCAGTCGGTCCACGACCCGAGCCGTCACGCCACCGGGGTCCATGCCCCTCTACCCCCGGCCGGGGGTTTGCGTGTTTCGGGCAACCTCTGGTACGGTGACGCTCGACCAATCACGGCCCCTCCCGCGATTCTCGGAGCCGTCACCAGCTGGAGCCCGTATTGAATCTCATCATGGCGGAGGTCCGCCGACTCCTGGAGCGCTACTCGCCCGACCATGCGGAGGCGATTGAGCCAGCCGGCAAGGTGACCCTCAAGTCCGCCGGCAGGCGAGTTCAGGCGGCACCATCCACGGATCCGTTCCAGGCGCTCAAGGCCTCATTTCGCCGGTTTGTCGGCGCCGATCGCCTCGAAGGCCTGTTCCCTGTCGCGCTGATCGGGATCGTAGTCCTCGCGGTGCTGGCGAGCACGCTGCCGGTGGCGCCGGCCGCGTCCGCGGCAGGACGTCAGGGCGGTGGCAAGACCACGGCGGCGGTCCAGGGCGGTCTCGGTCCTTCCCAGGCATTTGGGCCGAACGACGGGCCGCTCGCCAGCGACGCCAGCGACATCTATTACGGCGACGGTTCAATCCCCAACACGCTCCAGAATCCCGGGCAGGGAACCGATGCGAAGTCGCTGCTCCGCACGTACTCGGTTCGCTCCGGCGACACGCTCAACATAATCGCCGGGCGGTTCGGCCTCGCCCCGTCGACGATCTACTGGGCCAACAAGACAACGATGCCCGATCCGGCGGCCCTCCGCGTCGGCCAGCAGCTCGTCATCCCGCCGATGGACGGGCTGATCATCAACGTGGGGGCCAAGGACACGCTGGACTCGCTCGCGGCGAAATACAAGATCACGACCCAGGACATCATCGACGCGAACAACCTGCCCGAAACGACTGTCACCGCCGGCCAGTCGCTGATCATGCCCGGTGCCAGCGGCGGCGCCATGCCGAAGCCCAAGGCGGTCAGCGGTTCCGGCGCATACGTGGCGCCCGGGTACTGGAAATGGCCCGTCGGCGGCGACAACTACGTGAGCCAGTACTTCTGGTCCGGCCACCACGCGATCGACATCGCGGCTCCCTACGGAACGCAGGTCTTCGCGGCCGCCAGCGGCACGGTGGTCTTTGCGGGCTGGAGGTCGTACGAACAGGGCGGGAACGTCATCTGGGTGATGAACGGCGCCAGGTTGTACTCCACGTACAACCATCTCTCGGCCTGGCATGTCAAGTCCGGCCAGAAGATCTCCGCCGGACAGTGGATCGGCAACATCGGCACGAGCGGCATGGCCACGGGCCCGCACCTCCACTTCGAGGTCTGGCTCGGATGGCCGTGGGCGCTCGGCACCAACAGCGACGCGGTCAACCCCTGCGGCTACCTGGCCGGCTGCTAGTCATTACAGCCGCTCTATCCGCCCCGGAGTGAACCGTGGCCCGTATCTCGGCGGCCTGATCCCGGCCACCTCGAGCAGGCCGACAACCCGTCCTCGCTGACCACGGTACGGCTCGAGCAATTCGAGCATCCGGGCGTCGTCTCCGCGCGGTTCACCCGCAAGCGCCCAGCACACCACGTGGGGGATGTGCGCGTCCGCGAGGCTAACCATGTCCGGATCTCCAAACGCGGCCCTGATCGTCTCGGCTGCAGTCCAGGGCCCGACGCCGGGAATCGTCTGCAGCCTCTCGAAGGCGTCTCCGGACGAGAGAGCCGCCAGGGACTCGATGCGGCTCGCGGCGCCGCCGATACGCCGGATCAGCTCCGCCCGCCTTCGCTCCAGGCCCATCGTGTGCATCTCGAAGTAGGGGAGCCCGGCCAGGACTGCCCCGGGTGGAGCCAGCCTCAGTCCCATCTCCACGCCGGGTCCGGGTGCCGGCTCGCCCAATCGGCGGATGAGCCCCTCGTAAGCTCGATGGGCCTCGCCGGCCGTGACCTTCTGCTCCGTGACCGCCGGAATCAACGCTTGAAGCATCAGGCCGGTGCGCGGAAGACGAACGCCCGCGAAGCGCCGGCTGAGTTCACGGACGAGCTCGTGGCGCGGGACGAGAGCCTCCGGTTCGTCGAGAAGGCCGGCAATTCCCGGCGCGGCGTCGAGCGCCTCATCCGCGCCGGGCCCCCAGGCCTGAACGTGGAGCGCGGAAGCAGTCTGGTCCACCCGGAGGTGCAGAGTCGCGGGTCCGGCGGCGCTCCGGCGAGTCATCCAGACTCCGTCCGGCCCGGAGCGGATCGTGGCGTCGCCCCGGCCGTGTCTGAGCCGCCCGACCGTCGTCGAAAGGTCTACCGGTCCGGGGAGCGGGAACACCGCACTCGCCGGAGTCATCCGGCCGCTGAGTGCCACGACTCGCCGGTGCGTGCCCTCGGCCACGCCACGAGCGCGGTCACCGCCGCTCACTTGAACAGATCGAAGTCCCGCGGCATCAGGACGTCGGCGATGCGCCCCTCGCCGCGGGTTGGGTGGGCGCCGCGCACGACGGCCGCGGGTCGTCGCGTGGACTTGCCGAGCGCGAGTTCCGCTGCCGTTGCGATCTCGTCGGCGGTGGCACGGACGGTGCTGCGCATGATCCGGCCGTCGGCGTCCGGGGTTCCACGGAGGTCGTCCAGGGGCATCATTCCGCTGACGCCGATCGCGACGTCTGTGATGCCCCACCGCCACGGCCGCCCGAAGCTATCCGAGATCAGGACGGCAACGTCCACGCCGAGGGCGTCGCGGACGGCCGCCCGGATCATGTCTGCGGACGCGTCGGAGTCCGCGGGCAGGAGGGTCACCACGCTGCCACTGTCGGGACCTACGTTGGATGCGTCCACGCCGCCGTTGGCGCAGATGAAGCCGTGCGGCGTCTCGGTGATGAGGACTCCGTTGGACATGCGTACCACACGTCGAGCCTCGCGGAGCACCACTTCGAGCTGGCGGGCGTCCCGATCCCACCGCTCGGCGAACGCCACGGCTTCCGGTCGAGGCTCCACGGAGGTGAGATCCACCACGGCGCCCTCGGCCTTCGACACGATCTTCTGAGTCACGACGAGGACATCCGCCTCGGTGAGCGGCAGCAGGTCCGGTGTGGTTCTCAGGGCCGCCACCAGCAGCGCTGCCAGGTCGTCGCCGGGGTGTACCTCCGGGATTCCCTCGAGCGCGACGACCGAGAGGCGGCCGTCGGACGGATAGGGGAGCGTCGTGTCCAGATTCATCGGCCGGCCGCATGATCGAGACCGCGCAAGTCGGCCTCCAGAAGGTCGTCGGGCGTATCCACGTCGAAGCTCAGCGGACCATCCAGCTCAACGTACGCCGCGCCCGCCGTCGCGGCCGCCCCGGAGTGAACGCTCCGGCTGCGCTCGCCGAAGTGGAAATCGATCGCGCCCGGCGGTGCTATGAGCAGCGTATTCGTCCCGCGTCCGTGATGATCGGGCACGAGCGCGACAACCGACGTGGCCCGGCGCTCCCGCAGGACGATCTCCGCGCCTTCTATTACACGGTCGATTGCCGATGACGTAATGCCGGGCAGATCGGCCGGCAGAACGACCACGGCGGTGGCCGATGCGCCGGCGGCGGTACGGGCCTGGTTCAGGGCCTCGTTGAGGCCATCTCCGATCTGGAGCAGAGTGTCAGCGCCCATCGCCCGGGCCCGATCGAGCAGGCCGTCGTCCATCGAGACGACCAGCACTCCTGCAAGACGCCGCGCCGCCATGGCCGCCTCGACCGTGCGTCGCAGCAGCGCCAGCACAAGCTCGGCGCGTTCTTCGGCGTCCAGCGGTTCGCCGAGTCGCGATTTGGCGCCGCTGAGCGTCCGCACGGGAACGAGCGCCACGACGTGGGAGAGTTGCGGCTCGGTCACTGGCGTGCCGCAGCAGCGGCGTCCAGCATCGTCCGCGCGAGGTCGGCTCGCGATTGGGAGTTCGTCATCACGGTGTCGGCCACGATCACTTGAAGCTCCAGGTCCTCGATCTCCGGAGCGAGGCTTTCGTCCTGGACGTCGATGACGAACGTGTCGATGAGGCCGGCGGTCGCGTACCGGCGAGCCACGCCGAGGGCGCTTGGATCGTCGCCGAGGGAGGCGAGCATGCGATCTGCCGGGCCGCGCAAGGCCTTCCCGCCGACGATTCCGGAGACACCGACCGACGGCACTCCTCGTCGTCGTGCCGCGGTGATTGCGTCGAGCAGGCCGGGCACCGCCAGAATGGGTCCGATCGATACGATGGGATTGGACGGCGCCACGATTATCGCGTCGGCCGAGCGGATGGCTTCCTTGACCTCCCGCGTTGCCGAGGCAGTCTCGACGCCATCGAACTTGACCTCGATCACCTCGGGT
Organism: Chloroflexota bacterium; assembly: GCA_003153755.1. Taxonomy (GTDB): domain Bacteria; phylum Chloroflexota; class Limnocylindria; order Limnocylindrales; family CSP1-4; genus Fen-1039. Next base: position 48,731 of record PMBG01000148.1, on the reverse strand, counting down.
TCCTGATGGCGGCGGACGAAGTAGTCCTGGAAGTCGAGCCAACCCGAGTCGGTGCGGACGCGCGTTCGCACGCTCGTATCGGACATGGGCAGGATTCGCGACGGCACATTGAAACGCGTCGCGAGTTCAAGCGCCGCCTCGGTCGGCCGGCCGCCTACCCGCAGCCGTTCGGCCCGGAAAAGGTGAGTGGCGATATCGCGATCTCCGAGTCTGAACCACGTTTCCTCGCCGAGACGCGCGAGCTGCGCCGCCACTTCGAATGTCTCACCGGCGATGCCCCAGCCCTGGACGGGATCGGCGATGCCGGCGAGCGTGTAGAGCACCGTGTCGAAGTCAGGGCAGATTGTCAGTCCGTGAAGGTTGAGATCGTCACCGGTATTGACGATCACGGTCAGTTCGCCGGGCGCGACGACGCGCTGGAGCCCATCGGCGAGCTTCGCTCCGCCTACACCACCAGCCAGACAGACGACGCGCATCCCTGCTCCCGATCGATTCACCGACACTCAAAGGTTAGCGCCGCCCGGGACGCGTGTCCGTCAGCGCGCGTTCTCCAGCATGGGTCGGACCTCATTCGCGAGACGGACCGCCGACTCCTCGTCGTATGGAGCGGGATAACCCACGATCAGATGCCGGTAGCCGATCTCGAGATATGGCGCCAGCTTCTCGGCGACGTCCTCGACGGTGCCGATGGGCTGGTCCTCCCACTCTTCCGCGATCCGGTTGGTGGCAAAGGCCTGCTTGTACACGCGCTCGGCCTCGGCGCGCGAATCTCGGATGACGACCACACCCGCGCCCACGGTGCGTTCGATCTCGCTCTCATCGCGTCCCACGGCGTCGCAGTGCTCGCGGAGGATCTGGTCCTTGCGGCGCACCATGTCGATGCCACCGCCGAGGTTGCACGCGTCCGCGTATTGGGCGACCAGCTTTAGCGTGACCTTCTCGCCGCCGCCACCCACGAGTATCGGGAGACGCGTCTGGAGCGGTGCCGGGTCGTTGCGCACGTGGACCGCGTGGTATCGCGACCCGGCGGCCGTGGGCACTTCTCCGTGGAGTATGCCGCGGATGAGGGGCAGGGCCTCGCCCAGCCATCGGAGCCGCTCGGGCATCCCGGAACCCATGTCCACGCCGAAGTCGTGTGCTTCGTTCTCGTTCCACGCGGCCCCGATCCCCAGGTAGGCGCGCCCGCCGCTGATGTGGTCGAGGGTGGTTGCCATCTTGGCGACCAGTGCCGGGTTGCGGAAGGGATTGGCGCCGACCATCAAGCCAATTCGGATCTGCTTGGTTGCCGCCGCCCACGCCGTGATAGTCAGCCAACCCTCGTAGAACGGCCCGTCCGGGTCGCCGACGATCGGGTACAAGTGGTCCCAGGCCCAGAGGCTGTCATAGCCGAGCCGATCCGCCCGAACCCCGGCCTCGAGGAGCGACGGCCAGTCGGTGTTCTGGTTCCAGCAGAGAAGCCCCAGCTTGATGTCGGGCATTTCACGCCTCCCGCGATGCGGTGAGCCGGCCGGCGCTACGCCGTGAATGACTCAACGCTACGCGTTGAGTTTGGGCAGCACTTCGCGGCCGAACACGTCGATCCACTCTCGCTGGTTTCGGCCGACGTTGTGCAGGTAGATCTGGTCGAAGCCCATGTTCAGGAACTTCTGAATCTCGGCGCGATGGATCTCCGGGTCCGCGGACATGAGCATCCGGCCCTTGAAATCCTCCGGTCGGACGAGGGCGGCCATCGCCTCGAAATCCTTCGGGGAGCGGATGTCCTGCTTCGCGAACTTCATGCCGCCGGTAGGCCATTCGGAGACGGCATTCGCGACCGCCTGCTCGTCCGTTTCGGCCCACGAGAGATGGAGCTGCAGGATCTTGGGCATCGTAGACGGATCCTTGCCGGCCTCCCGCGCACCTTCCTCGAACTTGCCGAAGACCATCTCGAGCTTCTCTTCGGGTGCGCCCACGGTGATGATCCCGTCGGCGAACTGCCCGGTCCGCTTCGCCGTCACCGGGCCCGCGGTGGCGATGTAGATAGGCGGCGCCTTGTCCGGCATCGTCCACAGCCGGCAGGTCTCCATCTTGAAGAAGCGGCCGTCGTGCTTGACCTCCTTGCCCGAGAGGAGCTTGGAGATGATCTCGATGGCCTCGAACATGCGGTTGATGCGCTCGGGCGTCTCCGGCCAGTAACCCGCCACGACGTGCTCGTTGAGCGCCTCGCCGGAACCCAGACCAAGCCACGTACGGCCCGGGTACATGACCTCGAGCGTGCCCGCCGCCTGAGCCACGATCGCCGGATGCATGCGGAACGATGGGCAGGTGACGCCGGGTCCCAGGTCGCCCTTGGTACGCGCTCCGGCCACCGCCAGCACTTCCCACACGAAGGCGGCCTGGCCCTGCTTGGGGATCCAGGGCTGGAGATGATCCGCAGCCATGACGCCGGAGAATCCGGCCGACTCGGCCTGGGCGCAGAGGTCCAGCACCTCACTCGGCCCGAATTGCTCGAGCATCGCCGCGTAACCGATCTTGGCCGTTGCCATGGGTTTCTCCTAGAGCCGCTCGAATACTCGAGTTGGACGAAGCGTGAAGGTTACGCGCGGTTCACGCGCGAACCCGGCTATCTGCACGGCCGCCTTGTCGGGGTCCTTCTGGTAGCGGTGGGTGAGTTCGGAGATGACCGCCAACCCTCGTATCGGGTCGGGATCGATCTCGGCCTCGCCGCGCATTTCGACGTAGCTGTAGCCATCCGCGACCATCAGCGAAACGCGCGGGTCCCGATTCAGGTTGTTGGGCCAGTGCCGGCCGACCCGGCTGTTGAACACGATCGCGTCGCCGTCGATGGTGTACCAGATGACTGCCTGCAGCGGGCTGCCGTCCGGGTTCAGAACGGAGATCGTCGCGAAGCGTGGTGCTTCGATGAATGCCCGGGCCTTTTCGGAGAGCTGGACGCGGGTCGTATGTGCGGTAGCCATTGGGATCCTGTCCACGGTATGACTCGATTGCGGACGCAAGTTGATGTTACGCCCCAAGTCCCGTGACTGCGGTCGAGCGATCCCGCAAGCCGACCGGCGCACCGCCGGGCAATGCGATTCGATCCGGCCTACCTGGTAACCGGCGCTCCCATCATTCCCTGCCAGGTCTTGCCGCCGTCCGTGGTGCCGTACAGATAGTCGGTCTCGGCTCCGGGGTCGGCGCCCGGTCGCGAGCACAGGATCCAGATATCGTTCGGGCTGCCGTTGGGCGAGCCTCGGAAGACCCCGGAGATGCTGGCAATCCCGCTGCATACCGGCGACGTGTCGATCGTCCCGGTCACGGACTGAGTGGCCATGTCGAAGACATCCATCGACTTGGGCGACTGCGGGTCGACGAGGATCGCGACCGCACCGGTCCGAGTTTGGTAGACCAACTTTCCGTTCAAGGGTGTCGTCCGTACGAGTCTCCACGCCGAGCCGTCCCCGCTTTCCCACTCGGCCAGCGCATTGGTCAACTTGCTGGCCATAGGATCGGCGACCTCGCGGATGAGAAGAAGCGGTCCACCGGTTTGCCCCGGAAGCGGCTCATAGTCCATCAGCGACGTATACCCCTTGGGCATCGGCAACGAGGACGACGTCCACGTTCTGCCGCCGTCCGTTGTGTGGGCGAGGCGAGGCGTAGAGTCGACCGTCCATTGAGTTACGTCCGCCCAGCCCTCGGTCGGCGAGGTGAACCTGAGGTTGGCCGGCCAATCGGGTGCCTTGTCGCCACTCGCCAGCAGCGTCCATGTGGTGCCGCCGTCGGAGGTGCTCCAGAGCTGCCCCAGCGTCCACTGCCCCGACTCGCCCGGGTACTGCTTCCTGTCGATCCCCAAGAATTCCGCCCAGGCGTGCCGGCCGTCCAGTGCGAAGAGCTGGACGGTGTTGTAGTCGGATGGTGCCGGGATGTCCGTCTGCTGGGTCCAGGTGCGGCCGCCGTCGTCCGTTCGATACGCCTCGTGGGCGTAGGTGGTGTTCCCGCCCTGTGCCGTGACGCCGATCTCCTTTTCGAACACCGCCCAGCCGGTCTGACTGGTCGTGAATCGGAATTGGGTCATGTTCGAATTGGTGCCCGTCTGCCCGGGCAGGGTACGGCTCTGCCAGCTGGCCCCGCCGTCCTCCGTCACGAGCAGCGTCGATCCGTCGCGCGCCATCGCATATGCGAACCTGGAGTCCACCCGGACCACGAACTGAATGCTTTGCGGCGAGCCGGTCCAGGCCGGGATTGGGGTTGCGCCAGCTGTCGCCGACGCGTGTGCCGTCGGAACGGTGGAGGCCGCAATGCTGCCCGAAGTGGACGGGGATTGGCTGGCGGCAGGTCCCGACGCGGGCGACGGCCTCCAGACCAGGCCAGCCAGGACGATGGCGCCGATGGCCACGGATGCAGACAGCCCGCCGATGGCTCGCGCACCGAGCCTCAAGCCGCCGAACAGTCGGGGTGCCGGCCGGCGCTCGGAATCGGCCTCGCCCAGCCGGCGGACGTGGTCGTACAGCCGCTCGGGCGCATCCGGAGCGACGTAACGGCGATGGAGTTCCTCGTGCAGGCGGTCTTCGAACTGGTCATCGTTCATCGGAGCCCCTCCAGCGCCAGCCGCAGTTTCCCCATGGCGCGGTGTAATCTCGATTTGACCGTTCCGGGCGGGACGCCGAGCTTCTCGGCGATATCGTCGACAGACATGTCCAGCCAGAACCGCAGCATGACGGCGATGCGCTGATCCTCATCGAGGGACGCCATCGCGGTCGCCAGCTCGTCGCGTTCAGCTGTGGCCGGAGCATGGTCGGGCGACACGCCCTCGGGCATCACGGCCGAAGAACGAGGACCGCGAGCCCTCTGCCGCAGGCGGTCCCGGCAGCAGTTGATCAGGATCCGCCCGAACCATGCGTCGAATCGGTCGGCCTCGCGCAGACTGGTTCGCCGGCGCCACGCGGACGTGAAAGCATCTTGAACTGCGTCCTCGGCGTCCGGAGCGTCCCCGAGGATCGCCCAGGCGAGCTTGTATGCCGTTTGGACGTGTCTGCTCGAGAGCTGCCGAAAGACCTCCTCAGGATCGCTCACGGCGAGTGCAGTCGCGCCTTGCCCCAACGCGATTCCCCCATACGGCGTATTCATGCCCGATACGACGATACGCCGCGGAGTTTCGTTCCCGGACCGGATCCGTGTCTTGGCGGAGGAGGGGTCCCGATCTACTGCGACGAAGCCGCCTGAGTCGTGACGGCGCCTTCCCATCCCGAGACGGACGTCATCGAAATGCGGAGTTCGTGGGCGGCGCGGATGTGGCGCGGCTGGACGGGCGTCGTGGCGGCGCGACCGAGGTAGAAACCCTGGCCGAAGTCCACGTCACGCTCCAGCAGCGCGAGCAGGTCGCGGCGATTCTCGATGCCCTCAGCCACGACCTTCGCACCGATGCGGCGGCTGAACGAGACGAACGCCTCGACGAGCGCCTTCTTGGCCTCGCTGTCCTTGTTGCCGATCCGGCTGACGATCTCGCGGTCGATCTTGATTATCGACGGCTCCAGGGCGGCGATGACGTTGAAGCTCGCGTAGCCGGCACCAGCGTCGTCGATGGCGAAACCGAAGCCCAGGCGACGCAGCGCGCGGACCTGCTTCTTGAGTCGCGGGATGTCGGCGATCGCCTGCTGCTCGGTGCACTCGACCACGATCTGGCGGGGAGAGAGGCCCACTCGGCGGACTCGCTCCGCGAACGCGCCGGCCTCGAAGTGCGGGGCCAGGAGGCTCGCCGGCAGGAGGTTGATGCTGTAATGCATGCGGCGCCCCACGGGACCCGGCTTCGCGACCTCCGCGATCCGAGCCAGCGTCGCCTCGACGACGAAGACGTCAAAGTCCACCGGACGCTTAGCCGTGAGGGCGGCATCCACTATCGAGCTGATCGTCTGCGGCAGCATCGGCATCTGCGGGCGGAACAGGCACTCCCACTCGTGCGATTGCATCGTCCGCAGGTCCACGATCGGCTGGAACTCGACGTGGTGGTTTTCCTTCAGCGCGAAGAAGTAGTCGAGGACCTTGCGCTTGGCGATCTCGGGCGTCTCGTCGAGGCCGATGTGATCGCCGAGGCCGGACACCTCGACGGCGTGGCCCAGGGCGACGACATAGCGCTCGGCCGCAGGCAGCGTGGGGTCAATATCGACCAGGCCGTAGGCGGCTGTTTGGGCAAGCTTGAGGGCGAGAGCCTCGGTGAGGTCGGCTGCGCTGGCGAGCACGCACCATCCCGAGTCTGCCAGCTCGAGGATTCGAGCCTGAGGCAGATTCTGCGCGATGCGAGAGACCAGGCGGCTATCTCGCGACCAGAGGAGACGCTCGACCGACCCCTGCCGAGCACGACCAAAACGCACGAATGATCCTCACTCTAGGCCTTCGCGGCGGGCACCTTGGCCGGGAGACGGATACCGGCCAATCGAAGACCTGAAGTCTCACTATTCGGCGCACCTTGCGCCTGACCTAGCATCTGAGAGTACGGACCACAGATGGGTCGTCAGTACCATACGATGTTTCAGGCTGTTGGCAAGGGTCGTCTGTGCATATGTATCCCAGGTTTTCCACAGTTTGTCCACACCTAACTTCACAAACCCCCTCCCCACACCGCCAGACCGCATAGGTGGACATGATGATTCCGGTGCTCCATGTCGACGCATTTACGAATTGTCAATACGCAGGTAATCCAGGTGGCGTATGCCTCCTGCCCCGGATGGCCGATCCGGCGTGGATGCAATCGGTGGCCGCGGAGATGAATCTCGCCGAGACGGCCTTCCTCGTGAGTCGCGGCGATGGGGCGTTCGACCTGCGCTGGTTCACTCCGACGGTCGAGGTGCCGCTCTGTGGCCATGCCACCCTGGCGGCCGCTCACGCGATCTGGGAACGAGGCATCGAGCCCGCGGATCGGACGCTCGTCTTCTCCACGGCGAGCGGAGCGCTTCGAGCCAGACAGCTCGACGGTGGTTGGATCGAGCTGGATTTCCCGACGATCCGGATCGAAGACGTGGCCCCGGACGATGACCGCTGGAGCGCAGTCACGGCGCTGAGCGCGGCACTCGGCGTGGAGATTCGCGAGGCGGCGGTATCGGGTCCCTACTGGGTGATGCTGGCCGGATCCGCCTCCGACGTGCGCTCCGCCCGGCCGGATATTGCGGCGCTGGCGCGACTCGGCGAGATGATCATCCTCACGGCGGCGGCAGACGGCGTGCTACCCGGAACCGCCACGCTGCCGCCGGGGGTCGCGGCGGCGGACTTCATCTCGCGCGTGTTCGTGCCGGCCTGGGGCATCCCCGAGGATCCCGTCACGGGTTCGGCGCACTGCGCGCTGGCTCCGTTCTGGAGTCACCGGATCGGGTGCAGCCAGATGACGGGGTTCCAGGCCTCGGCACGCGGTGGCGTGGTGGGCATGGTTCTGACCGATGACAATCGCGTCCTTCTTCGTGGCCAGGCGGTCACGACAATCGAAGGTCAATTGCGAGCCTAGCGCGGACCGGTTGCCCGTCGTCGGCCGGCCCCCGGCGGACTTCTGCGGCCGCCGGCCGTAGAATCGCGAGACACCGAAGAGCGCTACACGAGCAGGAGAGCACCAATGCCGCAGATCCACCTCCGGGCCGAGACCGGCGACTACGCTCCGGTGGTCTTCCTGCCGGGGGACCCCAACCGCGCGACCTGGATCGCGGAGAAGTTCGATGGAGGGCTCGCCGCCTCGCGGCAGGTCAACTCTCATCGTGGCCTTCTCGGCTACACGGGCACGTACAAAGGGGTCCCGGTTAGCGTCCAGACGAGCGGCATGGGCGCCCCATCGATGTCGATCGTGGCCGAGGAGCTGATCCGCCTGGGCGCCCAGAAGCTGATCAGGGTGGGGACGTGCGGCGGCATCGGGCGCGGCATCAAGACCGGCGACATCGTTGTGGCGATGTCGGCTACTCCGGTCGACGGTGCCACGCGGACGTACCTTCACGGGGACGACTACGCACCCACGGCCGATTTCGGGCTGGTGCGCGCGCTTGTCGAGACGGCCGAGAAGAGCGGCCGCAAGCCACATGTCGGGCAGGTCGCAACCGTCGATGTCTTCTACAACCCCGACAACGACTACTTCTCCAAGTGGCGGAACCGCGGCGTGCTCGCCTTCGAGATGGAATCGTCCGTCCTCTACTATCTCGCGGCTCGTGCGTATGCCGCCGGCGGAAACGTTGCCGCGGCCACGATCCTCACGGTGAGCGACGTGCTGTCCGAGGAAGTCACTTCGGAGGACTCGTACCTTCCGCTCGACGAGCTGAACAAGGTCATCGAGCAGACGATCGAGATCGCGCTAGACGCCGGGACGGCAGGTTGACCGGCACCGAAGCCGCGGGCCGGCTCGGCCGGTCAAAGGCCTTTGGGCCCGAACTGGCACTGGCCATCGATCTTGCGCATCAGGCCGGCCGGATACAGATGGAGCGCTACGAGCGGCTCGAGGACATCCGGGCCAAAGGGCCGCGCGACGTCGTCACGGAAGTCGACCACCTGTGCGAAGCACTGGTCATGAAGGCGGTGCGCGAGCGCTATCCGAACGACCTGTTCTACGCGGAGGAGATCGGTGAGGTGGCCGCGAGCGGAGCCTCCAAGTCCGGCCGTGTTTGGATCGTGGACCCGTTGGACGGCACGATCAACTACGCCAACGGCATTCCGTTCTTCTGCATATCGATCGGTCTGGTGGCGGACGGACGTCCTGTCGCTGGGGTCGTCTACGATCCGACACGCGACGAAACGTTCGCCGGGGCGATCGACGGGCCATCGCTGCGCAACGGCCAGCCGATCGAGGTGGGGCGGAAGGAGCATCTCGAGGATCTCGTCGTGACGCTGGCCGTCGGCGGACGTGGGGTCGCGCGCAAACGCCACGAGGCGATGAAGAAGATCCGAGCGCATCGATCGATGGGCTCGGCGGCGCTGACGCTCGCCTACGTGGGTTGCGGCCGCTTCGACCTCTACGCGCAGGGTGCCGGGCTCTCCGCCTGGGACGTGGCGGCGGCCGGGTTGATTGCGGAACGTGCCGGGGCGACGGTCACGTCGCTGAGCGGAGGGCCGTGGTTCGATCTGGCATACCCGGCGAAGAAGTGGTCGTGCCTCGCGGCCGCGCCGGCGCACCACGCGGCGATGCTGGAGATGCTCCGCTAGGACGGCCACGGATTGCGCCGCGAGCTCCGCCGGCACACACCTCGCTGCGCTCGCCAGACGTGCCGGCTGCGCCCGCGGTGCACTCCGTGGCCTCGGCGCAGGAGGGGAGTGTCCGCCGCAGTGGCCGGAGTTCCCAGCGCGAACCGGCACGGCTATCGCTCGCCAGACTTGCGGGCTGCGCCTGCGGCACGCTCCGTGACCTCAGAGGGGAGGGGAGTGCCCGGCCACTCAGGCGCGATGCAGCGCCCGGGCGCGGACGCTCAGTCCTGCCAGAGGTGCGGGCGTTCTGCGAGGCGGGGCTGCCCAAGCTCCTCGCACAGGGCCGTGAATGCCGCGCGGCGGGCGCCGCGCCACTCCAGCCCGGAGACGTCGCGCTGGGGTAGGGGAGCGTCGGCGCGGAGAGTGGCCAGAACCCGGAAGAGCAGCGCGTCGTCGCGGCCCTCGCGCAGGGCTGCCGCCAACGCTCCCGCCGAGCGCACATTCACGTGCCACTCGGCTGCGTTGGGCGGGATCTCCTCCAGATGTCCGAACCTCGCGAGGACGGCGGCCGCGGACTTGGCGCCCCAGCCCGGTAGTCCGGGGAAACCGTCCGCGGAATCTCCGACGAGTGCGAGGTAGTCGGGGATCGAGGCCGGGCTCACTCCCCAGCGAGCCAGGACTCCGGCCTCGTCGTAGGTGATGCCACGGCGCCGGTCGCGCGTGACGACGCGGTCGCCTCGGACGCATTGGGCGAGATCCTTGTCGGGCGTGCAGATCACGATCCGTTCGACGCCCGGCGCTTCCGCCCATCGAGCAGCCGCCGCGGCAAGGGCGTCGTCGGCCTCGAACTCCACCATCGGCCAGACGATCAGGCCCATCGCGCTCATCGCCCGCTCGGCGAGCGTGAACTGATCGAGTAGGTCCCGCGGCACGCCCGCCTCCGTCTTGTACCCGGGATAGAGGTCGTTTCGGAAGGAGCGGATGACGTGGTCGGTCGCGCAGCCTGCATGCGTGGCGCCCTCGTCGCGGAGAAGCGCGAGCATCGAGTAGAGCAGACCAACGACCGCGCCCACGTCGCGCCCGTCCGGGGCGATCGTCGCCGGTCTTGGCGAGTAGTAGGCGCGGAACAGTTCGTAGGTGGCGTCGACGAGGTGAATCTGCACGGCCAAACGTTAGCGGCGCCGGGGCTCGGCCGGAACACGCGCCGAGCGCCGGAGCGCCTGGTGAGCGTGCCGGATCTTCTAGTCTCGGACCGTCCGGACGCCCACGAGGCGCACTCCCGCCGCGGCCATCTCGTCGAGCGCGCGATCGCCGTCGCCCGGCTCAAGGTCCACGGCCCGCACGCAGTCGAGCAGCACGGAGGTCTCGTACCCGAGGCGGACCCCGTCGAGGGCCGTGGCCTTGACGCAGTAGTCCGTGGCAAGTCCCACTACGACGAGCCGCCTTGCACCGCCGCACGCGATCTCGGAGTCCAGTTCGGTCGCGATGGGCAGTCCCCCGGCCGGGTTTCGCATCGAGAAGCCTGAGTAGCCGTCCTCCCCACGGGTGCCCTTCCGCACTACGGGTCCTTTGATCTCCAGTCCGGGATGGAGTTCCGCGCCCCACGTGTCGGCCACGCAATGGACCGGCCATAGGCCGCCGTCCTGAGCAAAATGGGGAGTGTGTGCGGGATGCCAGTCCTGCGTGTACGCCACGGCCGCCCCGGCGGCGAGCGCTCGGCCTATCTCGGCGTTCACGGGCGCGACTATCGCATCGCCGCCGCGTACGCTCAGGCTCCCAGCCGGATCGGCGAAGTCATTCTGGAGATCCACGACGACCAGGGCCACGAGCGAGTCGTAGCGGGCAGCCGGATCGTCGGGCGCCCAGGGACCGTCCTGAGGAGGTCTCCAACCGACTGACATGACGCGAGTACCTCCTTGTGGCGTTCCTTCAAGCCGCGCCTGCGGCGATGACCCTTTGTACTCGGGCAAGTTGCAGTCCGCAAGCGACCCGTTCGGCGAGTTAGTAGCGTCTGCAACGACGATGAAAGGGCTGTGATCCAGCGCAACACGCGTTCGTGAGGTTTGCGGACCTATTCTTCAAAGTGACATTCAGTGAGTATCGAACGACACGCGGAGACGCCAGTGACGGGGCGTCTTCGATGACAAGCAAGCGGCCCGGGTCCCCCTCCTCGGGCCGCTTACTTTGTGCCGCGGAAGGCTAGTTGTGCAGATGCCGCCGCCACGGAAGCTTCGCCGTGCCGTCGCCGTGGCTCTGATCGGGCTTGGGGGCGCCGGCGCGCGAGGCTCCCACGTGCGCGTCGGCGGAGTCGCAGTTGCCCTGATCTATGCCCGGGCGCAGACCCGAGCGCGGCTCCTCGGTCCGGCCGGCATCCACATCGAGCAGGTAGCCGATGCCCTGGAACGTCTTGATCCGGCCCGGTTCACCCGGCTTGGCACCGAGCTTCCGCCGGACGCGGCTCACCCAGACCCGCAGGTATTGGATGTCGTCGCGATACTCCGGCCCCCACACCTTGGTCAGCAGCTCCGTATGCAGGACTACCTTTCCGGCGTTCGAGGCAAGGTGCTGCAGCAGGAGCCACTCGGTCCGGGACAGCTCGACAAGTTCGCCGCACCGCGTGACGATGCGGCGCTCCAGATCGATCTCGACATCGTCGAAGGCCACGGCTCCCGTCACCTGGCCGGTTCCCGACGCTCGCCGGAGGACGGCACGCACCCTGGCCGCGAGCTCGTCGAGGTGGAATGGCTTGGCCACATAGTCGTCGGCACCCAGGTCCAGGCCCTTTGCCTTGTCGGACGCCGCTCCCTTGGCCGTGAGAAGGATGACCGGGACGGGCCGCCTTTCGTGCAGCCGGCGCATGACCTCTATGCCGTCCATGTCCGGCATCACGATGTCGAGGAGCACGATGTCCGGCCGGATCTCCTCGGCCTTTGCCAGCGCTTCCTCGCCACTGGCGGTCGTCACGACCCGAAAACCCTCGTCGCTGAGTGCCATGGAGACCAGCTTCGTAATCCGTGGCTCGTCATCGGCCACCAGAACGAGCGGCTGAGTGCTCACTGCACGCGCTCCTCCGGGACGGTAAGGGCGCCCGCAGTCCGTTCCCCGCCTGGCAGCGCGGCCGCCGATCCCGTCTCAACCAATACTGTGCGCCGATCCGCCCGACAATGCGAGAGTGAATTGTGAGAAATGAGGTTGCGCCGAGGTCTCATTTCTGCGGCGGGTGCCACGAGCACCCCCTGGAGTTCACGGTGCGGACCCGGGTATCTATTGCAGGTCCCACGGCGTCGCCGATCGGCTACCCTGCGGGGGAGGTTGCCGCGGCTCCAAGCCGCGGTGACGCGAGCCCATTCGTAGAGGCGCCAAGAGCCATGTACTTCGACGAGTTCAAACACCAGCTACCGGACATCGATCCGTCCGAGACGCAGGAATGGCTCGACGCCCTGGATCAGATCCACGGACAGGAGGGGGACGAGCGCGCCCGATTCCTGCTCTACAAGATCCTCAAGCGGGCCCGGCAGCTTCACGTGGGCCTTCCGCCCTTGACTCAGACCCGCTACATCAACACGATCAGCCCGGAGCAGGAGCCGTTCTTCCCCGGGGACGAGGTGATGGAGCGGCGCATCAGACGGCTCATTCGCTGGAACGCCGTGGCCATGGTCCTTCGGGCCAACACAAAAGCCCCGGGTATCGGCGGACATCTGGCGTCCTACGCCAGCGCGGCCACGCTTTACGAAGTTGGCTTCAATCACTTCTTCCGGGGGAAGGACGGGATGGATGGTGAGGCGCCGGATGGGGGCTCGCACGGCGACCAGATCTTCTTCCAGGGACACGCCGCGCCGGGCATCTACGCGCGCGCCTTTCTCGAGGGCCGGCTGACCGAGGAGAACCTGGACCACTTCCGGCAGGAAGCGCTCTCCGGCGTGGGTCTGCCGAGCTACCCGCATCCGCGAACTCAGCCCGAATTCTGGGAGTTCCCGACGGTGTCGATGGGCCTCGGCCCCATCGCCGCGATCTACCAGGCCCGGCTGAACCGCTACCTGCAGAACCGAGGCATCTCGGACACCTCCGCGTCCCGGGTGTGGGCGTTCCTGGGCGACGGCGNNCCGGTCCGTGGCAACGGCAAGATCATCCAGGAACTCGAAGGGCTCTTCCGCGGCGCCGGCTGGAACGTAATCAAGGTCATCTGGGGCCGCGAATGGGACGACCTGCTTGCCCGGGACGTCGAGGGCGTGCTGGTCAACAAGATGAACGAGACGGTCGACGGCGAGTTCCAGAAGTACTCGGTTGCCGGCGGCGCATACGTCCGCGAGCACTTCTTCGGGCCGGACGCACGTCTCCGCCGCCTTGTCGAAAACCTGTCCGACGACGAGCTCTCGCGGCTCCGCCGCGGCGGCCACGACTACCGCAAGGTGTACGCCGCGTATCGCGCAGCAACCGAACATCGCGGAGCCCCCACGGTCGTTCTTGCCCAGACGATCAAGGGCTGGGCGCTCGGCCCCGGAGTCGAGGCGCGCAACATCACCCACCAGGCGAAGAAGCTTTCCGAGGCCGAGCTCAAGGTCTTCCGCGACCGCCTGGAACTGCCGATCCCAGATTCGAAACTGCACGACGCTCCGTACTTCCATCCGGGTCCCGACTCGCCGGAAGTCAAGTACATGCTGGAGCGGCGGCGCGCGCTCGGCGGGTTCGTGCCGCGGCGCGTGGTTCGATCGCGGCCGCTGCCCGCGCCGCGCCCCGAAACGGACGCGGAGTTCACCGCGGGGTCGGAGATGGCCGTCAGCACCACGATGGCTTTCGGCCGGCTGCTGCGGAACCTCATCCGCGACCCCGGATTGGGGAAGCGCATCGTGCCGATCGTGCCCGACGAAGCGCGGACGTTCGGACTCGATCCGCTCTTCAAGGAAGTGGGCATCTACGCGTCGTCCGGTCAGCTTTACGAGCCGGTGGATTCGGACCTGGTGCTGAGCTACCGCGAGGCGAAGGACGGGCAGGTGCTCGAAGAGGGGATCACCGAGGCGGGCGCCGCGGCGTCGCTGCAGGTGGCGGCCACGGCGTATGCGACGCACGGCGAGCCGCTCATTCCGTTCTACATCTTCTATTCGATGTTCGGGTTCCAGCGGACGGGCGACCAGTTCTGGGCGCTTGCCGATCAGCGCGGCCGAGGGTTCGTCATGGGGGCGACGGCCGGGCGGACCACGCTCACCGGCGAGGGCCTCCAGCACGACGACGGGCATTCGCACGTGCTCGCCTCGGTGGTTCCCAACATTCGCGCCTACGATCCTGCGTATGCGTACGAACTCGCGTCGATCGTCCGCGAAGGCATCGATCGCATGTACGTGCGTGGCGCAGGCGACGGGACATCGCCCGACGTCTTCTACTACGTCACGCTCTACAACGAGAACTACCCGATGCCGAAGCGTCCGGCCGACCTCACGGACGAGCAGATCTCGCGCGGCATCTACAAGCTCCTGCCCGCCCCCAGCATCGCTAAAGGAAAGCGTCTCGCCGGTGACCCGGTCCGGCTCGCAGGGAGCGGCTCGGTGCTCCAGCAGGTCGTAGCCGCGCGTGACCTGCTCGCAGAGCGTGGCATTCCGGCTGAGGTCTACAGCGTCACGTCGTTCCAGCAGCTCCGCGCCGATGGCCTTGCCGCCGACAGATGGAACCGCCTCCATCCCGACAAGACGCCGAGGGTGCCCCTGGTCGCGCAGGTGCTGCCCCCCGACGGAGGCCAGATCGTGATCGCCACCGACTGGATCCGCAGCTATCCGGACATGGTTGCGCCGTGGCTTCCCGCGTCACGCATCGTGCTTGGGACCGACGGGTTCGGAAGGTCCGACACACGCGAGACGCTCCGACGGCTTTTCGAGATCGACCCGGCGCACGTGGCTGCGGCCGCACTCTCCGGTCTTGCTCGAACCGGTCGGATCCCCGCGGTCGACGCGGTGGCGGCGATGCGCGAACTCGGTGTGGACCCGGACTCGCCTGATCCGCTCGATCTCTAGACGGCCCCTGGCGGGCCGCCGTCCGGCGTGGCAACGCGTTGCGCCTCGCGTTCACGGCCGGTCCCGCGTCCTCGCCCTCGCCATCGCCCCGCGGTCGAATGGGGCGGGGGAGCGGTCAGCTCAACCACGACCGAACCGGTCACGTTCACAACCATCGTCCGTCCGACCTGCACCTGCCAGTCGCCGATCGCGGCCATAGGCGTGTGGCCGTGCAGCCAGAGGAGCGGCCGTTCGCGCTCGAGGAACCAGCGGTATCCCTTGAAGCCTCGGTGATACGGATCGGTGGCGACGTCTCCTGCGCCAAGCGGCGGAACGTGGCTCATGACGATCATCGGCTGCGGCCGCCCAATCCGCCTGGTGGCCAGGGTGAGGACCTGACTCCATGCGAGCCGTTCGCTGCGCTGGGCGAGCTTTCCTCTGCTGCCGGGCCATGTCAGGCCGGCGATGGCGAGTCCGGCGCGTCGCATCACCGCTGTCGACACGATGGCGTCCGGGCAGAGGTGGCCGCACGACTTCCACCGGTCCTCGGTGTCGTGGTTCCCGTAGACGTAGACCAGCGGCGCGTCGACCGAGTCGGCGATGAAGGCAAGATCGTCGCAGTCGAGGTCCCCGCAGCCGACGATCAGATCGATAACGCCGAGTGCCGCGCGGTTGCGTGGCTCGACGATCGCAGGATCCAGGCTGTCCGAAACGCAGAGCAGTCTGATCGGCGCGCCGTCGCGGTCACGAAACGGAGCGGGATCGGGCCACTGGATGGTCAGGTGCCGGGTCACTATTGGTCTCGCGCCTCCGGGAACTTGGACTCGGGCAGCGGGCCCCGATACTCCGCCGAATCGGCCCCGGCGTGAAGGCTTGTCTCGGGGCCTATCTCCTCGGCCGTAGGTTCGGACTGCCGCAGTCCGGTGGCCGGCCGAAGACCCGCCGCGGCGGCCCTCATGTGGCCGGCCTCGGGCTGCAGGGATAGCAGAGGCGTGGGCCGCTCGCTCGTGTGTCCGTCGAGAGGCACGAGTTCGGTGACGATCGCGTCGAGGCCGGCGCCGTTGGTGTAGAGGGTGGCCGCCACGCGATTGTGGCCGTCGACGACCCAATAGTCGCCGTCGAACTTGATGAGGTCCACGGGCGGCAACGGCTGCAGCCTGTCGATCGCATCTCTGATCCGTTTCCAGCGCCCTTCCCAGTTCTCACCCCGGAATGGCTTCAGGGGAAGGAAGTCCCCACCACGCTGCGCGATGCCTGCCACGGCCGTGCCCCGAATGTCCTCGACGGGCACGAATCGCATCCCGAGCTCTCGAGGCGAGGCCAGCCGCGCCTCCGGGTACAGGTCGTACAGGTTGTCCAGACGCTCTCTCGCCATGCGTCGGATCCGCCGGCTCGCCCGCGAGTCCGTGGCGCCCAGGGCATGACTGGCGACGCCGATCATGGTGCCGATGACGTCCGCCACCGGCACGACTATGTGGTCGACTATCGGCGCCGTCATGTTGGCGACAGGCTCGGCAATGCTCTGCAGCTGGCCGACGATTCCCCCGGACCCCGACTCGACGTCGGGCGCGGCCTCCGGCTCGGACTCCGGCTGTATGGGCGTGTCTCCGGAGCCGCCGCGTAGCGGAGCTTCGTCCCACACGCCACCGTACCGGCCGTCGACTTCGATTCCGGCAACCTCTGCGAGCTTGCGGTCCGCAGAATCCGGGTCGTCCACCTGCGGGTCGCCGTGCCGGTCGGTCGTTATCGGGCGTTGTTCCATCCGGCTGAGCGTATCATCGGCCGCCCATTTCAGGGCCCGGTCGCACCCGGGAGGATTGGCTCAGCCCTTGATCTCGGCCCGTTCCGTGGCGATCGCGGCAATCGCGAGGAGTCCGATGAGCCAGGCGATGGTCACGACGAGCGCGACATTTGGATCCAGGCTCGCTGCGCCGAGGCTGGTGCCGGGCTGGCTTCCGAATCCGACTGCATCGCTCGATGTGCTGAAGGGGAGGTACTTGAATATCTCCCGAATCACGGGTATCAGGGTGACGATCGTCGACGCGATGAAGAGACCGATCACGGTGCCCACACCGGCCATCTGGCTTTTCGCAATCATGGACACCGCGTAGGCGACTGAGGCCAGACCGACCAGGGCGATCCACGCGCGGACCAGCTTGGCCAGAGCCCCGCCGAGCGTGGGACCGTCCAGCGTGCCCATCGGCAAGCCTGCGATCAGACCACCCGCCACGGCCGAGGCAATGCCCACAAGAAACATGATGGCAAGGCCGGCGCCCAGGATGAGTGACAGTGAGGCGAAGGTGGCCAGGGCGTAATTGCGGCGGCTCTCACCTCGGGCGACGGCGATCTTGAGCGTCCCCCAGGTCCACTCGGATCCGGCCGCCACGGCGACGTAGATGAGCGCAATCAAGCTTCCGAAGCCAAACGTGATGGACAGGACGGCATCGATCAAACCCGGGAACGTAAGAAGCCAGGTGACGGTGTCCTTGGTCAGGCCGTTGTTGGGGTCGTTCGGTGCGGCGCGGTAAGCGGCTCCGACGACCACGAATTCGATGACCACCAGCACCACGGCAACGAGCAGTGACACCAGCGTTGCGGTACGGGTATTGAACTTGCGGATTCCGGCGAGTACGAGTGTCATCGTGCGGCTCCTGCGTACCAGCCGGCGTATGGGCCCGCGGGTTGCTCCGGTGCTGTTGGCTGAGTGAGTTGCAGGAAGAGGGATTCAAGGTCGGAACCGGCCTCGAGTCCCGCGGCGAAGATGCCCGCCTGGGCCAGGACTCGGTTGACCTCGGTCGACCGCTCGGCCGCGGTGCGCACGGTCAGCCAGGCGCCGCCGGCGTCGGTGATCGATACGTGGCCGTCACCGGCGAGCGCCGACAGGAGTTCGAGCGCCTTCGCGCTTTCCGCGGGCGTGACCTTGACGCGAACGATCGCCTGAGTCGCGAGCAGCTCATCCAACGGTCCCTGGCTCACGAGCCGCCCGGCAGCAACGATGCCGATGATGTCGGCCATCTGCTGCACTTCGGGCAGGATGTGGCTCGATATGAAGACGGTCTTGCCGCTCGCTGCCAGGTTCTTGAGCGTGTCGCGCAGCCCCACGATCCCGGCCGGGTCGAGGCCGTTGGCCGGCTCGTCGAGGAGCAGCAGGGCGGGGTCGTTGAGGAGCGCAACCGCTATACCCAGCCGCTGCCTCATTCCGAGCGAGTAGTTGGCGACCTTGTCGCGAGCGCGGTCGCGCAGCCCGACCAGTTCCAGCATCTCCTCCACACGGCTTCGAGTGACTGCCTTCCCGGATGCGCCGATCACCCGCAGGTTGTCGCGCGCCGAGAGGTGCGGGTAGAAGGACGGAGATTCGATCAGAGCTCCGACGTTGTAGAGCAACTGGCGATTGGCGCCCGTGAAGCTCTCGCCCATCAGGTAGATCGCGCCCTGATCGGGACGGATGAGACCGGTCAGAAGGCGCATCGTCGTCGTCTTCCCGGCGCCGTTGGGTCCGAGGAAGCCGTACACGATTCCGGTGGGCACTTCAAGGTTCAGGCCGTCGAGCGCCACCTGACTGCCGTAGCGCTTCTTGAGGTCCTTCGTCGAAAGCGCCAGGGTTGCGGATGCTGTCATTGTTCCCCCTGACTTGCGAGACCACTTCTAGGTCGCGATTATCGCCTGAGCCGCGCGCCGCCGCTGGGCGAAATATGCCGAGCGAGTCGGGCAGACCGTGCGCCATCCGAACAGCGGGCGCTAATCTGCGTCTGCCGCATGAAATGGACGCCACCGACAGCGAGAGGGCCCAAGATGACAAGCCAGCCCAGGAAGCCGGCCACGCCGCCGGCACCGGCCGCCACGCCGCCGGCACCCGCGGCCACGCCGCCGGAGCCAGCCGCCACCACGCCGCCGGCACCGGCCGCCACGCCGTCCAGCGTGGATCGGTTGAACCGGGCGTGGGCGGATCAGACGGTCCGCCTCGGGGTTCTGGCAATCGCAGTGATCGTGGTCCTGTGGCTGGCTCGCGGGATCATCGGCCCGTTCGTGGTCGCGGCCATCCTTGCCTATGCGTTCTCGCCCGTGGTCTCGGCCGTGCAGGAGCGGACCCGCCTGCCCCGGGCGGCCGTCATCGGTCTGGGCTACCTGGTGCTGTTCGCCCTCGTGGCGGTCCTGGCCTACGTCGCCGCCGAGCGCGCCGGAAAGGAATTGAACGATCTGTCGTCCAACGGCCACGACCCCATCCGGGCCGGCCTGCAGCGACTCCTCGGAGATCAGGTCGTCGTGGCCGGCAACACGATCAACGTGCGCGATCTGGCGGACCAGGTAAGAACCTCTCTACTCGGTCTGGTCAACTCGCCGTCGAGCGCCGTGCAGATGGCCGAACGGGCTGTGTCCGTGGGGCTTCAGGTGATCCTGTCCCTCATCATCACGTTCTACCTGATCCTCGACGGGCAGCGCTTCGGGCGATTCGCCCTGCAGTTCCTCGACCGTGAACAGCGCGCCGACGCCCTGAGGCTGGGGCATCGGATCCACGTGGTTCTGGGCCGCTGGCTGCGCGGGCAGCTGCTGCTGATCGGACTTGTCGCCGCCGTGATCTACGTCATCCTGGGGCCGATCCTGCACGTCCCGTACGCCCTGGCCCTGGCGCTCCTCACCGGCATACTCGAGATCATCCCTCTCGTCGGACCGGTCATCGCGGCGGCGCTCGCGGCGACCGTGGCCTACTCGGCTCACGGTACCGACACGACAATCGTGGTGCTGGTCGTGTACTTCGTGGTGCGCCAGGTCGAGGATCAGGTGGTCATGCCGCTGGTGATCGGCCGCGCCGTCCATCTCCACCCTGTGATCACGATCTTCGCGGTGCTCGTGGGTTTGGGCACGTGGGGGATTCTCGGCGGCCTGCTCGGTGTCCCGGTGGCGGCGGCCCTGAACGTGACGCTGCACGAGCTCTATCCCGAGGAAACGGGCGGACGGCCGGAAGATCGGCCGGCGGCGACGGCCGGCGAGTCCGAGGGTCTCTTCGCCCGGATCCGGGAACGCCTTGCCCGAACCTAGCCGGCGGCCGCCGCCGCTCTGCCTCTCGACCGCAGGCCCCCGTCCCCGTCGATGGCGGCCGGGGGAGCGGGCATCGGCGGCAGCATGTCAAGGTGCACAAGAGGTGCCGTGACCCATCGACTCGCCGGGGCATCCGTCCGACGCCAACGGTCGACGACGCCGCGGAGCCAGAGCGGCCAGAGCGCGACGAGCACGGCCAGTCGCGTGAGCGAGAAGATAGGCATCGTGGCCGTGGCCGCGATGAAGGCCAGCCAGTCGAGCCGCCATCGGATCGCAACCAGGATCAGGGCGGCGGCGATTGCCGAACGCGCCGCGAAATCCAGACCGCCGTGGTCGGGGAAGATCGCATAAACGAACATGGCCCGCATCTGCGATTCGGCTTCCCAGCCGAACGTGCCCATGTAGTCGTTCCACGCGTTCGGGGCGATGACGAACGAGGCCAGGCACGCGGCGGCAAAGATGGCGCAACCCGTGACGATGGTGCGCCTCGTCTCCGGTCGCGTTGCCCATATGTACGGGATGAGCAAAGCCGGCCCGAACTTCATCCCGGCGAACCAGGGCAGCAAGTACAGGGCCCGCCGATCGTAGAAGGACCACAGGCACACGGCCCCGAGTTGAAGCGTCACGTTGCCGAAGTCGACCTCCGCCCACACCGGCCACTGCAGCAGGGCGACGAGCGCGAACTTCCACGACCCGGCCATGTAGCGCAGGCACAGTACCCCCGACACGCGCCAGGCCCAGTCGATGTACGTCTCACGGAAGAAACCCATCGGAGCGGAAAGTTGGGCGTATAGGGGCGGGTACTTGAAGGCGCCGCTCGTCCAGATCTCGGCCCTGGCGTACAGGGGCTGCCCGTCCAGAATGTGCTTGCCCGAGAGCCAGTAGGCGTTCGTGTCGTATGCGAACCACCAGTTGACTCGCATGTTGTCGTACAGCAGCGCGGCGACCTGGACGCCGATGCAGACGAGGAGGAACCAGGCGACCAGGAAGCCGGCAGAATCGGCCTGCGACCGAGTCGGGATGTATCGCCGTAGAAGGACCGTCACGCGCTCCCCCGAGGGTGTTCTTGTCGGCGACGTAGAGTCTACCCGTCCGCTAGATCGGCCGACCCCACCAAACGCTCGCCGCCAGGATCACGTAGAGCCCGACGAGCGCGACTCCCTCCAGCCAGGACGATTCGCCGTCCATGACCACCAGGGCTGTGAGCAAGGCGGTCAACGCGAGGGCGGCTACGAGCAACGGCGACACGACCAGCGTCAGCGTCGCGCCGCCGAGGAAGAGGCTGGTGAGAACCAGGACCGGGGCCAGCGCCAGCGCCACCTGCAGGCTCGAGTTGAGGATGACGCTGATCGCGAGATCGCCCCTATCCGCGAGCATGGCCCGGACGCCCACGACGTTCTCCACGGCGTTCCCGGCGATTGCCACGACGACGAGACCGGCAAACGCCTCGGACATTCCGAGCGTGGACATGGCCGGCTTGAGCGCCTCGACGAACCAATCGGAGACGAATGCGGCTCCGATTCCTGCCACGGTGAGGACCGCCGCCGCGAGGGCTACGGGCCACGCGGCACTGCCCTGGGCGGGGCCTTCCTGAGACCCGACGGCGGCGCCGCTCCGGATCGAGAACGGGATGCTGGCGGCGAACACCACAAGAAGCACGATCGAGACGACGACCGAAAGCTCCACTTCGTGGCCGCTGTCCGGTCCGCCCGGAGAGGTTGCGATCGTGGGGATGGCCATGGCCGCAACCGCGAGGACGAGCAGCGTGGCCATCATCTTCGTCTGGTCCGCCCCGAACTTCTGGCGGCCGTGGCGCAATCCGCCGGCGATGAAGGCCAGCCCCAGGACAAGGAGCGTGTTGGCCAGGATCGAGCCGACCAGTGCGGATCGCACGACGTCGACCAGGCCCGCCCTCAAGGCAAATATGCAGATGAAGAACTCGGGCAGGTTTCCCAGCGCGGACTGCAGCATCCCCGTGGCACTCGGTCCCAGCCGCCGCCCGAGTTGGTCGGTTCCCTCGCCGACGAGGGCCGCCAGGCCGGCCAGACCGGCCGCCGACGCCGCGAACACCGCGACGCCGCTCGCCCCGAACAGGCGCAGCATGAGCGCGCCCAGGCTGGCCCCGACCGCCAGAAGCGCAATGACGCGGGTCTGCGTCTCGAAGTATTTCAGCACGCGGCTACCTCCTCGGTCGATTGTGCGGGACGCGGTGGGGTTCCTGCGCGGCGTCTCGGAAGTCCGGGCTCAGTAGGGCGGCCAGGGTACGGCCGGCCGGTTCGGATTCGGGAGGGGGAGGCGACCGGCCGAAAGAAGCGCGTCGATGCGTTCGGCTGTGACAGATACCTCGGCCTTGTCGAGCAACAGCCGCAGTTCATCCCCCAGCGAGCCGTCCAGCTTCCGGCGCAAATCCCGGAGCGCGGCGCGTTCGTCTTCCTGGAGCGGCTGGCCGCGCCAGCGCCACAGGACGGTTCGCAGTTTGGGATCCGTGGAGAAACACAGCCCGTTGTCACAGCCCATGATCCGGCCGTCGGGGAGTGGCAGGAGGTGGCCGGCCTTGCGATCGGCATTGTTGAGCACTACGTCCAGGACGGCCATGCGGCGCAGCGCCGTGTTGTCCGCCGACAGCAGCTCGTCGAGTCCTACGGACTCGTCCACTTCGACCCACAACTGGACCATCCCCGGCCCGAACGGTCCATCGCGCATTACGGTTGGCGGGATGACCTCCCAGCCGCTCGCCTCGGAGACGGCGAACGCGGCAACCTCCCTGCACGCGAGGGTTTCGTCGGGGAAGTCGTACAGCGGCCGCTCGCCGCGGATCGGCTTGTAGACGCAGCTCGCGACAACCGGCCGGCCGCCTTCCTGTGCGGAATCCGCCACCAGGCAGAAGAACGTGGCGTTGGACGCGCTGAGAAGCCTGCCCACGACGACCATCTCCCCGGTTCGCAACAGGTCGAGCGCGACGCCCTTCGCGAGCGGCCCGGCCACCTGGCGGCCGGACATGGCCGCCGTCTCCATCTCGGAGCGAGTCATGCCCGCGAACCCGGCCAACGAGGAATCGGGCTCTGGTTGGGTCGGTGGCTTGGACTCGGTCGGTGGTTCGGGCGCGGGCGCTATCGCAACCTCGTCATCCGGCACCGGATGCGCGTCCTCGCGTGCCATTCGTCAGTGCATGAAGCCGTTGCGCCGGACGCAGATGTGGCCCTCCGGGTTGAGGGGCTGTCCGCAGAACGGGCACGGCGGGCGCCCTGAGGCCACCACTTCCAGTGCGCGCTCTGCAAAGGCAAGGGCCTTGCCGGGCGTGAGGTGGACGCGCATCAGGTCGGTCTCGTCGTCGGCCTGATCCTCATCGGTCTCGACGGCTTCGTCTTCATCCTCGTCGGCTTCGGTGAGCTCACGGGCCTCAACGACCATAACCTCATCCTCCACGTCCCAGACGATCGCCATCGTCCCTACGCGAAGCACCGGGTTGACCGGCTCCTCGAGCGGTGAAGTGTCGCGGTCCGCAGGGGCCGGCTCGTCCGGCACTCCCGCACCGGCGGCGCGGAGTTGCGTCAGCAACTGCGTGAGCCGTTCGGCAAGCAGCGCGACCTGGACCTTCTCGATCAGCACTGAAACTGTGCGGCCTCCGCCGCGGGCCTGGAGGTAGAAGGTACGACTTCCGGGCTCGCCGATGGCGCCGGCGATGAACCGGTCCGGTTCTTCGAAGTTGTAGATGCGTCGAGCCATCTGGCCTCCCGGAGAGTGAACGATCTGGCGGGCTGCCGTCCCGCACCGCGAATCTATACCCGGCGGCCATATCACCCCATGCGGCCGGCCGGGGAGTTGCGAGCCGCCCGGCTCGGACACGGCTCCGAAACCGGCAGCGGTTCGGCCGTGGAGTGCCAGACCTCGAGTGGGCTTAACCGAGAATTCATAAATTGGGTCCCCACAATTGACAAATAGCAATTGGCGGTGGCATAGTGTGAATACGAGCTTGCACGGTGCCTCCGGCAGACGAGAAGTTGCCGCCGGTAACATCACCGCAGATGCCTCGGCAGCGCCGAGGTGGACGCGCAGGAAGCTCGATAGCGAGGCGACCGACTACAAAATGACACGCGACGTCATCTCCACCTGTCCCGTCTGCTCGAGCGAGCTGTCCATAACCCGGCTGCAATGTCGGGGTTGTGGTACGGCCATCGAGGGTGAGTTTGGGGTGGGGCGTTTCGGCCGTCTGAACCGCGAACAGCTCGCATTGCTCGAGAGCTTCCTTCGCGCCCGCGGCAACGCCAAGGAGCTCGAGCGCGAGCTCAAGGTGTCGTACCCCACGGTGCGTGCGCGGATCGAAGCGCTCGTGCGAGCGCTGGGACTAGCCGACGAATCCGCAACGGCGGACGACGAAGACGGTGCCGATCGACCTTCGGACCTGGCCGAACTACGCCGCACTGTTTTGGAACGGCTGGCGCGCCGTGAGATCTCCGCCGAGGAGGCGGCGGCGATCCTTCGCGCTCGGAAGGAGTAGTCGATGGGTACCCTGGAGCGCAGCGAGTCGCTCACCCATCACATCGGCGCAAACGGCCGCGTATCCGTCAAGACAATCAGCGGTCTTCTCAGGATCCGTGGCGTCGACGGCGAGGATGCGCGCCTCACCGTCACATACCGGATCCGGGCGGCGGACCAGGCCGCGGCCGAACGGTCGCTCGCCACGGGCCGCGTGAATGTCGATCGCGGTCCGGGTTCACTGGAGGTAGAGGCGCCGGAGCGGCGTCTCGCCACCGGGATCGCCTGGCTTTTCAGCGGCGCGCGCGTGAGCGCGGACATATCCCTTGACGTCCCCTGGGGTACTCGCATCCGCTACGAGACGATGAGCGGCAATATCGAGGCGGTTGCCCTGGTCGGCGATCAGAAGTACAGGACCGTCTCCGGCGACATCCGGCTGTGGAGCCTCGGAGGTCTCGTAGAAGCCGGATCGATATCCGGTTCGGTCACGCTGGACAACGGCGGCGACGTCCGCTTCAAGGCCAACACGATCTCCGGCGGGTTGCGGATCCGCGCGCGGCGTTTCTACGGAATGGACGTGTCGTCCACGAGCGGAAGCATCGCCGTCATCGGGGCCTTCGATCCGTCCGCGGATTGCCGCGCCGATTCGATCTCAGGCAGCCTGTCGCTGACGCCACTCTCCGGGATCACGGCCGAGCTTCGGACGGTGTCCGGTTCCATCTCGTCGGAGATCGAACACCGCGTCGAGGGGAGCCGCGGATCCTGGCGTTCCGTGATCGGCGACGGCCGGCCGACGTTCCGGTTCAACTCCACGTCAGGGGGGATCAGGATCATCGCGCCGCGACCGGGCGACGAAGTGGTTGCAGCGCCATCCCCGGCGCCATCCCCGGCGCCGGCCGCCGCGGCCGCCGCGACCGCCGCGACCGCCGCGACCGCCGCGACCGCTTCGACAGCGACAGGGACATCGGCGGCTTCTGACCGCGGCTCGTCCGACGATCAGTCCGCGGGAGGCTCTCGAGCGGCGGCCGCCACCGCGTCGGGTGCGCCGGACGGGGCCTCGGGATCTGCGGCCGGGCCCGACTCGAGCGCTCCCGGCGAAACCTGGGATCCGGACGAATCGGTGGACGTCCCTCCGGCGCGCGAGCGCATCTCGGATGACGAGGAACTGGCGATTCTCCAGGCCCTCGAGCGCGGCGAGATCAGCGTAGATGAGGCGGCGGCGCGCCTCTCCCGGTCTCGGAGGTAGCCATGTCCGGCGAACTCGAGACCCTGCTCAAGATGGTTGCCGACGGGCGCATCTCGGCCGAGGAAGCGGCGCCGCTGGTGGCCGCGCTCCAGGACGCGGGCCGCTATCGCGCCGGAGATCGCGCTGGTGGTAACGGCGCAGGAACAGGCGAGCCAATCGCTCGCGAAGGCGGACGGGCGGGGCAATCCGCGCAATCCGCGCAATCCGCGCAAGAGGCTATGACCGGCCGAAGAGTTCGAGTCTTCGTGGCGGAGGACGGCCGGCCGATCGTCAACCTCCAGATCCCACTTGCGGCGGCCGGCTTCGCCATCGACCAGGTGCCCGGACTCTCGACGGACCACAGGTCGCGAATCGTCGAAGCGATCCAGAGCGGCATGACCGGGCCGATCCTCGAGGTCAGGGATCACGGCAACGAGGTCCGCATAGTCATCGAGTGACGTGGCGGCTCAGACGCCGTCGATCAGTCCCATTCCCCAGAGGTAGTTCCCGGGGCGAGCGGTTCGCCCCGGCCTGGACAGCTATTGCCAAAAACAGGGCAACGAAGACCAACAGCCGGCAGGAGGAGTTCGCCGGAATAGTCAAGGGGGACCTAGCCATGCTTCTGGAAATCAACGAATTGACGAAGGTATACCGGTCCGGATCGAGGGCCAACGACGGCATCAGCCTGTCCGTCGCGGAAGGTGAGGTCTTCGGGTTGCTGGGCCACAACGGCGCCGGCAAGACGACTCTCGTCAACCAGGTGGTAGGCCTGCTTCGGCCCACGGCCGGGTCGATCCGGATCGACGGGCGGGACATGGTGGCCAACCCAGGCCTGGCGAGGCGGCTGTGCTCGTTCCAGGCTCAGGCGCAGGTCCCGATCGACGGGCTCACGCCGCGTCAGGCAATCGACCTGCTCGGCCAGCTGCGCGGCGCGTCGAAGGCCGAGGTTCGCATGCGCCGCGATCGACTTGTGGAGGCCCTCGAACTCGGGGAGTGGATGGACGTCGACGCCGCGCGACTCTCCGGTGGGGTCAAGCGACTCGTGGCGTTCGCAATGGCGTCCGTCTCGCCGGGCCGGCTGGTCATGCTGGACGAGCCGACCAACGACGTGGACCCGGTGCGACGGCGCCTGCTCTGGCGCCAGGTGCGGTCCCTCGCCGATCACGGCGCCGCGGTCCTTCTTGTTACACACAACGTGATCGAGGCGGAGCGATCGGTGGATCGGCTGGCGATTCTGGATGAGGGCCGGGTTATCGCCGAGGGTACGCCCGCCACACTCAAGGCTCGTCTCGGCGCGGAGCTTCGGCTTGAAGTGGTGCTGGATCCGGACGCGGCCGCGACGCTCGTTTCGCCGTTCGGACAGGGCGTCGCCGTGGGCAATCGGTTGATGATCGGGGTTCCGTCGGGCTCCGCCGGTGATGCCGTCGCCTGGGCGGATTCGAAGGTCCGCGTCGGTCTGATAGAGGAGTTCACGCTCGGGCCGGCGACGCTCGAGGACGTGTACGTGGCGCTGGTGGGCGGGTCGCAGCGCGAACCGCTGCCGGTGAAGGAGGTGCTCGGTGCAACCGCTGCGTAGCTACCAGCTGCTGGTGACATGGCAGGCCCTTCGAAAGAAGAACTACCTGCCACTGATGATGGCGGTCCAGACTCTGTTCTCTCTGGGCATCGTGCTGGGCTATCCGCTGCTCTTTCCCACGCTGGATCGCACGTCGATCTACCTGATCGCGACCGGCGCGCCCGCGATCTCGATGATCTCCGTTGGCCTCGTCGCGCTGCCCCAGACGGTGGGCGAGCAGAAGACCGAAGGATCGCTTGCCTACATGAGGTCGCTGCCGGTGCCACGGCTCGCTTACCTGGTTGCGGACCTTACCGTCTGGCTCGCGATCGTGGTCCCCGGCGTCGTGCTTGGTGTGCTGGTTGGGGCCTGGCGCTTTGGGCTCGACCTGCAGGTCAGTCCGCTCGTCGTACCGGCCGTGCTTCTGGTGGCACTCACGTCGACGTGCGTCGGCTATGCGCTGGCCTCGCTGCTTCCGTACATGCTCACGGTGATCATCACTCAGGCGATCGTNNCTCGTGGCCGACCTGACGGTCTGGCTTGCGATCGTCGTCCCCGGCGTCATCCTGAGCGTTCTGGTCGGGGCGTGGCGGTTCGGCCTGGACCTACAGGTCAGCCCGCTGGTCGTTCCGGCCGTACTGATGGTCGCCCTCACGGCAACGTGCGTCGGTTACGCCCTGGCCTCGATTCTGCCTTACATGGTGACGGTGATCATCACTCAGGCGATCGTGGTCTTCGTCTTCATGTTCTCGCCGCTGACGTTCCTTCCCGACAAGCTGCCGGGCTGGCTCGAGGTGGTCCATCGAATCCTGCCCATCCAGGCAATGGGCGAGGTCACGCGAGGCACGCTGGCCCCCAACGAGTTCGGGCTGCCGGTCGGCGCGTTCGTGACGCTCGCGATCTGGTGCCTTCTGGGCTTCGGGGTCACATACGTCGCGATGACGCGCCGCGGATAGGGGAGGAGCGGCGGCCGGTCGCGCTCCCGCGGCGTTCGCCGGTCGCGCTCCCGCCGTCGGGCCGTTACCCTTCCGGCATGACCATGCCCGCCAAGCTGCCTGCCCGTGACTTCGAGGAGATCCGACTGGCCGAAGCCATCGAGCGCGGCCGATGCCCTGTTTGCGACGCCCGCCAGGAGGCAAGTTACGCGTCGCTTCGAGGCATTGCGCGCGAAGGCGCCACGGATCGTGGGCTGCGTGCGCAGATGGACAAGGGCCTGGGCTTCTGCCAGTTGCACAGCTCGGGGCTCTCGAAGATGGAGCTGCAGCAGACCAGCAGCCAGCTTGCCACGGCCGTCCTTCTCGACGCGCTCCTGCGTCGGCGCCTCGCGACCCTCAAGAAGCTCGCGGGCAATGACGCCGGCAACCAGTACCGTGGTGTCGCGGAGCTTGCCGATCCGCGTTGCCCCGTCTGCGCGCAGACCGCGGAGGCATCCACCGCTGCGGTGAGGCGCCTGCTGGAGCTTTCGGCCGATCCGGCCTGGTCCGGGGGTCTCGGGGCGGCCGAAATCTGCCTCGAGGATGTCTACGCTCTGTGGACGGCCGCCCTGGCCGGGTCGAAGGAAGTGCAGGCTCGCTGGTCGAGCATCGTGGCGGCGCAGCTTCGCCGTCTCGAGGCGCTCCAGAAGACGCTCGCCGAGTACGCCCACAACAGCACGTCGGATCGCCGCCACCTCATCACCCCCGAGCAACACGCCGCCGGCGCTGCATCGATCCGTTTCTTCGGCGGCACCCCGGACCGCGACCGCCAGCGCTGACCGCCGGTCGTCCGCGATCCGCCGCCCGCCCGCCGCCGGCGCCGGATCGCGCCGCCGCCTCCGCCGGCACACACCACGCTTCGCTCGCCAGACGTGCCGGCTCCGGCCGCGGCGCGCTCTGTCGCCGCCCGGCGCTGGAATCGGCCGTGTCTTCGCTCGACTCCCTACAATCAGGACAGCCGTTCCGGCCGCCCACGCTAAGAGGAAGTAGTGCCCGCTCTCCCGTATCCGGTCGCCAGGCTGATCGATGCCGCTCTCGTCGGCGAGCTGACGGTCGTTGGGCCCGGTGGACGCCCGATCACATACCCGATGATGCCGATCCTGTGGGGCGACCGTCTCTTCCTCACGTCGAGCGTGCTGGACAGCGCCAAGATCGCGCACATCAAGCGCGACCCACGCGTGAGCTTCTCCGTCACGGATGCGGCTGCCATCGGCAAGATGGAGGGCCGCGTCACGATCCAGTGCGACGCCAGGGTTGGGGACGACGACCTGCACGCCGGATGGGAGCAGCTGTACCAGAACTGGCTCAAGAAGGACCCTTCGATCCTCGAGATGCTGAACACGAGGAACGCATACCCGTTGCTGCTGGAGCGGATTCTCATCGAACTCACGCCGCGAAAGACCTGGTATTGGCCCGACGGCAACACGGCCAGGGCTCCACAGGTCCACATCGCCGCCGAGGTAGCCCGATGAGGTCGAGGATTCGACTGCCGTGGCGGCCCAGGCCCGATTCGGGTGAGTCGGCTCCGTCGCCCGGTGACGGCGCGACGACCGAGGCGACCGCGACGA
Organism: Chloroflexota bacterium; assembly: GCA_003153755.1. GTDB lineage: Bacteria > Chloroflexota > Limnocylindria > Limnocylindrales > CSP1-4 > Fen-1039. Next base: position 18,792 of record PMBG01000148.1, on the reverse strand, counting down.
CCGAGGCCGGCTCGACCTCCGAGGCCCGCGAACCCGGGGAGGCGTCCGAACTCGTGGTGAGTCCCGCGCCGGATCCCGCGCCCGGGCAAGGATCCGCCGAACCCACAACCGCAGAACCCGCGCATGAGGTTGTTGCCGCCGCGCCGGTTTCGCCGGCGGTCGCGATCATGGCCGGCGCCTATCCCACGCCGCCACCTCAGCCGGTCGCTACGCCGGACCCCACCGCCGGCGAGGTACCGGTCGAAGCGCCGGGCGCCGACGTGGTCCAGGACGCGCTCGCGCTGCTGGCGGACGAAGACCACGCCGTGGTGAGCTGGATCGACGATGACGGATATCCCGTCAACGTCGACATCGAGGTGGAGGTCAAGACCGTCGAGGGTTTCATCCGCTTCATCGAGCCTGCCGGGTTCAGGCTGCGCACCGGCGTGCAGATGGCGATCACCTCGAGTCACATCTACCCAATCAACGGGGGCGGCTTCGATGAGCGCAGCCACGTGACCGTCTGGGGACTGGCCGTCGCACGACCGCGGGGCCGTTTCGCAATCACACCGGCCCGCGCCTGGATATGGGATCAGACCGAACTCCCGCCCCTCGCGGCCTACGAGCACGGTATCCCGCAGGCTCGCCGCTACTATCGAGAACTATCCACCGAGCGACGCTTCCGGATACGGCCGGAGCTCGACGGTGGCCAGCTCATGTTTCGCGCGGTCCATTCGCAATTCCTGGGCCTCGCGATCATCCCGGCGCTGGTGGGGCTTGCGCTCGCCGCGAGGAACGGCACTCTCGAGGGAATGTCGGCCCTGCTGACGCTCACCGTGGCGCTGCTGGTCTTCATCGGGCTGTCCGTGGCCGGTGGCTTATTCGACCCTTTGCAGGACGCGTCGGCCGGAACCTCATCGCGCGAGCGCAGCGCCACTTCCGCAATTCTCGAGCTGCCGGTGACCGCAGTGGGTTGCATTGCCGCCGCGCTCGCGATCGCCGGACTGCTTGCAGCGACGCACGACGCTCCTGCCTTGATCACCCTGCTGGCCGCGGGTCTCGTGATCCTCGTCGCCGCCGAGTTGCCGCCGCTGAGGGCGGCATTCCCGATTGCTCGCGCGGTGGCCGCGGGAATCGCGTTTGGACCGGTGGCATTGCTTGGTGCGTATGTTGTCCAGTCCCGCGGGTCGATCCCGACCGAGGCGCTGGTCGCATGTGTGCCGGTCGGATTGCTGGCCGCTCTCATCCCATATGTGAACGAGATCCCGCGCCACCGCGAAGACCCGGGCGCCCGCAAGCGGTTGCACCCGGTAGGCGAGATCGGTTCACGCAACATCCTGGCGTTCGACGTTCCGGCAGTCGGGAGCTTCGTGGTCATTGCGGCAGGCGTAGGCGCCGGCGTCCTTCCGATACCGTCGCTGCTCGCGCTCCTGGCAATCCCGTTGTTGCCGCAGGTTCACCGTGGCATCGCCCGGTTCCGCGACAATCCATACGGGTTGGTTCCGTACATGGCAATGACCGTCCGGGTGCACATGACCGTGGGCCTCCTCCTCGTGGCCGGCTACGTGGTGACGCTGGCGGACAAGGCGCTCACCGGCATGCAACCGTTTCTCTGGCGGTAGCGACGCACGCCGGCTCGCCGCGCCCCTAGCGGTCGGCCAGGTACTTGTCGAAGCCAGGTGTCCAGGCGAGTCTTCCGTTCGAGCCGTCCGGATCCGCGGTGATCGCGCAGCCCTCCATGTCCGGCAAGCCGGCGATCCACGCGAGTCCTGTTGGTCCCATTGCGAAGGCCGCCGTCGCGTACGCGTCCACGAAGGTCAGGTCCGGGCCCACGATGCTGATACTCAGGACTCCCTTCGGAGTGCGGCCCGTGAACGGGTCACGGATGTGCTCGCCGCGCTCGTATGCACCCGAGGTGGCTACGGCGCCGTCGCGAATCGCCAGCACGGTGGCCAGCTTGTCGGCAATCAACGGGTGCCGGATACCCACGCGCCACGGCTTTCCGGCTTCGGGCTCACCGCGCGTCACGATGTCGCCACCGCCGTTTATGCAGTAGTTTCGTGCGCCGGCGGCTTCCAGGATCCGCCCCGCGCCCTCGAGTGACCAGCCCTTGACCAGACCGGTTGGATCGGGGCGCCCGTCGGGTCGGTGGGCCCGAATGTCGAAATAGCCCTCGCTGATTTTGCGTGCCTGCTCGCACAGTCCGAGGACGTCGCGCAGGGCCCGGCTGCAGTCCGCCTCGGCGATCTCCGCGCGGAGCAGTCGGCTCACTTCGCTGTCGGCCTTGTAGGGGCTGAACTGGCGATCCACACCCCGGAGATACTCGAATGCCTCCTCCAGGGCTGCGGGGTCTACCGACGCATCGCGCACGTCGAACCCTATTGCCGTGCCCATGATCTGCTCTACGCGCCGCAGCCCGGGCAGGGGATTGGCCGCTGGATGTGAATCGGTCATTGGGGCATTATCGGGATCGCGGAGACGAAAGGAGAATCAACCATGTTCAGACGTCGCTTCTTCGTGGCCCGGCGGCCTCGGCTGTTCGGCGCGGCCCTGATTGGAGGGCTTGGATTTGCCGCCGGTAGGGCGAGCCGGCGGTCATCGGATGGCACTCCCGCGTCCGCACCTGCCAGGCCAACGCTCGATCTCGCGGCGTCCCTCAAAGGGCTCGCGGACATGCATCAGGCGGGTTCGTTGTCCGACGCCGAGTACGCCGCGGCCAAGGGCAAGCTTCTGGGCTGAGGCGCTTCGGCGACCTTCGCACGCGCCGCAGGCAAGCCGCGAAGAGTTGTGCGATATTGCGCGTACGCGGCGGCGCAGGCTGACTGGCAGCGTCGCCGCCTAGCCCTATCCAGGGCGCTTTGGATCTCGAACCGGTCTACGGCTTCGATCGGCGTCGTGAGCGCCAGAGCTTCAGCAAACTCCCCAGCAACCCGGGCATGTCCATTAGTTCGGGCTTGCCGGATTTCACCCACCCCGCGTACCTGAAGTCGATGACCGGCGCGATTCGGCCGTATGTCTCCCAGGTCTCGGGAACCGCGTACTTGTCCGCGGCCTTGCCGAAGACCCGGCGCCAATCCTGTGTGTATCCGTACTGCGGGGCGTAGTAGGCGCCGGCAAAGGCGGCAGCGTCCGCGGTCATCATGTCGCCGCCCAGGCGGCCGTCCGTTACGTCGCGAAGCGCACACGGACTGACGGCCGCTTCACGCATGGACGCAATCGTGGGTTGAACGGCGGCTCTGGCAACCCATCTGGGGTTCAGCATGTCGCGCTCGATCAGCCACGCCAGGAACATGCCGATGTGGACGTATCCCTGTTCCGGCGGCTGGTCCTTGGGGAAGTTCCCTTCGGTATGCCACGCCCACAGGTCGAATTCGAGGTCGGGTCGCTTGTGTGACTCCATTGGGAGATCGTAGCCGAGCGGGGGACTGCGCACCGGCGGCGCCACCCGGGCGGCCAATGCAACACATATCCAATTCACAAAGTCGTATATGTCTTGACAAGATAGCGTGGTCCTATGGTCCCAAGCCCGAACGAGCGGACGTTACGGGTCGATGACGTCCCCGCTCTGCACAGGAAGGCAACCATGACAACGTCAGTGGAGATCGCACCACAGGCCCTCCCGCAGAGTCGCGCCGTGTCCGGGCCATATCCGGCCCAGGTGCGAGCAATGGCACTTTGGCCAAGGTTGGACCGTCGAGCGCTCGCGCGATGCGGCGGTAACCCGGCCCGAATTGCCAACTACGTGTCACGCCGGACACGCTTGCCGGCCAAGGCGATCGAGACTCTGCTGACCCGCCCTTAGCCGCGGTAGCGGAAGCAACCGGGGAGATGGTCGTCCACGATCCCAACGCTCTGCATGAACGCGTAGACGATCGTCGATCCCGCGAACTTGAACCCGCGCCGCTTGAGATCTGCCGATAGCAAGTCAGACTCGGCGGTGCTGCCCGGGATGTCCGCCCAGCCTGCGGCCGTTCGAGGAAGGGTTGGGGCCGGTCGCTCGAGGCGGTGGGCCAGGTAGGCTGCGAAACCGCCGAATTCGCCGGCAATGTCGAGGAAAGCGGACGCGTTTCCTATCGTGGCGTCGATCTTCGCCCTGTTCCGGACGATGTCGGCGTCGCCCAGGAGTCTCGCTCGATCTGCATCGTCGTACCGGGCCACGCGATGAGGGTCGAAATCGTCGAACGCCCGGCGAAATCCCTCACGCTTCCGCAGGATCGTTACCCAGGCGAGTCCGGCCTGGAAGCTCTCAAGTGCGAGCCTTTCGAAGAGATCACGATCGCCGGCCACTGGGACTCCCCACTCCTCGTCGTGGTAGGCGACCATGAGCGGGTCGGAGTGGTCGAGGCCGTCGGGCCACCAGCAACGCGGTCTGTCGTCCCAGGTCATCGCCGTCAGCGCAGGGGGGTTAGCAGCTTGAGCGGGACCGCTCCGGTCTCAGGCGGCAGCTCGGGCTGGAGAACGCTCCCGGTGAAGATCGACTGCAGGATTCCCGAAGGCTTGGACGGACGTCCGCGCGTGTCGAGCACGGTCCAATCGTAGTGGTCGCGCCACGTCTCGAAACAGATGGCGCAGATCCAGCAGTAATCGTCCTGTCCCGCCGGTCCGCCGCCCTCCACCGAATACCCGGCGTTGAGGCCCGGCTCACCACCCTCGGTGAATGGCGAGCCGCAGAGTTCACACGTTCCGACAAGCCGGGTCGCCGTCCAGCGCCTGTATCGCTTCCAGCGCAGGAACGCGCCCATCAGATAGGGCTTGGAGTGGGGGAGTACTTCGATCTCGGACGAGGTGGAGTGCGAGACCGGCCCCAGGTGGATCACTTCGCCCATTTGTCACCCCGTTCGACGAACCGCACGACGGCGTCGCGGAATATCTCCGCCCTCTCCACGAGGGTGGCCGACGCGTCGTAGTCGATCGATCGAGTCAGGTCGCTGTGCACGGCCTTCCGCAGATCGACTGCGTCGAGCAGCCATCGGAAATACGCCGAGTACATCCGTCCACTCCGTCCGAACTGGCGTCCGTACTCAGTGCAGACGGCCTGCGTTGGTCCCGGCGAGAGTCCGTCGATGTCGAGGCATGCCTTGGCGAGCCGGAGCATCGCGACGCAGGCCCGCTCGGCGGCCACCTCGAAGTCGTGGAGGCCCAATTCGCGCTGTGCGGCGGCAATGGCCTGGTCGGCGCCGGAGATCAGCTGGTCGGACCGGTCGTTCATGCGACCACGGCCTCCGACCGCACCATCGGCAGCGAGCCATCGGTGCGTTCGCTCCAATCCTGCTCGGAGACGAAGACGCGGCTGACGATGATCCCGAACTCGTGTGACAGTGCCGCGCAGGCATGGCTCGTTCGTTCGAGTTCGGCTCCGTACTTGTCCACGCGGTCCAGGACGACAAGCGTCTCAACGTCCGCGGACGGGTCGGCCGGTCCGGCGGCTCGTATCCCGAACAGGTACATACCGCGGAGCCGCTCCCCGTAGATCGACTCGACCGAATCCGCCAGCCGCCTTGCGATCTTGAGTCCGAGCGGGTCGGCTGCGGCCCTTCTTCGGATGATGTCGATGAGCGCGGGATCCGCGACGCCTGTCCAGGACTCGTGGGCCGCTCGGGCATCCGTACGATCGGGGACTCCCGGCGCGGTGGTCTCGTCTCCGCGTCGCGCCTGGGCCGCGGCACGCTCAGCCTGTCCGATGCGGGGCGGGACGTCCTGGCCGGCCGGGGTCGGAAGCACCAGCGGACGAGAAGTCGGCGACGACGCTGCCGCGGTGAGCTGGCTGATTGCGGAAGCAACAACGTCTTCGAGCGGGCCATCCAGCGCCGCGCCGGTTGTGGCGACGATGTTTCCGGGGGCGCGGTCGTCGGCGATCCGAGCGGGCGTCTCGGCGGGATCCGTGGTCGTACCCCGGCCGGTCTCCGGGGCAGTCGTGGACGCTGGCGCACCCGCGGTGTTGCCCGGCACCGGGCGTACTCTGGCCGGCCGTGGAATGGATGTGGGCGGTGGCGCCAGTGCGAGCAGGGACCGCATCATGGCCGCGAACGGCGTGCCGGACGCCTTGAAGTAGACCTGCGCCCCTTCTTGCTCGCGCTCGATCAGTCCGGCCGCTACAAGCTTCGCGAGTTCACGGCTGGCCGTCCCGGGGCTCGTCCCCACCCGGCGCTGGATCTCCCGTAGGTGGAGGCGCGCGGCAGATTCCGGAAGGAGCAGTGCCAGGATGCGCTGCCGGACCGTCGAACGGCCCAGGACAAGCTCGGCAGCCGCGGTGTTCTCAAACACGAGTACGACCGTACTCAGGAGTGGAACAATCGTTCCCTGATCTGGAACACGCGTTCTCAGGCATGGGAACAAGCGTACTCGGACCTGAGGTCAGGTCAATAGGGGCCGTCCCGTATGGTGCCGGCCAAGGCCGCCTTAGTGTCGGCCAGGCGTCATGGCATTTCCTTTCAAGATTGGCATACTCGCGTCATGACGTCAGCATCGTCTCGCAACGCCGCGGCTCTGCCCGGGCGGCGAGTGGATCGGTTGGAAGTTCAGGCGCCGCCGTCCTCGGACCGGCGCTACCGGCTCGTACGCGGGTTCATGCGCCTGCTTACTCGCGCCTACTCCCGTGTCCGCTCGGAAGGGTTCGACGATCTGCCTGCCGGGCCCTCGATCTTGTGCTTCAGCCACCAGAGTTGGGCGGACCCCTTCTACATCTTCGGGGTGGCGCGCAGGCAGCCGCGCATCTATTTCTTCGGGCCGGAACAGGAGGACATGCGCCACGGCTCCAGGAACCGGGTCATGCGCTGGGCTGGAGTGACCATCCCGTATCAGCCGGGAAAGCGTGGTCTGGTCTCGGCGACCGCGCGCGTGGACGCGCTGACGGCCCGTGGAGCCGCCGTGGCGATCGCCGGTGAAGGCCGGATCCACTCTGGTGAGGGATTGGTGCTACCGCTGCGGGATGGTCCGGCTTATCTGGCGCTGCGTGCCGGTGTGCCGCTTATCCCCGTCGCCTTGAACGGGACGTCCTGGCTCGGATTCCGGCGGGTTGTCCGTGTCAGGGCCGGGCGGCCTCTCATTGCGGTGCCGGCCGTTCCTCGCCGCCCGTCGTCGGCCGAGGTCCGGGAGCTCACCGCCCGGGCGCAAGCTGCCCTCGAGAGGCTCGTCGACGATTTCCCCGAGGGGCGGAGGCCGGGGCCNNACTAGGGGTTCGCGATCGGAGACGAAGGGCCCAACGGTGCGCACTGGCCGGTTCCGGCCACCTTGCGAGGCGGTCTCGCTCGGCAGTCTGCGATACTTGCCCGACACGCATCGGGAGCACTTTGTGGGCGCGACGGGCCTGTCTGCCAATACAACCGAGTACCGAGCACGACTTCAAGAGCAGTCGGATGACCAGCTGGACATCTGGGCGTCCGAACTGATGCGCGACGTGGCCAAACGGCGCGGGGTAATCAAAGTAGTGGCCGATTTCCAGAAGGCTGCCCATCTCGATGAGAAGGCCGTTCGTCGCGTCTTTGCGCGTGGCGGCGGCGCGCCGCAGACGATTGGCAAGGACGCCGAGGGACATCTCATGGTTCCGACGATCTCCCTCCACTTCCTGGTGCCCGGATTGCGCGCCGAGACGGCAGATGCCCGCGATCGATTGATCGCCTATCTGGCCGCCGGGTTTGACGAGCTCGTCTACGTCTGAGAGGTCGATCCCGGCCTCGCGCCACGCGGGCGGATCGCCCGCACGGGCGGCCGCGTACCTTTCGGTCGGCCTCCTGCGCATCGTCCACCCGTTCCCTTCCGCGCTCGATGCCGTCGCCGCGGCTACCATCGCCGCGATTGCCGGTGCGGATCCGTTCCGGGCGGGTCGTCTCGGCCTGGCGATGCTGTTTCTCCAGTTCGCGATCGGTGTCGCAAACGATCTGGCCGATACGGCGTCGGACGCGATCTCCAAGCCGACCAAGCCGCTCCCCGGCGGGCTCGTTTCTCGAAGCCTGGCGACCCGCGCGTTCGTCCTGGTATCACTTGTCGGGCTCGGGTTCGCGGCGTGGGTAGGTCCCGCTCCCGCGGTCGTGGGGGTTCTCGGGCTGGCCGATGGGATGCTGTACGACGTCCGACTCAAGGGCACGGCCTTCGGCTGGGTGCCCTTCGCCGCCGGCGTCGGGCTCCTCCCGTTGTACTCGTGGGTCGGCGCCGGCGCGGCGCTCACGGCCGGAGTGGGAGTAGTGGCGGCGCTCGCAGTCCTCGCGGGGACTGCGCTGGCGCTCGCGAACGCCTATGCGGACCTCGAGCGAGACGTGGCCAGCGGTACCGTCTCGATCGCCACCACCCTCGGCGCTCGCAGGACGATGATGGCCAACGTTGCGATCCTGATGGTTGTCCAGATCGTTGCACTAGCAACGACATTCTGGTCCGGCGGGTCTGGCCTTCTGGTGACCGCCGAGGCTGCTGGTTGTTTGCTCGCCTGGGCTGCGCTGATCCCGCCCGTGCTTGGCAGCGGATCTGCCCGCCGCCTGGTCTGGGAGCTTCAGGGCGTCGGCATCGTAGTCATTGGAGCCGCGTGGTTGTCGGCGCTGTCGACGGCAGGCTGGCTTTCGCGCTGAACGGCCGCTCAGGTGACGTGCACATCACGCCTGAACGCACCGAACCGCACCGGAGCGGACGACCTCGGCCCGGAGACGACCGAACCGAACCGGAGCGTGATAGGCCCGATCCGGTGGCGCCGGGTGGAGGATGACTAGCGCTCAGCGCTCCGCTTCACGAGTCCGATCGCGTTCTCGAGCCTGACCTTCACGATCATCAGGAACTTGGCCAGATTCTGGCGGTCGGTCTCGTCGATGTTCTTCATGACATCCGATTGAAGGACGGCCACGAGATCCGACATGGCCGCCGTCAACTCCGCGCGGACGGCGATCAGCGAGTCGTCGGTGAGCGGCTTCTTGGAGACGCTGGCCAACCAGTTGGCTTCGGCCTCTGCGTTGATCACATCCTCGACGGTTCCCGCCAGGGCGGAACCTCTGAGGGTTGCCGCCGACGGCGTCTTCCGCGGTCGCGGGGCACCATCGATTCGTTCGCGGAGTTTCACGAGGGACAACTCGCCCTTGGCGACGAGATCCGCCAGATGCTTGCGCTTCTTCGGATCGGCGACCTTGAGCAGCTCGTACGCGTGAGACAGCGTGTCTTTGCGCACGGACACTAGGACTCGGATTTCCGCAGGTGCGTCTGCGAGCCGGAGCCGGTTCTCGAGATACCCCTTGTCCTTGCCCAGTTTCTGGGCGAGTTTGCGGATGCTGTATCCGTGCTCTCGGATCATCTTGTCGTAGATCATCGCCTCGTCGAGCGGCGAGAGATCCTCCCGTTGGAGGTTCTCGATCACCGCGATCTCGAGGGCGGTCTCGTCGTCGATCTCTTCGATCAGGGCGGGGATCGCATCGAGTCCTGCCGCGGTCGCGGCTCGCCAGCGTCGTTCACCGGCGATGAGCTGGTAACGGCCATCGGGCTGCGGCCGCACCAATATGGGCTGCAGCACTCCGTGCTCCTTGACCGATGCCGTGAGATCGTCAAGGCCCGCCTTGTCCATTGCCAGGCGAGGCTGGTTTGGGTTGGGGTCCACGCGGCCGACGGGGACATTCCTGATAGCCGACGGCCGCACGACTGTGGAGTCGTCAGCGGCCAGCAGGCTCAGTACGTTCTGGGAAAGACCTGAGCCCCGCTCCTCGTTGAGGCGAGCGGTCGCCGCCGCTCGGAAATCCAGCTTAGCCAAGCGCGATTACCTCCTTGGCGAGCTCACGATAGTTCTGGGCGGCTTCGGAGGCGCTGGCATAGTCGGTTATGGGCCGGCCGGTCAATGGAGCCTCGCCGAGCTTGACTGCGCTGCGAATGATGGTGTCGAAGACCCGGTTGCCGCCGTTCTCGCGCATCTCGTCGAGCATTTCGCGCCCGAGCACGGTCCTGGGGTCGTAGAAGGTGGGTAGCAGGCCGAGAACCTGAAGATCGCGGTTGAGCTTCGACTTGATCGTGTTGATCACCTTGATCAACGCGGCGAGGCCCTTCAGGGCGTAGTACTGGGTTTGGACCGGGATGATCACGCCGTTCGAGGCAACCAAGCCGTTGATCGTGAGGAGTCCCAGAGTGGGGGGGCAGTCGATCAAGATGTAGTCGTAGTGGTCCCGCGCCCAGTCATCGAGGGCTTCGGCGAGTGCGTACTCGCGCCCGATGGCGCTCAGGAGGTCCACCTCGGTCGAGGCCAGATCGAGCGTGGCAGGGGCTACATCCACGTTTGGCGTGTCCGTGGTGACGATCACATCGTGGAGGCGCACACGCCCCTCGCCGAGCACGCTTGCCATGGATCGTTCGATGGTGCCCAGGTTGATGCCGAGGCCCACGGTGAGGTTCGCCTGGGCGTCCATATCGACGCACAGGACGCGAAGGCCGTGCTCCGCGAGGGCGCCAGCCAGATTGATAGCGGTGGTCGTCTTCCCGACGCCACCCTTCTGGTTTGCGATCGCGATGACGTTGGCCACCGTGGTTCCACCTCGTTTGGCGTGCGGATGAGTTGACGGCGCTGGACTCACAAGTCGCTTCCTCGCAGTTTGGCTCTCGAAGACAGCAGGCGTTGAGTACGTAGAAGTTCGCCTTGATGCTACCGCACGCGACTTATCCGGCGGTTGTGGCTTATCCACATAATCGCGGACTTGTTCACCGATTCTGTGGACAACACGGCGGATATCCAGTACCTGCTCGGGCCGTGCCGTGCGGCCCGAATGGATGAGACGTGGAGACGGCGGACGGTCAATCGGCGAATCCGTCGGGACGGGGACCAGGTGTCTTTGCGCAAAGACGGACGCGGCCGGAAGCCCGGTGCCCAAACACTGCCGCCGCGGGTGTCCTTGCGCAAAGACGGACCTCAGCGCTCCGGATGCCCCATTGCCGACACCGGCCGCCCGCTGGTGTCTTTGCGCAAAGACGGACCAGCGCGCCGGCGATGCTCCGGTCACTGTCGACGCCCAAGTGCCCTCGCGCAACGGCGGCGCCGAACGCTTGAGCCTGGTCTCCGAGTGACCCGCCGGTGCAGGTGTCTTTGCACAAAGACGGAACCATAGGGGCCTACCCCTAACGGCCCTCCCCGAGGCCGAGCCCCCCGGGGGCATCATCAAGGGGTCCTCGGCTGGCGCCATTCGGCCTGTCCGTGCCATCATCGTGCCACAGGACAGCGCCAGCTGACAGGGACAGCGAGAGGAAGCGGCACGTGGCAGAGGATCAGGGAGTGACCCAGGGCGGCACCAACGGCAACTCGGCGGCCGATCCGGGCCGGGAGCGTTGGCGGGCGACGACCCGAGCCAAGGCCATTGCGCGCTCACCGGAGCGCCAGGAACAGTTCCTCACGACCTCTGGGATCGAGATCCAGGACCTCTACACCCCGGCCGACCTGGCCACCTTGGACGAGAACGACGATCTCGGCCGACCCGGCGAGTACCCGTTCACTCGTGGCGTCCAGCCCACGATGTACCGAGGCCGCTTCTGGACGATGCGGCAGTACGCGGGGTTCTCCACCGCCGAAGACACAAACCGACGCTTCCGATACCTGCTGGAGCAGGGCCAGACCGGCCTTTCGGTCGCGTTCGACTTGCCCACGCAGATGGGCTATGACTCCGACGCTCCTCAGGCCGAAGGTGAGGTCGGTCGCGTGGGCGTGCCGGTCAGTTCGCTCGCCGACATGGAGGTGCTCCTGGACGGGCTCCCGCTGGACACGGTCAGCACGTCCATGACGATCAATGCTTCCGCCGCAGTCCTGCTGGCTATGTACGTGGCGGCTGCGGAGAAGCAGGGCGTGGCCCGGTCCCAGGTCGGCGGCACAACCCAGAACGACATCCTCAAGGAGTANNTACATCGCCCGCGGCACGTACATCTTCCCGCCGCGTCCGTCGATGAGGCTCGTCACGGACATCTTCGAGTTCTGCTCCAAGGAACTGCCTCGCTGGAACACGATCAGCATCAGTGGCTACCACATGAGGGAGGCCGGAGCCTCGGCGGCCCAGGAACTTGCATTCACACTCGCTGACGGCATCGCCTATGTGGAGGGTGCGCTCTCGCGTGGCCTCAATATCGACGATTTCGCCGATCGCCTTAGCTTCTTCTTCGCCAGCTGGAGCGACCTCTTCGAAGAGGTCGCGAAGTTCAGGGCGGCCCGCCGGATGTGGGCACGGATCGTGAAGGAGCGCTTCGGGGCCGCGAACGCGAGGTCCGCAGCGTGCCGGTTCCATGTCCAGACCGCAGGGTCGTCGCTTACGGCACAGTCCATCGACAACAACGTGGTCCGCACGACGATCCAGGCGATGGCCGCTGTTCTGGGCGGTGCCCAGAGCCTCCATACAAACTCTCGTGATGAGGCATTGGCGCTGCCCACGGCCGAGGCCGCTCGGCTCGCACTCAGAACCCAACAGATCATCGCGTACGAATCCGGACTCACCGAAACCCCCGATCCTCTTGCCGGCAGCTACTACGTCGAAGCCCTCACGAACCAGCTCGAAGCTGCCGCGAACGATTACCTCAAGGAGATCGAGGAGCTCGGCGGGACCCTTGCTGCCCTCGAGGCCGGCTACCAGCAGCGTCAGATCCAGGAATCGGCCTATCGCGTCCAGCGTGCGATCGAGAACGGATCGAAGATCGTCGTGGGCGTCAACAAGTTCCGGGACGAAGAGACCACCACGCCGGCCCTGCAGCGAATCGATCCATCCGGCGAGCAGCGACAGGTCGCGCAGCTCCAGAAGGTGCGCGCGGGTCGCGACGCTGCCGCATGGGAGCTTGCGTTGTCACGTCTGGAGCACGCCGCACGTGGCGACGAGAACCTCATGCCACCGATCATCGAAGCCGTGAAGGCCTACGCGACCGTCGGTGAGATCTGCAACACCCTGCGTGGCGTGTGGGGCGAACACCGCGAGTTGATAACCATCTAGATCCGGCATCCCGGTGTGGGTCGGGTAGGGGAGACTCTCGGCGACCGTAGACAGCTGCTGACAGCTACGTGGCATCGGCCTTCCCTCACCGCCTTGACAGCTGCGCGCAGCTGTCGCCGAATGGTCAAAGTCCCCGCCGCCAACCCGCCACGTCGGGGCACCACGCATGATCAACGTTCGGCCTGCCTCGTGGCGCGCCGGACAAGGGCAAGGTTGCGTACCATTGGCCTCACGCCGTGCGAATCGCCGGGGACGGGCCCCGATGGAACGCCCGTCCGGTCTGACCTCGTCTCGACAGCCGCAGGAGAACCATGGACCAGCTCAAGTCCGCGCTGCCAGATGGCCTTGGAATCGAGAAGATCCATCACGTCGCCGTGATCGTGCGCGACATGGAGTCGTCACTCGCCCTGTATCGAGACAAGCTTGGTCTGCACGTCGAAACGGTCCTGGAGATGGACTACGACCACGTCATCATCGGGTTTCTGCCGGTTGGCGAGGTGAAGATCGAACTGGTTCAGCCTACCGACGACACCACCGGCTCGGCGCGCTTCCTCGCGACCAAGGGTGAGGGCTTCCACCACGTTTGCTTCGAGGTCCCGGACATCCAGGCGTCGCTCGACAAACTGGCCGCCATGGGTCTCGTTCTCATCGACTCCAAGGCAAGGAAGGGAGGCGAGGGTCCCGTAGCCTTCGTCCATCCGAAGAGCTGTGGCGGCGTCCTCGTGGAGCTGATCGAGGCTCCGGGCGGACCGGCCTGGACGCTGCTCGGCTACTAGTCCGGCGGCGGGCGGATCCATAGGGGAAGTCCTAGAGCGACCAGACGAAGAGAACGTCCTCCGCGCCATCAGCGCGCTTGCAGAACGAGACGAGCTCACCGGCAAGCTGACGAAGCATGGGCTTCTCGTCCGGATCCACGTCGCACTCCTCGCAGTCGATGAGATCTATCCATCGTGCGGCGACACGGTCGATCAGGCTGTCCGGAAGGATTGCGATCGCCCCGACCCAGTGCCGGTCGACTCGCTCGACCGATCGCTCCGACAGTCCTGCCATTCGGGTCTCGAGCGTTGAGGCCGACTCGCTGAACGGGCCCGGCTCCGCGCTTCCCGTCGCGTCACGAACGGCTTGAGCGAACAGATCGAGCCATCCCGGATCCATGCCGCCGCCCAATGACACATGAGCGGAGAAGCGGCGTCGGTCCTGCAATCCCGACCAATCGTCGACACCGATCGCCAGGAGGATCTCGCGGGCGTCGCCAGCCACCAGGTCCATGAGGACCCCCACGTCCTACCTCCGCTAGTCGGTCACAAGAACGAAAGACGCTCGGCAAGAGTATGCCGAGCGTCACCTCGATTCGCGATCGGAATTGGACCTACGGCTTGTAGCCGGCCTCCAGCAAGAGTCGTGGCAGCTGGGTCGGTGAATCGGCCACGTGAATACCGGCGGCCTCGAGTGCCGAAATCTTGCCTTCAGCGGTGCCCGAACCACCGGAGATGATCGCGCCTGCATGTCCCATCCGGCGGCCCGGCGGTGCCGTGCGACCTGCGATGAACGCCGCCATCGGGATACCTCGGAGGTGCTCGGCTGCGTACGCCGCAGCTTCCTCTTCGGCCGAGCCGCCGATCTCNNGGGTCGCCGCCGATGCCGACGCACGTTGACTGTCCCAGGCCCGCGTCCGTCATGGCCTGGACCGCTTCGTACGTGAGCGTACCCGAGCGCGAGACGACTCCCACGCCGCCGGGCCTATGGATCGCCGCGGGGATGATGCCCACCTTTGCCTTGCCCGGTGATGTGGCACCGGGACAGTTGGGGCCGATGAGGACGACACCCGCTTGCCGCACGCGGGCAACGACGGGGATCATGTCCAGCGCGGGAATGCCCTCGGTGATGCAGATGATCGTCTTGATGCCCGCGTCGACCGCCTCGAGGATTGCGTCGGGAGCCCCGGAGGCCGGGATGAAGATCACCGATGTGTTCGCGCCCGCGCCGTCCACCGCTCCGGCCACCGTGTCGAAGATGGGGACGGTGCCGTCGATAGCCTTCTGACCGCCCTTGCCCGGGCGCGTTCCGGCGACGACCTTCGTGCCGTATGCGATGGCGGCGCGAGTGTGGAACTCGCCCTCACGGCCGGTAATACCCTGAACGACCAGGCGAGTATCGCTGCCCACCAGGATGCTCATCGGGCGGCCCCCTTTGCAAGCGTTACTGCCTTTTCGGCCGCCTCATCGAGTGAGGTCGCCGTCTCTACGTTTGCCTTCCGCAGCATGTCGGCCGCTTCGTCGGCGTTGGTGCCGACTATCCGGACGACCATGGGTATCTTGCGAGCCTGCGACGCCCAGGCTTCGATGAGCCCCTCGGCGACCTCGTCGCCACGGGTGATCCCGCCGAAGATGTTCACGAGGATTGCCTTCACGTTGGAGTCGGCCAGGATCAGCTCCATGGCACCGCACACGGTCTCGTGACGCGCACCGCCGCCGATGTCCAGGAAGTTGGCCGGCTCCCCGCCGTAGTGCTTCACGAGGTCCATGGTGGTCATCGCCAGACCGGCGCCGTTGACCATGCAGCCGATGCTGCCCTCCAGGCGAATGAAGTTGATGCCAAGCTTCCGTGCCTGGGCGTCCGTGGGATCTTCCTCGTCCAGGTCGCGCAGGGCCTCGAGGCGAGGGTGCCGCGCAAGTCCGGAGTCGTCGAGCGTGATCTTGGCGTCCAGGCAAACCAGGCGCGGCGCGACGGATCCGTCCGGGGACTTGTCCGACACGATTGCGAGGGGATTGACCTCCACAAGATCCGCGTCGTTGGCTTTCATGGTGGAGTAGAGGCCCTGGGCGATCGTCACGAATTGGCTCAGCAGCGCATCCCGCAGGCCGACCGCGAGCCCCAGGCCGCGCGCCTGGAAGGCCAGGAGGCCGAGCTGCGGGTCCGCGGCGACCTGGTGGATGGCGCCCGGGTTCTGGCGCGCCACCTCCTCGATCTCGACGCCGCCCTCCGCCGAGGCCATTAGCACGATACGGCGCGTCGCGCGGTCGATGATGGCGCCGAGGTAGAACTCCTTCGCGATGTCGACGGCGCCCGAGACCAGGACCTTGCGGACCGTGATCCCCTTGATGTCCATTCCCAGGATCCTGCTGGCGGTCTCCTCAGCCTCGTCCAAAGAACTCGCAAGCTTCACGCCGCCTGCCTTGCCGCGTCCGCCGACCAGAACCTGAGCCTTGATGACGACTCGGGCCTCACCGGCGTTGAAGAGCCGCTGGGCCGCTGTTCGCGCCTCGAGCGGGGTTCGAGCTACATCCCAGGCTGGAACAGGAAGGCCCTGTGCCAGCAAGAGCGACTTCGCGTCGGCTTCCTGGATCTTCACGCGCGTCCAACTCCTGGTCTTCCCCGCGACTACTGGCACAGGACGGAGTCCACAACGTCCCCTGTCGCGGATGATCGGATCGTAGCAGGGGAGCCGACCAACGCGGCCACCGGCGTGGTATCGGTTCTGCGACGTGGCCTCACGCGAGCGGAGCCGGACCGTACGGCGGGCACGCGCCGGCGGCTACGCCCCGCGAAGAACGCTGTGGATCCGTCGGCACGCGACCTACCCGACCGGGTCGGAGCACGTCCGCCGAAGGTCCCGGACGCCGCCGGAAAATGCGGTGACTCACCGGCGCCCCCTCTCACTCGCTAGAATTCCGCCCATGGCCCAGACAGTGACTCTCATTCCAGGCGACGGAATCGGCCCCGAATTGGCCGAGGCAACCAGGCGTGTCCTCGACGCCTCGGGTGTCAAGTTCGATTGGGAGGTCGTCGACGCCGGCGAGGCGGTCATGGCGAAGGAGGGGACGCCCCTTCCTCAGTACGTCCTCGACTCGATCCTTCGCAACAAGGTGGCCATCAAAGGCCCCATCACCACGCCCGTCGGCGTGGGCTTCCGTTCTGTCAACGTAGCTCTCCGCCAGACGCTCGGGCTCTACGCGAACCTCCGCCCCGTGCGATCCATCCCGGGTCTCAAAACCCGCTACGACAACGTGGACCTCGTGATCGTTCGTGAGAACACCGAGGACCTGTACGCCGGCATCGAGCACATGGTGGGTCCGGACGCGGCCGAGAGCATCAAGATCATCACCCGGGCCGCCTCAGAGCGGATCGCCCGTTTCGCCTTCGAGTACGCGGTCGCCAACGGGCGGAAGAAGGTCACGGCCGTCCACAAGGCAAACATCATGAAGCTCTCGGACGGCCTCTTCCTCGAGAGCTGCAAGACGATTGCCGCCGAGTACGAAGGCCGCGTGGAGTCCGAGGACCGGATCGTCGACAACATGTGCATGCAGCTCGTCCAGAAGCCCGAGCTGTACGACGTGCTCTGCCTGCCAAACCTTTACGGCGACATCGTCAGCGATCTCGCCGCGGGACTCGTCGGCGGCCTGGGGGTTGCCCCGGGCGCCAACATCGGCACCGAGGCGGCGGTCTTCGAGGCCGTCCACGGTTCCGCCCCCAAGTACGCCGGCCTGAACAAGGCAAACCCCACGGCCTTGATGCTCTCCGGCGTGCTGCTTCTACGCCACATCGGCGAGCAGGCCGCGGCCGAGCGAGTCGAGGGCGCAATCCGCGCGGTCCTGGCCGAGGGTCGCACCGTTACCTACGATCTCGGCGGCACGGCCGGGACCAGCCAGTTCGCCGACGCGATCGTCGCCCGGCTCGAGTCGGGGTCCGCCGCCGCCTGACCGCACCGCGGGCAGGTCTCACAACGTTTCGGTCACACGGCCGATCAGGGAAGGTTCGGGAGGCTGCATGCTGTTTCGGTATCGAGGCTCCGAAGGAATGCTGGCGTGGGCGTTCCATCGGATCTCGGGAATAGGCATCTTCGCGTTCGTGCTGCTGCACGTCTTCGACATCTTCCTGGCCGGAGCCGACCCCAAGGCCTACGACGACCTCCTGACGTTCTACGCCAGCACGCTGGGCCGGATGATGGAGGTCCTGATCGGAGCCGCGCTCTTCTACCACTCGCTCAACGGCATCCGGATTCTGATCATGGACTTCTGGCCGCGGATGACCGCATATCACAAGCAGATCTGGTACGCGAACTGGGTGATCTTCCTCGGCGTGGGCCTGCCCGGCGCCTTCATCATCATGCGACCGGCCCTGGGCCTGTAGGAGGAGCGTCGAGATGGCACTGTATTCACGCTCCGGCCGGCCCCGCCCGCAAAGCGGCGGCACCGAGGTCGCGATCTGGTACTTCATGCGGCTTTCGGGAGTGGCCCTCTTCGTGCTCGCGCTGACGCACTTCAGCGTCCAGCACTTCCTGAGCGACCCGAAGGACCAGACGGCCGACTGGATCTTCGCGGACGCCTGGAACAACGCGCTCCGGCGCGGTCTCGATTGGCTGATGCTTGTCATCGTGGTCGGCCACATGACCCTCGGGATGCGCACCGTGACGATGGACTACCTCAAGGGCGGCAAACGGGTTCTGGCGCTGTCGGCCCTGTGGCTGGCCGCCGCCCTCGTTCTGACGATGGGGACGGTCGTCGTCGCCACCGTGAAGCTTCCGGGGAACTAGGCGATGGACTACCCGTTCGATGCGATCGTCGTCGGCGCCGGTGGCGCGGGCCTGTGGGCCGCTCTCGAACTCGCCCGTGAAGGCGTCAACACCGCCGTCCTGACCAAGCTCTACCCAACTCGCTCACACACGGGCACCGCCCAGGGTGGTGTCTGCGCCGCACTCGGGAACCTCGAAGAGGACAAGCCCGAGTGGCACATGTTCGACACCGTCAAGGGCGGCGACTACCTGGTCGACCAGGACGCTGCCGAAGTCCTCAGCAATGAAGCGATCGAGACGGTCATCGAGCTCGAGCACATGGGCACGGTCTGGTCGAGGCTCGGTGACGGGAAGATCGCCCAGCGCCCGTTCGGCGGCGCGGGTTTTCCC
>PMBG01000193.1 GCA_003153755.1 Chloroflexota bacterium | reverse complement strand
TGGTGGGCGGTGCAGGATTCGAACCTGCGACATCCTCGGTGTAAACGAGGCGCTCTAACCGCTGAGCTAACCGCCCGGGAAGCCGCAGGGGAGCCTCAGGGCCGCCATGCGGCCGGCAATTGTCGGAAGAAGGTTGGTGCCCAGGCCGGGACTTGAACCCGGATGGATTGCTCCATACGCCCCTCAAACGTACGCGTATACCAATTCCGCCACCTGGGCAGGTGAGCTATTCCGGTTTTCCGAGGGCTGGTGCCGAGGAGGGGATTTGAACCCCTAAGCCCTTGCGGACACTGGTACCTGAAACCAGCGCGTCTGCCATTCCGCCACCTCGGCGCACACTCCAGGGGCCTACCGGCCACTGGCGAGGCGCCAGTCTAGCACATCCCAGAAACGACCAGAAGGATCTCCTAGGTCGTTGGATACGAGCTGCTGGACCCGATTCGAGACCACGAAGTCGTAGTCCCGGAAGCACAGCGGGAGCACTGGAAGCGTCGTGGAGATGTACTTCTCCACGGCCGTCATCGCGTCCTGGCGATCGGATGTGTTCGGCGCCTTGCGTGCCGTGAGCAGCAGCTGGTCCAACGTTTGGTCGTTCACCCCGGACACGTTGGAGCCACCAAGACCGATCTGCGACGAGAGCAGCATCGGACCGAGATCCGGATCCAACCCTACGTCGAAGGTGGCAACGGCGGCGTCGTAGTCGCCGGTATCGAGCCGGCTTACGTATGTGCTAACCGGAACCGCGACAACCGTGACGTCGAGGCCGATCGTCTTCCAGGCCGTCGCGACCTCCTGAGCAGTTGCGTAGAGAACGGGGTTGTCGGCGGCAACGGGCGTAAGCAGCTCCATCGAGTAGATCGCCTTACCCTTCGGCGCGGTCCAACCGTCATTGCTGAGCGCCCAGCCGGCGGTGGTGAGATAGCCCTGCGCATCGGCCAGGTTGTACGTAGTTGCGGTCACGGCGCCCGGATCGAATAGCGGAGACCAGTCCGGCACGGGCAGCTCGGCGATGGTGCCACGGCCCTCGAGGACCTTGGTGAGTAGCGCGCTGCGGTCGATCGCGGCAAGGAGACCGGTACGGGTGTTGGCATCGCGCAATACCGGGTGATCGGCGCGCTGGTTGAGGACCACGCTCAGAAGACTCGACCAGCGATATGGGACGGTCCGCGACAGGGGCCTGGCCATGGCGGCATCCGTCTGCTCGGGGGTGAGCCCGCCGACGACGTCCAGGTCGCCGGCCCGATATGCCTTCGCCGCCGACGCGGCATCGTCATAGAAGAACATGTCGATCTCGTGGATGGTTCCGAGCGTCGATCCGGAAGGTAGCGGCACGGGCTTGGGAGTCGCGGTGGGGATAGGCGTGGGCGTTTGAACGGGCTTTGGCGTCGGCGTCGTCCCCGGAGCGACCTCCGGGCCGCCGCTGGTCCCCGCGGTCCCTGCAGGCGTTGCGGTCGTCACGGGCGTGGGCGTTGGGATCGGCGTCGGAGTCGGCGAGGGCGTGGGCTTCGGAGTAGGTGAAGGCGTCGGGAGAGGAACGGCCACAACCGAGTCGACGCGCTCCAGGACGGCGTGATCGTTGGCCAGCGACTTGATGCGATACGGACCGTTGCCGATCGGATGGGTGCTGAAGTCAGAGTCGGCGAGCTTGCCCGCAGACGTTCCCTTCAGCAGGTGGGATGGCAGCAGCGGCAGTTCGGCCTGTCGCAGGAAGCCTGCGATCGGCAGCGTCATCGTGAAATGGACCACATACGGCCCGTCGGACGACGTCCGAACGCCCTGCCACGACGAGCCGATCGGGCCGTCGTATCTGGCGTCCTGGAGCATTCCGATCGTGAACACGACGTCGGCAGAAGTCACCTCCGAGCCGTCCTCCCAGTAGGTGTTCGGGCGGAGGTTGAAGGTGTACGTGCGCCCGTCGGTGGATACGTTCCAGCCCGATGCCAGATCCGGAACGACCGTACCGCCTGGTCCGTTTCGTACGAGACCGCGGAAGACGAGCGCAACCAGATCCTGATCGGCCTGCGTGCGCCACGTCAGCGGGTTCACCGAACTCGGGTGTCCTACGATGCCCTCACGGTACGGCGTGGTGACCACCGTAGGGGCCGCCGACGCTTCGTTCGGGTTGGACGGGAGGCGGACAACCAGCGCTCCTCCGACGATGACGAGGGCGATGAGAAGGCCGCCGACGGCGAACCGGTCGCGCAGTTTCATCGGAGCCGCTCGCCCATTGCGCCGTGGCTCAACCCAGGCACGTCAAACCAAGCCCCTTCAATGCTCGATGAGACCTGGCCCCGGGCGACCACCGCCAGGATCAACTCTTCGGCAGGACGAAGCTCGCCTCAGAGAAGACGCAGAACAGGACCGCGAGAAGGATCGTGAACTGCCAGAGGCGTCGCTCGATCCCCCGCCGGCTGCGATACACGGACGAGTCGCCGCCGAATGTGGCGGACAGACCCGACCCACGCGCCTGAAGCAGGATCGAGACCATCAAGAAGACGCCGATGATGTCCTGGCCGATTGTGAGAGCGGGATTCACGACTGGAAATGACCTCGTGTGGGTTCGCCCCAAGGACCGCTGGCCGTCCCGCGGACCGGCGCATGGTAGCACACGGCCGCGGTCTGGACAGATGCCGGCGGGATGCCGGCGGACGACGGCCCGACGGCCGATCGGCCAAGCGTGTGATCGTCAGCCGTCTCTTCAGACCCCGGCCTCGGCGCGGGCTCTGGCCGTAACGGCGGCGCGGGCAACCATGGCGGCCATCTCGTCGGGCTTGAGGGACGCGCCGCCTACGAGGCCGCCGTCGATCGAGTGCTCGGCCAGGAACTCGCCGATATTCGCGCTCGTCACGCTGCCGCCGTACAGGATCGGGACCTGCTCCGCAAAGTCGCCCCAGTGGAGGTCCGCGGAAAGGCACGAGCGGATCGCCTCGGCCATTGCGGCGGCGTCGTTGCTGGATGCGGTGCGTCCGGTGCCGATCGCCCAGACAGGCTCGTATGCGATGACGAAGCCGGCGTTCATCAGGACTTCCACGTCCTTGCCGGTTAGTGCGCCTCGAAGCTGGTTCGCAACGACTTCCACAGCCTTGCCGGCTTCGCGCTCCGAGAGAACTTCACCCACGCACAGAATGGGCCGCAGGCCGGCCGATACTGCGCGGGCCAGCTTCTTGCCGATGAGCTCGTCACTTTCGAGCTGGTCGCGGCGGCGCTCGGA
>PMBG01000060.1 GCA_003153755.1 Chloroflexota bacterium | reverse complement strand
GATGTCGTAGGCGCGTTCGCCACGGCTCGAGGACTCGATCACCATAGGCACGAGCATCGGATCGTCTCCTCTTCGACTACGTGGCTATGCGCCGGCCGGGGCGGTGGTTTCAGGGGTCAGCGCGCCGGGATCGGTGACTCCGACCGACGCGGAGGCCGCGGCGTTGTGGCTCTCGACGTGCGATTCGGACTCGCCCTCTTCCAGGTGCACGAGTCTTGGGGCATCGGGATGGGCGGCCAGCCATTCGTCGATGAGCTGCTCCACGGTGCGCGATCGCCGGATCGTGCTGCGGATGTAGTTACGGCCGCGTTCCGACTCGAAGTAGCGGATCAGATTGGGATTCTCGGCGTATCTCACGCGAGCGCGGTCGATCTCCGACTGAATCGCGCTCTCCGGCACATCGACGCCCTTGGCCTTGGCAATCTCCGAGAGCACCAGGAGCGTCTTCACGCGCTTCTCTGCCTGCGGCCGGAACTCGGCGTGGATCTCCTCTTCGGTCTTGCTGACAACCTTGAGGTACGACTCCTCGTCTATCCCCTGGCGAGCCAGAGCGGAACGCAACTCGTCGTGCATGACCTCCACTTCCTGATCGATCAGGACGTCCGGCAGGTCCACGGTTGCGTTGTCCGTGGCGTATTCGATGATCTTGTCCGCGAACTCATGGCGAGCCGAATCCAGGGCGTTTGCCTCGAGGCGCTTGCGCAGCTCGACCTTCAGCGCGTCGAGGTCCGCGAAATCGCCCACGGAAGCCGCGAACTCGTCGTTGGCCTCCGGCAGAGCCTTGGCGCGCAGGTCCTTGAGCGTCACCTCGAAATGGGCGAGCTTGCCGGCCAACGCGGTATCCGCGTAGTCGTCGGGGAATGTGATGTCGAATCCGCGCTCCTCGCCCTTGGCAAGGCCCACAAGGTGATCTTCGAACCCGGGAATGAGGCGGTCCTGGCCCAGAACCAGAGGCATTCGATCGGATGTGCCGCCGTCGAAGGCCACGCCGTCCTGGGTACCCACGAACGAGATGATGGCGTAGTCGCCGTTCTGGGCGCCGCGATCGGTGACCGGCTCCAGGCGAGCCTGGCCGTCGCGCAACTCGTCAAGCACCTTGTCGACCATCGTCTCGTCGACCGCCTTGACCTCAGGCCCAAAGGCGAACTTCTCGAAATCGCCGAGCACGAGTTCCGGCCGGACCTGGATTGTCGCCTTGAAGATGACCGGCTTGCCTTCTTCGGCCTGGGTGATCTCCACTTCCGGTGTGGTGAGCGGCACGATGTCCTGCTCGCGCGCGGCTTCGCGGTACGCGTCCTCGACGAGCTGATCTACGGCTTCCTCGACGATTGCCGTGGGACCGAGCACTCGCTCGAGCATGAATCGCGGCGCCTTGCCCGGGCGGAATCCCGGAACTCGCGTCTGGCGCGACAGGCGGCCGACGGCCTGGACGATCGCCTTGTCCAGGCGTTCTGGCGGAAGCTCGAACTCGAGCTGGAGGCGTGACTTGGGAAGGGGTGTGTTTGTGGTCTGCATCGTCGGGAGATTATAGGTGGCGCGGACGTCCGCAGCCGGGGAAAGAGGTGCGCCCGGCATCCCCTATTCGGGGGATTTCTGGTCCCAGGCGTGCTGAGGCCGGATTCGGGCGATCCTTTCATGGCGGCGGGCGGCACAATGTCGGGGAGCCGACACACCGCGCAGGTGCCCCGGTCATAACTTCAGGTAATGGCAATGATCCAACCGCCCAGACGGACCCCGGCCAGAGCAAAGACGTCGACGGCAGTTGCCGCGGCAATGGCGGCGGCTGCCTCGCCCTGCATCGACTCCCCTGCCCCGCCTGTCCCGCTCGATCCAAGCCGGATCGGTGTCGTGTTCGTACACGGCATCGGCACGCAGCCCGCATGCGAGACCTTCCTCGACTGGTCCGGCCCCATCACTTCGCTCTTGCGCGATTGGCGGACGCAGCACGGCATCACTCCCGCCGACCCCGTCCTGCGCTGCCAGTACGACCTCACCGGCGTGACACTGCCGTTCCTCGAGCTGGACGTGCCCGCATGGGAAGGTCACAACGCGCAAACCCTGGTGATGACGGAGGCCTGGTGGGCCGCCACGACACGCGCGCCCGGCCTGGGTTCCATGACCACGTACGTGTCGCGGGCACTGCCACGGATCATGGACGGCATCAAGGAAGGCTACCGGCTCCGGGCCGAAGCCTGGCAGCAACGGCTGGCGGATACGCACACCCAGATGGCCGCGCAGGACTCGTATGCCCACCGCGCTCTGGTGCTGGAGGAGGTCCGGACCCCCAAGCGCGACTGGGTGGACGCTCTCGACTGGATCCAGAAGGAGCTGACGATCTTCTCCTTCGGGCCGGCGCTCCTATTGGGTCGCGTGATCCTCGCGTTCTATGCGCCGTTCCGCGCGGTCCCCATCAAACAGCTTCAGGACTTCGCCGCGCTCAAGACCGCCGACAACATGCTGACGCGATGGTTCGGCGAACTGCCCGACATCATCGACGACCCGATCCAGGCGGCCAACGTCCGCGCCAGGCTTGCGAACGCAATTGGGGGACTGCGCGGGCAGGGCTGCGGCAAGATCATAGTCGTGGCCCATTCCGGCGGGGTTATCGTCAGCTTCACAACGCTCGTGGACCCGGNNGGGCGCGAAGCCGCCGACACTGCTCAGCGGCAACCTCAGGGCGGCCAGACCGGACCTGCACTGGACCGATTTCTGGTCCACGTACGACCCGGCTCCGGCGGGACCGCTTCAGCCGCCTCCCGGAGTGACCGTCGCCGATCGCAGCCACATGACGATCAACCGGATGAGCATCCTGGAGGATCACGGCTCCTACTGGAACAACGACGAGGAGTTCCTGATCCCGCTGCTCCAGCATCTGGACACGCCGAATGGGCTCACGACGGACTCTCGCTTCTTCCAGGATCAGATGTTGGACACCGTGCGATTGTCGTGGCGGCGCGACCGCGTTGCCGTACTCGCGCTGTGGCGCTGGATCGCCGCACTGGGCGCGGGCATCCCGATTGTCGTAACCACCGCAACCGGAGCGCTCAGCTCCAGGCTGCCCGGCCCGGGCAGGCTCGGCGGCGACATGACCGGCCTGTGGTCGAAGATCCCGGGCCACCAGCTCGTGGGCGATCCTCTGGACGCGGTGTCGAAGGTCGCGAGCTTCCCCGGAATACTCCTCAACGTCGCCCAGTGGGCCCTGGGGTCGCTCACGATCGTGCTCATATTCATGGCCGTCGCTCGGATCGGCGTTGGCCGCTGGTCGGCCTGGGACGCCGCGGAGCGAACGGCATCGCGGCAGCGCGTTCCGGTGAGACCCAGCCGCCTGGGGCCGATGCTGAAGATGCTCGGATGCACTGCCCTGTGCGCGGCGATCTCGGTAGGCATGTTCGCGCTGCTCTGGCGCTAGACCGCGGCGCCGAGAGCGCGCGTGCGCCGAGCGCGCGCGTGAGAAAGTGGTGGGCGAGGCGGGGGTCGAACCCGCACACCGTTTCCGGTACCAGCTCCTAAGGCTGGCGCGTCTGCCATTCCGCCACTCGCCCTTGGTCCATGAGTCTACCGAAGCGGCTCGGTGAGTGCCTCGGTGCGCAGCGCCTCGGTCAGCGGGGCTTCGTCGCGGACCGGCGTCGCCGGACCATCGACACGGCGCCGCCGGAGGACTTCGGGGCCGATGCGGTTTCGGGCGCGCTTCGCGCCTCGCGACGTGCCCTGATGCGGCCCATCACGTCGTTGAAACTACCCCCTTCGGGCCGGAAGAGCTCCGAGGCCAGTCGCTTGCCGGCCTCGCTCGTGGCGGGGCGCAGCAGGTTCCCTCCAAGTTCGGCAATCGTCCCGCGGAGATCCCTGGCGTCGCGCTGCGGTTTGCTCTTCTCCAGATATTCCACGAACTCGCGCTCGATCAGGCCCCTCACGCGGTCGCCGTCGTCGCCGAGCGAGCGCAGCGACTTGTCGATCTGTTCGGGGAGCATCGATTTCGGCAGGTCCGCCCTCGGACCGAACACGGCCCGCCGGATGACGTTGTAGGTCTTCTTGGGGCCGCCGAGCACCAAGAAGGCTGTGCTCGCGGCCAGGACCGCGGTCTTGCCAGGCGCGCGCCTGATCTTGGCCGGAATGTCGATAGCGGAGCGACCGGCGGCCTCGAGCCTGACGACCTCGTCGGCAAGGACCTGTCGGCGGGCTACGACTTCCGCGCGAGCGGCAGCTGTTCGCGCACCCACTCGATCGTCTCCTTAGTTGTCTCGATTGTCTGCATTGGAACGAAGCGCGCCTTGAGCTTCTCGAAGTCGACGCCGTGGCGGAATACCAGCACCGCGGCCACGATCGGCCAGAACACCAGTCCGACAGCGACGCCCAGCGCGGAACCCACGCGCGGTCCGGGTCCGGCCGAGGCGAGAACGCCCAGCAGAGCGCCCACGACCAGCCCGACGATCAGACCGGCCAGCGCGGCGCCCCGGCCAAAGCTCGAGGCCAGCAAGGCTCCCAGCAGCCCGAGAACCACCGCTCCGGCGACCATCGCCGTCAGCCATGCCGCCGGCTGCCCCGGTTTGTTCTGGCTGATCGCCTGCCAGTCGGCAACCAGCAATCCGGTCACCACCACGCCGACCACGCCCGCAACGATCAGGGCGGAGGCGGCCCGCGTAAAGCTGAGCTCCACAATGGCCAGGGCCAGCAAGACGCAGACCGCGATCAGCAGGAGCGCGCCGTCCAGAACGCCCCACCCGATGGATCCGAAAAGCGCCTCGCCCGCGAACAGCAGCGATCCCAGGATGATCATCACCGCGGCAAGGAACAAGAGGAACAGGGCCGTACCGCCGAGAGCCGCAGCCCGCTTGATCTCGCCGCCTATCTCGCCGAACTCAGCCTTCGCGAGATCTATGTGCGAGCGAATCAGCCCGATGAGCGCGGCACGCGTTCGCCCGAACTGCTCGCCGAGGCCTGGAGCTTCGACGGGTTCGCCCTCCCCGGATGCCCCGGGCGGAGTCGTCCGCCCCTCAGGCGGGCGGCTCGAGGAGGACCGATCAGCCAAGGGTGCCTCCTGCGTACGATTGCGAACGTCGAAACGATCATAGCCCACCGCCCGCCCGAAGGGGCGCCCACGGTCGCGAGCCGCGTGCTGGCGCGGAATCGACGCGGAACCGGCAACCCGTAAACTCGGACCATGCAGACCGAACCAGCAGCGCGCAGGCCCATCCACACCGCAGTGGTGCTCGCCGTGGGAAGCGAGATCACCGTCGGCGAGACACGCGACACCAATACCGGCGATCTGGCCCGGTGGCTGTCGGAAGCCGGCGTGGAGGTGGCCTGGATCACGGCGCTTCCGGATCGGCTCGCTACCGTGGCCGCTGCGCTCCGAGGCGCTCTCGATGCCGCCGACCTCGTGATCACAACGGGCGGTCTGGGCCCCACGCCGGACGACTTGACCCGCGAAGCGATCGCGGACGTGTGCGGCGAGGAACCCTCGGTGGATCCCGACCTCGTGGGCTGGCTTCGCCACCTCTTCGAACGCCGGAACCTCCCGTTCTTCGAGTCGAACGTCAAGCAGGCGTGGCTCATCCCGTCGGCGTCGGCTCTCGCCAATGACCGCGGCACCGCCCCCGGCTGGTGGGTGGACCGACCCGACGGCCGTGTGATCGTTGCCCTGCCCGGTCCCCCGTCGGAGATGCGGCCGATGTGGCAGAACGCCGTCATGCCGCGCCTGCGTGACCGCGGCCTTGGTCGCGAGAGAGTGGCGCGGACCCTCAGGCTGACGGGCATCGGCGAGTCGGCAGTTGCGGACATCCTAGGGGAAGCGCTCCTCCGGGGAACGAATCCCGTGGTCGCCACATACGCTCGGGCCGATGCCGTGGACGTCCGAGTCTCCGCCGTAGAGGAGGACGGCCGGCCCGCCGAGGAGGCAGTCGCCCGGGCCGAAGCCACGGTGCTGGCCGCACTGGGCAAGTATGTGTGGGGCCGGAACGACGACACCTGGCCCGCCGTACTGGGGCGGCAGCTCGAGGCACGCGACTGGACGGTCGCGCTTGTCGAGGGCGGCACTGGAGGATCAACGGCGAGGCTTCTCGGCGACGCCACGTGGCTCAGGTCGGCGATCGCCTCGGCCGACGCGGGCGCCTCGGAAGCTGAACTGACCGATGCCGCGGAACAGGCACGATCGCGAGCCGGGGCCACTCTCGGGCTTGCCGTTCGGACCGTCGAGCAGGGAGAAGACACGCAGGTCGAGCTCGCGATCGTGGGGCCGTTCGGGATCCGCCAATCGGTAGTCACCGCATTCCTGGGCGGCGCGGAAGGCAGGCGGCGTGCCGGCATCGCTGCTGCCGCCTTCCTCAATTCGATACTTCGAGACGAGTAGCCACGCGTCGGCGTGGCCGCGAGGGCCTGCGCGCGCCGCTTCTGGCCAGCGGACTTGGGCCGCGTGGCGGACAATGTGGGCGTCCATGAGGTCGGAATTCTCGGGGAGTGGTAGCAAACGATGAGCGCAACCGAGAGGGTCACCGCCACCGAGCTTGCCGCTCTGCCGCTCTTCACCGGGCTGGATCCGGCAGATCTCGAAGGTCTGGCGCAGAGTTCCGTCCGACGAGCACTCGCCGACGGCGACACGCTCGTAGAGGCCGGAATGCCGATATCCGAAGTCCACTGGCTCGAGCGAGGCCAGTTGGCGCTCCGCGTGCGGCACGAGCATCGATGGGTTCTCGTGTCAACGCTTCATGCCGGCGACCTGCTCGGCTGGTCGGCACTTCGCGAAGATCCCAAGGCGCTGTCGACCGCGCGGGCGATCGGTCCGGCCGTGCTGATCTCCGTGCCGGCCGGAGGCCTGCTGGAGCTGCTGGCCGGAGGCTCGGCCCGATCGGAATTGCTGTTGAAGCGGCTGTTCGGCATCGCGACCCAGCATCTCGACGAGAGCCGGGCGCAGCTCCTTCAGCTGGGGCGCGAGGGAGTCATCTCCGCGGGCTAGTCCGATCGGCCGCGAACGCCGGGGCGGGCTACCGGTGGGCTGCCTGCATCAGAGTCTCGAGCTTGGGCACCACGATGCTGTCCCGCTCCACCCGGATCAGGCCTCGGTCCTCGAACTCGCCGAGCAGTTTGTTCACGCTCTGCCGCGTCGCCCCGATCATGCTCGCCAGGTCGCTCTGCGTGAGCGGCGCGTCGAGCCTGACGGAACCGTCGGGCAGCTTCTCTCCCTGCGTCTCGCAGAGCCGGGCCAGCCGGGCCGCCAGACGACCCGTAAGGTCCAGGAAATGAAGCTCGGCCACATGAGTCGTGAGGCGCCTCAACTCGCCGGCCACCGACGCGAGCAATGCGTCGCGGATCGCCGGCTCGCTCGCGACCAGTGCCCGGAACTGATCTCGCGGTAGCGCAAGGGCCACCGTGGGCTCGAGGGCTATGGCAGACGCAGATCTGGGCGCTCCATCCAGGAGAGCCAGCTCACCCAGGAAATCGCCACGCCGAAGAGTCACCAGGATCGCCTCGTCCCCGTCCTCGGATGGAACCACGACCTTGACCGCGCCGCTGGCGACGATGAAGAGCGCGTCGCCCGGGTCGCCTTCGTGGAAGAGGACCTCGCCGCGACGGAACCGCCGCCCGCGGAGCGTTCGCGTTATGGCCTGCAGTGACTCGGCGTCCATGCCCGCGAAGAGCGGACAACGCGTGAGTGCATTTGAAGCGAAGTCGGCCTGGATCATGCGGACATCGTAGCGGCGCGTGAGGGCGTCTGCGGTCGGATTCCGCCGTCGCAACGAACGACCGGTCGTGGCGAGCGACCTCAAAGTCACAGGAGCCTTAGGATTCCCGGCATGGAACCCAACGAATCGCGGCGCGCGAGGGCCGCCGCAAGACGCGCAGAGGCACGATCGGCTCGCGGACCGCGGGTAATCGTGGCCGTTGTCGTCGTGCTTCTGGTCGCATGTTTGGCGCTTGGCGGCCTGGTTCTCATCGGGAGCTCGCACTCGCCCGCCCCGACCGAACCGGTCGTCGCAGCCGCAACCGCCACGCCGCACGCCACGGCGGCCGTCTCGGTCACACCGAGCGAGACGGCATCACCTGATTCGTCATCCTCGCCCACGCCGACGTCAACACCCAACCCCGCGCCCCAACTGCCGTCGCTTCTGGCCGCGATCGGGGACTCCTACAGCCAGGCGTACAGCGTGTCGCCTTCCTACCTCCGTGACCATACGCAGTT
>PMBG01000065.1 GCA_003153755.1 Chloroflexota bacterium | reverse complement strand
CCGCCCCAGCTATACGACATCGTGGCCGGAGCGGCCGGCCAGCCCACAGTCGAAGACCTCGACATCTAGGTCGCGCGCCGGTCCCCGTCCGGGCGCCTGAAGCCCTGCGGGCGCGCCGACGCCGGCGCCGCCCGCCGATCCATCCAGATCCCCCATTCATTCGGGCAACCGTGCGTGGCCGCCCTCAGGCTTTGCCATGCCCGGTGCTGCCCTGCGCGCCGAAAGCGAGGCACCATGACCACCAACCACACCGGACCCACGATTCAGGTCCACGGATTGCGCAAGTCCTATGGCCGCCAGGTCGTCCTTGACGGGATCGACTTTGAGATCGCCCAGGGCACCGTCTTCTCGATGCTCGGCCCCAACGGCGCCGGCAAGACCACGACGGTCCAGATCCTCTCCACGCTGATCTCCCCCGACGACGGTCATGTGTTCGTCGAAGGACACGACCTGAGCCGGGAACCCGATGCCGTTCGCGCCGCCATCGGCGTCACGGGCCAGTTCTCCGCTACGGACAGGTTCCTCACCGGCGAGGAGAACCTCGTGCTGATGGCGGACCTCCGCCACATGGGAAAGCGTGAAGGACGCCGACGCGCCGCCGAACTGCTCGATCGGTTCGACCTGGCCGAAGCCGCCGGCAAGCCCGTCTCCACGTACTCGGGCGGGATGCAGCGCCGCCTGGATCTCGCGATGACGCTCGTCGGCGATCCGCGGATCATCTTCCTCGACGAGCCTACCGCCGGCCTGGATCCGCGCAGCCGCCGGACCATGTGGCAGATCGTCCGCGACCTTGTCGCGAGCGGAGTCACGATCTTCCTCACGACCCAGTACCTGGAAGAGGCCGATCATCTGGCCGATCGCATCGCCGTGCTGGACCACGGCAAGCTCGTCGCCCAGGGCACCGCGGCGGAGTTGAAGCGACTCGTCCCGGGCGGCCACATCAGCCTCCAGTTCACGGATGCCGCCGTGCTCGAGAAGGCGGCGCTGCTCCTGAAGCCGACGTCGCGAGACGACGAGGCCCTCACCCTGCAGCTGCCCGGCGGCGGCGACGTCCGGTCGCTGAAGTCCATGCTCGACCGGCTCGCCGAGGCCGGGATCGAGGTCGACGGACTGACGGTCCACACGCCCGACCTCGACGACGTCTTCCTTGCCCTGACCGGGCACCCAGATACGACACAGCCACAGGAGGCGATTGCCTGATGAACGCGCTTGCCTACTCCTTCAGCGATTCGGCGACGATGCTGCGCAGGCAGCTTCGCCACATGGTTCGCTACCCCTCGTTGACGTTCATCGTGGTGGGGATGCCGGTCGTCTTCCTGCTGCTGTTCGTCTTCGTGTTCGGCGGGACCCTGGGCGCGGGCCTGGGCGGAGTCGCCCGGGCATCCGGCACCGGAGACAGCCGGGCCGCATACCTGGAGTACGTGACCCCTGGGATCCTGATCATGACCCTGGCGGCCGTGGTCCAGGGGACGGCAATCTCCGTCGCGATGGACATGACCGGCGGCGTCGTGGCGCGCTTTCGGACCATGTCGATATCGCGTGCTTCCGTGCTGACAGGCCACGTGCTCGGCAGCATGGTCCAGGCCGCAATCAGCATCGCGGTCCTTCTCGCTGTGGCCGTCCTGCTCGGCTTCCGGCCCAGCGCCGGCCCGATGGAGTGGCTCGGGGTCATCGGCCTGCTGGCCGTTGCCTCGATTGCGCTGATCTGGCTCGCGGTGGCGCTAGGCATGGTCACCAACAGCGTCGAGGCCGCCAGCAACCTGCCGATGCCGCTGATCCTGCTGCCGTTCATTGGCAGCGGCTTCGTCCCCACGGATTCGATGCCGGGCCCGCTGAAGCTCTTCGCCGAGTACCAGCCGTTCACGCCGATCATCGAAACGCTGCGCGGCCTCCTGACGGGCACGGCCTTCGGCAACGACGGGTTGATCGCCGTGGCGTGGTGCGTGGCCGTCGCGGCCGTTTCGTACACGTGGGCGATGAGGCTGTACGAGCGTCACTCCGTGCACTGATCCGCGGGGCGGGCGTGGTCGCCGGCCGAGCTGGAACTTCCGGCAGGCAGAATCGCCCGGGCCCCACCCGCCCGATATACTCGACCGAGATAAGGCGGCCCCTCAACTGCCGCCCGATGCGAGGCGGTGGTGGAGGACGCGGACCTGCTGGCACGGATAGCCCGCGGCGACGAGCACGCCATTGAGACCCTCCACGAGCGTTTCGCGCCCGGGATGTACTCGGTGGCGATGCGCGTGACCCGGTCCGAGCGACTTGCCCAGGAGGCGGTCCAGGACGCCTTCATGGCCGTTTGGCAGGACCCGCGCCGATACGATCCCGCCCGCGGCTCGCTGGGACCGTGGATGTTCACGCTGGCCCGGTACAAGGCGATCGACGCCGTGCGTCGCGAGGCGGCGGCCAAACGCCAGACGACCGAGGTGGACCTGGAGCTGTACCAGGCACCGGACGACGTCCACGACGAGGTCTGGCGAGGACTCCGCCGCCGCCGACTGAACGACGCCATAAGCCTTCTGCCCGAGGATCAGCGACGGGCGCTCAGCCTCGCCTTCGTCCAGGGGCTGACCCATGTGGAGGTCGCCGAGCACGAGGGGATCCCGCTCGGGACGGCGAAGACACGCATCCGCGCGGCGTTGCTTCGACTTCGAGCGGCGCTGGACACGGATCTACTGGACGGCGACCAGCGCGGCGACGGCGACCAGCGCGGCGACGGCGACCAGCGCGGCGACGGCGACTCGCGCGGCGTTCGCGACGGGTCGCCCGGCATCCGCGGCACGGGAGATCGCATGCGAGCGCCCGAAGGCGCGAGCGGTCGGACACAATCCGGATTGCTTCGATGTGCAATCCGGTTTGGCTCGATCATCGAACAGGCACTGAAAGCAGCGCGGTTCGTGACGGCACCCTTCGATGCCGAGCCCACGGCGGCGGCAGGAGGATCCCGATAGTGAACAACTCGTCGATGCCCGAGCTCCCCCACGGTCCAGATCAGCCGACGCCGGACGAAGGCATCGCGGCGCCCGAGTTTCTGGCCTCCCTCCTGGCGGACGGCGACGACGACATGGCAGCCTGGGTGATTAGCCAGGCCCTGGAGGAACGCTCCCGCGTGGAGGTCTACGACGAGTTGGTCCGACCGGCGATGGAGCTTGTAGGTGCTCGCTGGCAGGAAGGCCGGTGGTCCATATCGGTCGAGCACCTGGCCAGCGTGGCACTGAATCAGGCGCTTGCGCGCGTCCGGCCGCTCGAGAATCCCGAGTCGCGCATCGGACCTACGGCTGTGCTCGCCGCCCCGGAGACGGAGCAACATACCGCCGGCCTCGTGTGTCTGGCCCAGATCCTGGAAGACGACGGCTGGCACGTGGAGAATCTCGGCGCGAACGTCCCGGCGGACGACCTTGTGGCCTTTCTCGCGGCCAGGGACGCCGACCTGGTGGCAATGTCGATCGGAACCGACGATCGACTGGAAGTGCTCCGCCGCTCTGTCGAGGCACTCCGTGCCGCGGGCGGGAGCGTGGGCGAGCTGCCGCTCCTCGTCGGCGGCCATGGGGTTGCCGCGATCACAGTGCTGGCAGGAGCGAGTCGCGTCTGCCACACGCTGGCCGAAGCGCAGCAGTTCGCCCGCTCGCTGAGCCTTTACCCGGGGGACACAGATCGCCGCTGATGGGAGATGTGGGACGCCGGCCCGGTCAGGCCGAGAGGCCGCGCTTCTTCTCCAGGACGAGTTGGTAGTCCTGCGTCAGACCGGTGGCGAAGCCTGCCTCGCTGATCGCCAGGTAGTACTCCCACATCCGTATGAAACGCTCGTCGAATCCCTGTGCCCGGACCTCGTCGAGCTTCTCCATGAAGCGGCGGCGCCACGCCTGCAGCGTGCGAACGTAGCTAGGCGCGATGTCGGTCACGCCGGAGACCAGGAGCCGGGTCCCATGAAGCGATCGCTCGATGACGGAGAGGGACGGTAATAGGCCGCCCGGGAATATGTAGAGCTGGATCCAGTTGGCCCCTCGGCGCTGCCGCTCGTAGGCGGCATCCGGAAACGCGATCGTCTGAAGGCTTAGTCGGCCGCCCGGCTTCAGCGCCCGATCGCAGGCCTCGAAGAAGGCTCCGTAGTACTCGGCGCCCACGGCCTCGAGCATCTCGATGGACACGATTGCGTCGTAGGTTCCCTCGATCTCACGGTAGTCGCGCAGCTGGATGTCCACGAGATCCGCAAGTCCGGCGGCTCTCACCCGCTCTACCGCAAGATCTCGCTGGGCCTTCGAAATGGTGACCGATGTCACGCGGCAGCCGAACTCGCTCGCGGCGTAGATGGCGAAGCCGCCCCAGCCAGAGCCGATCTCCAGGACGTGCATCCCGGGTCGCAGGCCGGCCCCTTCGGCCATGCGGCGGTACTTGTTCCGTTGGGCATCGGCAAGCGACTGCTCCGTCGAATCGAACACGGCGGACGAGTAGGTCATCGTCTCGTCGAGGAACAGCCGGTAGAAGTCGTTGCCGAGATCGTAGTGGGCGGCGATGTTGCGGCGGCTTCCCGAGACCGTGTTGCGCCGCGATCGATGCAGGAGGGTACGCGGCAGCTGTGTGATTCGATGCAACGTGCCGCCCGCCAGGTCCATCGATTCGCGGTTGAGCGCAGCCAGCGCGAGCAGAGCGGCGAGGTCCGGACTCGACCACTGCGCGTCCATGTAGGACTCGCCCGCGCCCGTATCGCCGTTCAGGATGATCCGCCTGGCGGCCGCCCTGTCGTGGACGTGGATCTCGGCCTTGATATCGGAGGAGCCGTCGCCGTACACGTGGCGCCGGCCATCCGGCTCGACCACCGTCAAGCAGCCGATCCGGATGCGCGAGGCCATCGCGAGCGCCGAACGCCAGGCAGCGGCTTCGAGTATCGGCAGCCGGGCCGGGTATCGCCGCCCGGAGGCGTTGGTTGTGCCAGCAATTCGGGCGGTCATCGAAGTGCCTCCGATCCGGGCGGCAGGGAGCCGGCGACACCCGCCGGGTGAACCCTCGCAGCCCCGTGGCGGTGGAAAGCCGCGCCCTTGAGACAGAGGCGCAGGGCGTGCCAGTAGATCGCGCCGATGGTCTTCAGCGTCACGAATGGGTAGCGGAGGAGAAGCCGGCCCACGACGCGATTGCTCGCCGGGAGGCGCCGGAGGACCAGGCTGACCGTCAGCACCGGCGAGCCGCCCTCGGTCTCGTTCATCGCGATCCGCAGCTCCTTCGGGCGATCCCACGTCCGAACGGTATACCCGGCGTCCATGCCGATGAAGGGCGACACGTAGAAGTCCTTGGCCATGGACGCCCTGTGCTCGTCACCGCGTCGTTCCGGCCAAAGCGTATACAGCCGCCGCTCGCCGTGCGTGTTGTTCACCTCGACGATCACCACGCGTAACTCGCCGGCTGCGTCGCGGCACAGGTAGAAGCTGGCGGGGTTGAAGACGTGGCCAAGGATCCGCAGATTCGTCACGAGCATGATTCGCCAGTCCGTCGGGTCCACACCGTTGCTCGCGAGGTGTCCTCGCACGGATTCCGCGATCGATCCGGCCGGGGGCAGCATGTGGTCGTCGTCGCGGAACGTCAGGACATTGCGCCGGTTCCGGCTCACCAGCCTGAGCTTCGAGGCCACCTGGTCGATCTCGTCCAGGTCGAGCGCGAAGTACCAGACGTCGTGCTCCAGCTCGTAGACGAATGGGCTCGAGCGGCGATGCCGGACCTTGCCCTTGAGCAGATGCGACCTCATGCCGCCAGCTCCTCAACCGAGGCCGATACCATCGCCGCGGCCTCGTAGCCGGAGCGGCAGCCGTCCTCATGAAAGCCGTAGCCGAGGTGCGCGCCCGCGTACCAGGTCCGGTTGCGGCCCTGGATGGCGCGGAGGTCCCGCTGGGCGTCGAGGGTTCGGAACGTGTACATGGGGTGGCTGAACTCGCGGGTCACGATCACGCGATCGGCCTCGATCTCCATCCCAGGGTTGAGCGACACGAAGTACTGCTCGGGGCCGGGCAGCGACTGCAGCCGGTTCATGTGGTAGGTCATCGTCACCTCACCGCCGGGACGGCGGCAATCGGCAACGTCCACGTTCCACGAGGCCCAGGCTCGATCCGCCTTCGGCATGACGCGCTCGTCGGTGTGCAGCACGACCAGGTTGCGCGAGTAGTCGAAGCCCGCGAGGGCGTTCCGCTCCGCGAGGTCCGCGTCGTCCAGCAGCGCAAGGGCATCGTCGGCGTGAGTGGCCAACACCACCGCGTCGAACCGCTCCTCGGCGCCGTCGGCCGTGGTCACGGTGGCGCCGGTTTCGTCCCGCGTGATCGACACTACGCCGCCGCCCAGGCTCACGGCGCCTTGGGGCAGTGCGGCAAGGATCTTCTTCACGTATTCGTTCGAACCGCCCTTGACGACTCGCCACTTAACCTTGCTCGGATAGCCGATGAGGCCGTGGTTGTCGAGGAAGTGGAGCAGGTAGTCCACCGGGAAGTCGAGGATGCGATCGGCCGCCGTGGACCAGACGGCCGACGTCACGGGCACGATGAAGTGGTTCCGGAAGGGAGCGCCGTAGTGGCCGCGGTCCAGGAAGTCGCCCAGCGTGTCGCGCGAGTCGGCGCCCGAGTCGAGGCGCCGGCGGGCGTCGCCGTAGAAGCGCAGCACTTCGCGGATCATGTTCCAGTGCGACGGCCGAAGCGCTGTGCCGGGTCGCGGGAACCAGCCGCCGGCCCCGCGGCTGCTGAATTCGATGCCGCAGCGGCCGCAGGTGCATCCGAAGGACATGTCGCTGGGCTGCGTCTCCACGCCCAGTTCGGCGAGGAGCCGCGTGAACAGCGGATATGTCTTCTCGTTGTAGACGATGAAGCCGGTATCAACCGCCACGCGTCCGCGATCGGTCTGGACCGAGACGGTGGCGGTATGCCCGCCGG
>PMBG01000144.1:4482-14501 GCA_003153755.1 Chloroflexota bacterium | reverse complement strand
TACAACCCCTTCCAGTCGCTCGACCCCGTCGTCGTCCAGGAGATGAAGATGGCCGTCCAGCTTGGTCGCAAGACCCGGCCGGACCTCAAGGTCGGCATCTGCGGAGAGCACGGTGGCGACCCGATGAGCATCGGCTTCTGCCACGACATCGGTCTCAACTACGTGTCCTGCTCGCCCTTCCGGGTTCCTGTGGCGCGCCTCGCGGCCGCCCAGGCCGCCCTCCTCGGCGCCGCGGAGCGCGACAAGTAGCTCGCTGCTCGAAATCGCACAGAACGCCCGGCGGATCTCCGCCGGGCGTTCTGATTCGGGCGCGGTCGGGCGCGCCCGACGCCCTACGAGGCCATCGATTGCGGATAGGCGGAGTCGATAGACGCGCGGGCCTGTCCCGGGTCCGAGTACCAGGTGGCATCGACCCAGGTGAAGCCGGCCCATTCTTCAGGCAGCGCATCCGCCGCGAAGATCGCCCCGTTAGGGCAGGCCTGCTCGCACGAGCCGCAGTCGATGCAGTTGTTCGGGTCGATGTAGAACTTGCGATCTACGCCCTGTACCGAGGAGATGCAGTCCACCGGACATACAGCCACGCAGGATTGGTCGTTGTTGTCGATACACGGTTCGGCAATGACGTAGGCCATCGGAGATCTCCAACATCCCGCATGTCCGCAGTCACCTGAGCGTGTAGTCGCGGGACCATGCGCGTATTCGCCTGGATCAATCTCCGGGACGGGCGTGCACCGGCGGTGAATTGTCCATCGAGGATGCGTGGAGGTTTGATGACGGAGGCGCAGTCGAGGGCTCGTGCCCTACCGGATCGGCCAGACGATCTCGGTACGTAGCGCACCCGGATCCTGGACCTGGGTGGGGTTGTTCAGGTAGACCTCACGCGGCGGACCGGCGGTCTCGTGCCAGTGCTCCTGGACCCATTTGCCC
Source organism: Chloroflexota bacterium (assembly GCA_003153755.1). Lineage (GTDB taxonomy): Bacteria > Chloroflexota > Limnocylindria > Limnocylindrales > CSP1-4 > Fen-1039. The sequence goes on along the minus strand of PMBG01000144.1, from coordinate 13,574 downwards.
AGCGCGCGGTAGGCCGCCCCCACATTCTCGTAGGGCCCGGCATGGATGGTTGTCGCAACCAGCCCGCCCGGGAGCGTCGCAGGCAGCGCGCGCCCGGCCGGCTCGATGGGCTCGTCCACCGGCACTCCCACCTCCAGATCAATCTGGGCCTCGCTCGAATCTGCGTTGTGGTAGGCGGTATACGGCGGACCGGCGAGTCGCATCCCCTGATCACCCACGACGCCATAGACCTCCATCACGGCGCCGGCAACGAACGAGCCGATCTCAGTCCACGCGGCGTGGCCTTGGATCGAGGCGGCGGGTTGCGGCCGCGTTTCGCGCAGATGAATCTCGTACGTCATCGGTGGCTCCTCTCGCAGCATCGAGTCGAGGAGGGCGATGGCATGGCGCTGCCTGTCCGCCTGCTCGCGGAGCCGGTTCCGATGGCCTTCCAGGATCTGCTTCGTGTGCGCGGGGTCGCCGGACAGGATCGATCGGATCTCCGGAAGCGGCATCTCCAGGAGTCTCAGCGTCCGAATCCGGTCCGCGTCGACGGCCTGGGCCATCGAGTAGTAGCGGTAGCCCGTGTCCGGATCGACTATGGCCGGCTGCAGCAGGCCCAGTTCGTCGTAGTGGCGCAGCGCCGGAATCGAGAGACGGCACATCTCCGAGAACCGGCCGATCGGTAGCAGGTTGCGCATCGCCTTCCTCTGCCTGGCCCGGGCCCGATTCCCGGACGCGTTTACGCGGCGAGCCTGGACCCTCGGGTAGCCGGAGAGTCAAGCGCGGGCATTCGAAGGCGATCTTATCGCGGCCCAATCGGGCCCGGGATGCGGAGCGGTCGGGATGAGTCGACCCGAGGAAGTCCGACCTAGCCTGCCTGCTGGATCATGACCAGGAAGGCCACGACGCCGCTGGTGGTGTCGATTGTGACCCTGTACTCGCCCACCGGCCAGCGCCACGGCGAGCTGTGCCACACGGCAGGGATAGCGGTCGGGGGCGTGGCGGGCGATATCTTGGGCGACGCCGCCGGAGGCGCGATCCAGAATTGCCCGGAGCGCAGAGTCCCGCCCTCGGTGTGTACGGGTCCCACAGCTGCCGGAGTCACCGCGGGGCCGAAGGGGCTCGCGACGCCCGCCCACGCGACCACCGTCGCGGACAGCGGCGAGACCTCCGACGCGGGCAGGAAGCCTGCTGGCGTCATGGATACCGGGTAGGCCGGATCCTGGAGGTACGTGAACCTCACGCCCGTAGCCTTCACGGTCGCCGGCCAGGTAACGTCGATTGCATAGAGGCCGCTGCCGGGGCTCACGGTGAGGATCGTGGAAGAGGGTTGACCTTGGGCGGGAATCCAGCCGAGGTCTGGTGTCGCCGTCGGCACACCGGCGGGGACATCGGTCTGGTCGGGAATGCTGGCGGACCCGAATCCCCAGGCGTTGTGCTGGTCCACCAGATACAGGAGCGTCCAATCGACCGCCCCCCAGCCTTGCGCGTCGACCGCGGCGCTCCCGGTCGTAGAGTCGAGCGGAGGCAGGTTCTCCTGCGGGAACCGGTAGTCGCCCGGCGGGATGTCGGGCCAGCCCACGGGCGACGGCTCGGCACTCGTACTCGGCGATGCCGTGGATCGCGGCATCGCACTGGCCAGCGCCACCGTCCCGTCACTCGGCGGCGCGCTGCCGTGGGCCGGAGCGGGAATGACCGACCACGGCTTCAGGAGCGCAGCCACGATGAACAGCGGACCGACTATTGCTATCAGCACCTCGGGGCGGATGCGGCTTCTGCTGCCCACACGCTGGATGCCGCTGTCCGCATCGCGCGCCGGACCGCCTTCATTCCGCCGCGTCGCCCGTGGGGATTCGTAGTGCGCTTCGGGCAGGTCCACCAGTCGCTCGGTCGGCCGGTCTTTCGGTCTGGCGTAGATGGAGTCGTCTCGGTGAGTCTGGTCTCGCATTGCGGCTGCCTGTTCTAGCATGCGTTGACCGCTCGGGCGACGGGGCGTCAGGGCGGCGACGGTTCGGGTCGCCTGAGCCCGTGGAAGTCGCTGCGGGACCCTGGGACGCGGCCCGTTGTGGGCGGCATCGTACGTCCGGCCGGACGAGGGGCGGCCGTCCACCGGCTACCGTCCCGCCCGCCGCCACGAACAATCATTTGCTGCCCGAACGGGTCGGGTCGCGTGGTGGGACGTTTGAAAGAGCTTGCGGCGCCCGGCCCACGGAAGCCTACGATTCACCACAAGTTCTCCTCAGGGCGCGAGTGACGGCGCGACCCTTCGCAAACGGCTCGGGCCACCCGGGCCGTTTGCCGTGAATCGGGCATGGGCGATTGTTCGGTCTGCTAGCCTCCGCCCATGCCACCGACACATGAGGTGAGGACGCTCGCCGCCGCGTTTCAGGGACAGCGGTCCGCCGCGCCACAGGAGATCACAGCCGCGGAACTGGCGCTGGGCTTCCGACTGCCGGAGCAGTACCGCGACTTCGTCCAGCTCGTGGACGGGGCCGAAGGATGGGCCGGCGAAGCGTACGTGTCGTTGTGGCCCGTGGCCCAACTGGCGGAGCTCAACGCACTGGCCCGCGTGGCGGAGTTCGCGCCGGATCTCACGGTCTTCGGAACTGATGGCGGCACCGAAGCCTTCGTGTTCGACCGGCGCGGCGACGCGATCAAGTTCGCTACGCGGCCGATCGTTGGGCTTGCTCTGGACCGGGAGTCGGCCACGGCGGCAACATTCGGGCGCTTCCTCACGACCATTGCCGGGGGGCCCATCCACGACGAACGTTACGGCGCGGGTCTCATCCCGAGGTGGACGCGCCAGCCCAATTCGGAGCTGCTGGGCAAGAACGTCTGGCAGCTACATCCGGTCATTCTGGGCGGCCACCCCACGGATGCGAGTAACCGGACGATACTCCCGCTCCGCGACATGCTGGAGGCCGCCGCCTTCTGGAACCGCCAGCTCGCGCTGATCACCGCAGGCGGCGCCTCGGGCGTCTAGGTCGAAGCAGTATCCGATCGCGGCGGCCCGCCCGAATGCTCTGCCCCAAGCTCCTCCTCGAGCATGGCGGCGAGCTCGCGGGCGTTGGTGGAACCGTAGTTCGCGTAGCAGTTGTTCATGAGGATGTGCATTTCGTGCGCGGCCTCGGCGGCCTCACGGATGCGAGGCACCCACTCGGCGAGTTCACTGGGGGAATAGAGGTAGCGGAAACGCTCCACGACCGGTATGCCGCTCGCCTCCCAGGTCTCCACGCGGCGGCCGTGGAATCGAACAAGGGCAAGGTCGGGGGACGTGACCGCCATGATCGGCGGAACGCTGCTCTTCAGGCCTTGTGGCGCGTCGACCATCACGAATGGGATGGCGTTGTCCGTGAGGAACGCAAGCGTTCGGTCGCGGTTCTTCTCGTTGAACCACGTCTCGCTGCGCAGTTCCACGGCGGACCGGATATCGCCGAGCCTCGCCCGTGCCTCGAGGATCACGTCGCGGCTCTCGCCGACCGGGAAGAACCAGCGCGGGTACTGGAGCAATACCGAGCCGAGCTGACCCGCGGCACGCAGAGGGGCGATCCCAAGGGCGAACCGGTTCCAGATCTCATCACGCAATTCCGCGGGAAGGTCCTTGGCGTAGAGCCTGGCTCTTGCCGCGAGATCCGGCGGGAGCGCCTCCCGCACGTCTTTGGGGAGCCGCTTGGTCTCGGTCGGCTGACCCGTCATCAGCGCGTGGGCCTTGAGGTCGAATGTGAAGTCGGGTGGCGTCCGGGCGACCCACGTCTCGGCGACTTTCGCCGATGGCAGAGCGTAGTACGTGGCGTCCACTTCGACGATTGGAAACGTTCCGGCGTAGAACGCGAGACGCTCCTCGGCCGAGTCGGCCCCGCGCGGGTAGAAGACGCCGGGGGCCGTCATCGTCGGATCGGTCCAGGATGCCGTTCCGATGCGGATCGTGGAGCCGGACGGCGTGGCGAGCGGCAGTGAGGCGGCTCGCTCCACGGCCGTCGCACGTTCGCCTGCGGCCTCGGCGCCGGGATCGTGCGGGTTGGGCCCGCTGATCCGTTGCGGATGCTCGGTGGTTTCTCGGGCCATAGCGTCAGGTTGCCTCATTCGGCCGGCCGACGCCAGCCCCGGCTCGTCTATCCGGAGAAATGGCTCGAGCTACGCCGGACGCGCCACGGAATGTCGCCTCGGTGCAGGCGGGCACGATCGAAAGGCTCCATGAATACGGCGCGGCACTGTTCCACGAAAGAGCTGAGGCGGCATACCTTCGTGTCGTTGGCGCTCGCCCAGTCCTCGCGGAGAGTGGCAGCGCGCTCGCGCGAGTAGGCGAGAAGCACGGTTGGGTCGGTGCTGTTTGGAAACATCCTTGTCCTCCTGGCCGGCCCATCGTCGGAGCCGTGCGAGCCGGCGTCCATCGCCGCTCCTTCAACGTTTCGTTAACCCTAGCCCTCATACATGACGGCTACTGGCAGGAATTCGGGACCACAATCCGCTACGCTGCGGAAATGCGAGCGAGCCGACTCATCTCTCTTCTTCTCCTGCTCCAGACCCGCGGCAGGATGACCGCCCAGCAGCTGGCCGACGAACTCGAGGTCTCCGTTCGAACCGTCTATCGGGACGTCGAAGAACTCAGCGTCTCCGGCATCCCGGTCTACGCGGACCGCGGCGCCCACGGCGGCTTCCAGCTCGTGGAGGGCTACCGAACGAGATTGACCGGACTCACGCCGGAAGAGGCCGAGACGTTGTTCCTCTCCGGGTATCCAGGTCCCGCGGCCGAACTGGGCCTCGGCACAGTCCTCGCCGCCGCCCAGCTCAAGGTTCTGGCCGCCCTGCCGCCGGAGCTACGCGGCCGCGCGTCGCGTCTCCGCCAGCGCTTCCACCTTGACGCGCCCGGATGGTTCCAGGCTCCGGAAATCGCGCCGCACCTGCAGAAGATCGCCGAGGCCGTTTGGTCGGACCGCAGGATCAACATGCACTATCGGCGGGGCAGCGACGACGGTCCGGTGGTCGACCGCGCGGTCGACCCGTTGGGTCTGGTCTTGAAAGCTGCGGTCTGGTACATGGTCGCGCGCCACGACGATCAGATGCGCACCTATCGAGTGTCGAGAATCCAGGATCTGGAACTCCTGCCGGACCGATTCGACCGGCCCGAGGAATTCGACCTCGCCCGGTATTGGACGGAATCGGTCAGTGTCTACGCCCGCAGCATCCCGAGTTTCCTGGCCACCGTGAAGGTGCGTGGCGACGGCCTGGAGCGCCTGGCCGAAGTGATAGGTGCAGCCGGCGCGGCGGATGTCATCACGCAGGCCGGTCCGCCCGACGAGGACGGCTGGCTGACGTTGACCATCCGCCTGGAAAGCCTGTGGTACGGCGAGTCGAGCATCCTTCGCCTCGGCGGAGATGCCGAAGTGCTGGATCCGCCGGAGCTGCGGAAACGCGTGGCGTCGGCCGCCCGGGAGATGGCCGCTCATTACGGCTGAGTGGCGTCGGAACGGCCACCTAATGAAAACGGCGCCGGAGAAAGGCGCCGTTTCCATTGGACTGGGTCGGGCCTTCCCCCCGGAGAGGCTCGATCCGTCGAGGGTGGATCAGAGTGACTTGCGGACCTCCACGACCACCGTCCGGTCTGAGACGTCTATCTCCAGCCGCGCCAGGTAGCCGATCATCCACAGCTCGCGGTTCAGTGTTCTGCCGAGCTGATCGACCCTCTTGCAGGCGATTGCACCACGCACGAGCGCTGCCCGGATCATCCAGTCGTCATAGCTGGGGACGTCTTCGCCTGCTCGCGCAATGAAGGCCGACACGCCGTCGTGATTCCATGGCACGGACCCTAGGCGTCGGAGACCAGGCACGGCCAGACCGCCGGGAACGGGAGTCATTTGGATCAGCCCCTCTCTCGGAAGGGTCGGTTGGTCAAATAGGAGTGTACTCTGCCAGCCAATAGGGAACTCTACCTACGGTTTCCGGTGGTCCTAGCGGGCCTCGAGGGCCTCGCTCATCAGTGCGAAGGCTTCTTCGTGGCGCCCAGCGAGAGCCAGGGCGTCCGCCCAGTCCTTGAGCGTCGTGCGGATCAGGCTGGGAATACCCAGTTCGCGTGCGATGCTGCCGGCCCGCGCGAACGCGGCCAGACCCATGGCCGAGTTGCCCCCGCCCACATGGGCGCGCCCAAGTGTGAGGTTGGCGTTTACCGACGCCTTGAGATTGCCGCACTTCTCGGCCGCCTCGACGGCCTTCATTGCCGCCTCTACCGCGGCGTCGAAATCTCCCGAGCCGAGGGCGATCTGAGCTTGAGTCTCGAGCACGTGCGCCAGGTGCCAATCGTCCTCGAGGCGTTCCAGCGTGGACCTTGAGTTGGCCGCCATCTCGGACGCGCGCGTCGAATTGCCCATCGCCAGGTACGAGAGGGCGAGATCGTTCTCCATCGCCGCGGACTCCCGGTCCGCTTCGACCCGGCGGTATAGCTCGAGACTCACGATTCCGGCGCGAACGGCGCCCTCGAGGTCGCCCACGCCCCAGTAGCTATTTGCGAGATCGTGGAGGTAGGTGGCCCGGCGCCTGTCGTCCATCTGCTCCGAAAGCGCCCGGACCTCCTCCAGGTACCCGAGGGCGCCGGCGTGGTTTTCGTCGCGTGACTCATTCACGGCAAGGGCCATGACGAGGCGGAGCTGGAAGTCAGGTTCGATCTTCATACCGGCGCGCACACGGCTCAGGATCCCCCGAAGGATGTCCTTCGCCTCAGTCGTGTTGCCCAGGCGGTACTGCGCTGCCGAGAGCCAGTACTCGGCCAGCGCGGCGTCAGCTTCCCTGAACGCCGAATGGAAGATCTGAGCGGACTCGGCAGCGGCTGCGGCGCACTCCGCGCCCTTGCCCAGCCGGAACAGCGCTTCCGCTCGCCCCCTCAGGACCTCCGCCCGGATCTCCTTGCTGGCGGCCGATGCCATGAGTTCGGCGTATGCGTCAGCGGCCTCGTCCCATCGACCGCTGGCAAGGGCGAGATCGGCGTCCATTCGAGCCCACGCCAGCGGTTGATTCCCCAGGAGCTTGCTGGCGGGGATCCCCAGACGTCCGGCGAAGTGAGTCAGTGCGGCCATCGACGGCCGCGACAGGCCGTTCTCGAGGGCGCTGACATACGCCTTGGTGTAGCGACCCTGGGCCAGCTGCAGCTGAGTGAGACCGGCCGCGAGCCGTTCCTGGCGCAGGCGCTGGCCGATTTCGCGGGCGAGAGGGGTGTCGTCGACGCGTGTGGAGTTCTGGCTGACTCTTGGCATCAGCGGAGTCTACTCGGCAATTGGCCTGGATGGAACTGTGTTTGTTGCCTTCTGGCGACGGAGGTTTAGCAATACTTGACCGGCGCTATTGACTGCCCATAGCATCGAGCGGCAACAGTCGGGCCGGACGTGGTCTGCGGGCGGCATAGAAGGAGCCACCCAATGACCACCCGCCGTATCAGTCTTCGATCTTTCGTAGTCTCCGTCGTCGCCGTATTCGCACTGTCCCTCATCCCACTGGCGACCGCCTTTGCGGACACATGTGGGGGCACCTATCCTCACTAGATCCGGAGCCGCTCGGAGTTGAACTCCGGCCGACCCGGTCGGCCGGTCCCGTCACCGTCCCGTCCAGACAATTCGTCCGCCTGCCAGTGCCACGGCCGGCCGACTGTCGGCGATCAATCGCCCTCCCGCTAATAACACGGTGTTGTCGACCCGCGCTTCGAGGCGGAGTCGCGGCCTGTACCAGGCGCGAGTGGGGCGCCTCAGGTCCTCCGCCCGGCCGCGATCGCCGGCGGCGAGTGAACGCCGATCGGCCCAAGCGCTATGCCTTCAGGACCCACGCTCGCCGGGAAGCGGAAAGAGGACGCTACTCCTCCGCCGGACTTCAGGGCCCCGCTCTCGCGAAGCTGTATCCGATCCGGCCTGCCCTCGATGAGGTCGTAGAGCCACCGTCCTGTGTCGACGGCGCGAAGCACCAGCTCGCGGTCTTCGAACGTGAGGCGCCGCCCAAGGTTGACTATGTCATGGCGGATCGCCCGGGTGCCTTCGAACTCCTTGAACAGACCATCGCCGATCTTGGAATTGGTCAGCTTGCGCCAATCGCGCAGCCGCCCCGGGAAATCGTTCTCGGTGGCACGGAGCCGACGAGCGGCCTCGGCGACCCCGTGACGCTTCACGAGTTCGTTGCCGAGGGCCCACTCCACCACTGCCTCCACGGCCGTGACGGTTCTTCGAATCGCGCCCGTGTAGTCCCCGCGCTCCAGGAGCGATCGGGCGTCCATGAGATCCAACTCTCCGGGCGCGGACCTGGAAGTAATCGCGGCCGAGAGGGCTTGCGTCGAGGTCCACCCGGACTCGCCGTCCGCGCCGGTGTCGCCGGGCTGGGCGCCGCGTTCTGGCGCGGCGGTCGCGTCGAGTGACAGATAGGGGAGCAGCACGACCCGAAAGCCCCCACCCGCGTATTTGACATGCCAGACCGGCACTTCCCAGGCGCTCACTTCCTGGGCGAACGGGTCATACGTGAGAAGCCTGTACCGCTGAATCAACTCATTGACGACAGGCAGGTGAGCTTCGCACAAGGATGCCCAATAGGCCTCGCGCTGCGTCCAGACCTCAGAGTGATCGTCATCGCCGTGCATGCGAAGCGCGTCCGCGTGGGCACGTGCGGCAAGTCGTAGAACAGTCTTGCATTGCCGGTCGACCACGGGAATCGAGTCCCAGCGCAGGAGTTTCCGCAGGCCCTCCGCCGCGCTGCCGTGACCTGGCAAATTCGCCGGGCCGCTGTGTATGCAGGTCTCGCGTGAGTCCGTGAAGCTGCCGCCGAAGACTTCGGTCCAGGCAGGGCAGATCTCCATCGCGAAAGAGACCCCTGACCAGACGACCTCAACCTTGCCGGGAGGCACCATCAGCCAGAACGGCAGCTCGACGAACAGCGATGCGTCCGTGAGCGCGGACGAGAAGTCCACGGCATCGCCCAAGCCGAGAGAGGCTGGACGAGGTTCAGGCCCATCTGCCATTTCGATCGACTGGATCACCCCCGTGGTGCGTGGGTGTCAGCCTAGCGCGTGCAGATGGTGCGTGGGCGGTCTTTCGCTATGCCGGCAAGCCCAATAGCGTCAACTCGCGCTCGACTTGCGATGCCGA
>PMBG01000144.1:0-4470 GCA_003153755.1 Chloroflexota bacterium | reverse complement strand
GCGAGGCCCACCTCGCCGGAGATCAGGATGCCGTCGAAGCGCTCCAGGAATGGGAAATGCGGACGGGTCATGCCAAACGTCTCCGCCGACCAGTTGGAGAGCGCAAACACCGGAACTCCGGCGTGGAGCAGGCGATCCACAATCGCCACTGTCTCGTCGATCGCGCCCCCGAGCATCTCATCCCATCGCGCCCGGTACGCCTCGATCAGGTCTGCTTCTTCGGGGTGCCGGGCCACCAGTTCGGCGACGCCATCCGCGAAAGGACGACCGGCGTCCATCTGGACGTTCCATTCGGATGTGCAGACGTCCATGAGGAAGCGCTCGATCGACGCCTCGTCGGCCATGAGCTTCCTGTAGAGATAGCGTGGGTTCCAGTCGATGAGCACGCCGCCCAGATCGAACGCCACGGCCTTGATGCGCGTTGTCATGGATCCTCGAGGCTTCCGGGTCGAGTGAAAAGTGGTGCGCATCGTACCTGAGAGCGTTCACCTGAGCACGCGGGCGGCCGATTTCCCAGAAGAGTGCCCGCCGGGTCCGCTCGCGGAACTAAGGGCCTGTTTCGTTCGCCCCACCGTGGCCCTATGGTGGGTTCAATCGTCGCGCGCAGCAGGAGGCGCCCATGTGGGGCAAGACCAAAGCCCGGCCGGAAACGACCGAAGGCGCACTCGCATGGACCTGCCTGCGCACGCTCGTAGGCCACACCGACGAAGTCCAAACGGTCGCCTTCAGTCCCGACGGGATGCTCCTCGCCTCGGCCGGCAACGACGGCAGCATCCGGATCTGGGATTCGACGACGGGCGAGTGCATTCGTATGCTCGAGGGCGAGTCGGTTGTGCCGGCGGTCGCCTTCAGCCCAAACGGCTCCACGCTTGCCTCCGCCAGCTGGGACAAGAAGGTGCGGCTATGGGACGTCGCAACCGGCCAGGGCGTCATGACTCTGGAGGGTCATGAAGGCGCGGTCAACGACGTGGCGTTCAGCCCGGACGGCCGGCTTCTCGCCTCAGCGAGTGACGATGCCGTCATCCGGCTGTGGGAACCCGGCCGGGTCGAGTGTGTGCTCAAGCTCGAAGGGCACACCAGTGGCGTCAAGAGCGTGGCCTTCAGTCCGGACGGAAAGACGATCGCGTCCGGCGGAGGCGACAGGACCGCCCGTCTTTGGAATCCTGCGACGGGCGCCTGCACGCGGACCATGGAAGGGCACGGCCAATCCGTGGAGGCCGTGGCGTTTAGCCCCGACGGCCGGCTTCTGGCCTCGGCGAGCGCCGACAACACGATCAGTGTCTGGGACGCGGGCTCCGGAAAGCGTAAGCGGACCATCGAAGGCCACACTGACGGTGTATTCGCGATGACCTTCAGTCCCGACGGGAAGACACTCCTGTCCGGCGGCGACCATCCCAGCCTGCGGCTGTCCGACGTTGCGTCGGGGCGGCGGGTAGCAGCAATCGACGGACACCACGGCGAGGTCTACGGCGTGGCGTTCAGCCCGAACGGAGCACTGATCGCCTCGGCGAGCACAGACAGGAGCGTACGGTTGTGGTTCCGCGGTCCGGTCGCCGCACAGGTCATCGACCTGGTGGACGAACTCGGAGCCGTCCTGGGGTCCGGTGGTGACGAGACGCCGGCAGGGAGCGCCAAGGCCGGGGTTTCGGCCCCCGCAATATCGACCGGCGCTCCACCGGTGGAACCTGGACCGGTCGCGCCCAGACCGCCGGTCTGGACGCATCTCTGGTCGTTGGACGGCCATACGGACTGGATCTTCGACGTCGCGTTCAGCCCGGACGGGAAGATGCTCGCGTCGTCCAGCCGAGACCGCGTGGTTCAGCTCTGGGACACCTCGTTGGGAGGGTGCCTTCGCACGATCGAGGGGCCCAACCGGTGCGTGAGCTCGGTCGCGTTCTCGCCGGACGGGACTACGCTTGCGGCCGCGAGTTGGGACTCCACCATCCGATTGCTGGACCCGGACACCGGCCAGGTCTTGCGCACGCTGTCGGGTCACCGGGACCGGCTCAACCGCGTCGCGTTCAGCCCGGACGGATCGCTTCTCGCGTCGGCCTGCGACGATCGGAGCGTCCGTCTCTGGGACCCTGCCACCGGAGAGTGCGTGCGAACGCTCGAAGGTCACAGCGAGGGGGTTACGGCGGTGGTCTTCGAACCGGAGGGTCGCCTCCTGGCATCGGCCGGTTCGGATGCTTCGATCCGGATTTGGGATCCCGTTTCGGGAGAATGCGTGAGGGCGCTCAGCGGTCACAGCGTCGGGGTGACGGCCGTGGCGTTCAGTCCGGATGGGCACCTGCTCGCGTCCGCCGGCCGTGACGGCAGCATCAGGTTGTGGGATCCGGCGACGGGGGAGTGCATTCGTACCCCGGAGGGCCACGTGGCCGCGGCCACTTCCGTTGCTTTCTCGCCCGACGGGCGGCAGCTTGCGTCGGCCAGCTTCGACCAGAATGTGAAGCTTTGGGACCCCTCAACTGGTGAGTTGCTGCAGACGCTTCAGGGCCGAAACTGGGTATTCGCCGTGGCCTTCAGTCCAGACGGGCAACTACTCGCCTCAGGCAGCGCCGACTACAAGTGCTGGCTGTGGGCTCCGGTCGGCGATTCGTGGATCCGGAGTGCGGCTCCGGTCGGAGAGTAGCGGGGCAGGGCGCGGTTCGGCGACCAGGCCCACATCGCGCAAGGTCAATGCAAGGTACGGCTTGTTTGCGGCGCCCTGACTCGGCCATACTTGTGCCTCAACAGGTCAACTCGAGGAGATTGAACGGTTGAGTAAGACGTACGTGCTCGAGGCGCGGCAGATCCGGGCGCTCGCGACCGACCGCGGAGCCTGCATAGCCAGCGACAAGATCACGGTCCAGGGCGAGCCGGTGGGCTATATGTACCGCGAGCCGCCGGTCGAGACATCCGACTCGGGCTGGCGTTTCCTGTCCGGCACCGAGACGGACGAGTACATGAATGATCCGAACAACAGCGGACTGTTCGACGTAAACACGATCGCCAACTACGACACCGACATCATTGAGTTCCTGGACGCTCCGATGGGGGCTGCCTTCGTCCGCCAGACGCTTGGCGCGCCACTCCTGCCGTACGTGTTCGAGCTGGCAGACGGCGAGCCGGAGCTTTCCGAAGCAGTCCCCGTGGCCCCCGAACGCGAACCCGAGCCGGCGGCTCTCGAACCGGTCGCCGGCGCGAGGCCCGGACGATCCGCGCCACCCGCGCGCGGCGCGGCCCAAAGACCGCCCGAACCGACCGCACCGCCCCCACCACCGGCGCCGGTCGCGCCTCCGCGAAGCCTGCCGGTGCGGCGCGACATCACGCTCGAATGGTCCATGACTATCGAGCCCGAATTCGGGGGTCGGCTCGTCGACGGGGATCTGGAGTTCGTGGCGCCCGGTCCCCCTGTCCGGACGATCTGGATTTCCGTTTGGAGCTTCCCCCCTGAGCCGGATCCGGACAATTCGCCCGAGGCGGTCCTTGCCGAGTTCAGGGCCCAGGCGAACCCGGCAGTTCTGCAGACGTTCGACGAGCCGGGCGAGGATGTGGCAGAGCGCAGGTTTGCCACGTGGTATCCGGAGTACGTGGAAGGGGGTCTGCAGTGGAGCCTGTACGGCTACACGGTCCGACCAGAAGGCTGGGTCCAGTCCGCCTTCTTTGCGGATAGCGCCGAGCAGCTCGATTGGGCGCTCGAGACCTGGCGTTCCTTCCGGTTCCAGCCTCAGACATAGCCCGCCGGCGCCGACCGTCCCTGTCGCCAAGGCGACTCTCACGATGGAAAGGGCGGCACTGGCAAATCCGGGTTTCGGGTGCGATCCTTTCGTCCAACAAGAGTCGCGGCCGGTAGACTCCGGCTGAGGCTCGTATGGGATCGGAGGAGAACCCGTGCGCTACCGTCTGCCAGCGCTCGCCGCTACGCTTGCGGCTCTATCCATCTTTGCTGCTGCGCCGGTGCTGGCGCTGCCTGTGCCGGGCACGCTGGACCAGCAGCAACTCGTCTCCACATGGGCCTCTGCCGGATTTGGCGGCGTCACCCTGGGGCAGACCTTCACCGTGGGCCAGACGGGCAGTTTGACCGCGGTCAGCGTCAACTCGAACCCGTACGCCCCGGCGACCAGCACCACCGCTACGGTGGCTATCTTCGCCCTGTCCGGCGGCCTGCCCACGGGCTCCGCTCTCGTCTCCAAGACGCTCGCAGGCGTTACCGACGGCCGCACCCCATTCGTGTTCGATACGCCTCTCGCGGTGACCGCTACCACGAAGCTCGCGATAGCCTACAGCTGGAGCGAGGGCGAGAGCATGGAATGGCGCGGAGCTTGCACGGACGCATACGCGGCCGGCGAGGCCTTGATGAACGAGGGCGTCGCGCAATGGGAGACGTTCGCGACGTACGTGAGCCACCACGAGCTCAGCACCGACACCTACTGCCTGCAGGACTTCTCGTTCCAGACGTGGGTGCTGGCCCCCGCCGACCCCACGGCA
>PMBG01000018.1:4595-4877 GCA_003153755.1 Chloroflexota bacterium | reverse complement strand
CGGTTGGCGCCGATGCCGCCGACGACCGCCGCAAGGTGGATGATCAGGCTTGGCTTGCCGTCGGCGAGGGCGCGGGCGATGCCGTCTCGAGTCCGCAGGTCGTACTCGCCGCTTCTGGGTACGAAGACCTCAGTTGCGCCGGCGCGGCGCAGCCGTTCGACCACGGCGCTTCCGAGGAATCCGCTTCCGCCGGTGACCATCACGCGGCGGGACGTCCAGAAGTCAGTCATCAGGAGGTCTCCGAGGCACGAGATGCCGGGCTTCGACCCAGCTTGCGAGAAC
>PMBG01000018.1:0-4497 GCA_003153755.1 Chloroflexota bacterium | reverse complement strand
GATTCGGTGAGCCAGCGCTTCTCCGGCGGCTGGAAGGCGACCTTGTCGCGCCGCGCCAGGATCGAGTCCGGGACGATCCCACGCATGGCCTCCCGCAGCACGATCTTCCGGTTGTACCGGCCCGCGATCTTGAGCCGGTCCGGGAGAAGGAGCGCGGCCTCGGCCAGGCGGTGATCGAGGAACGGTACCCGCGCTTCGATGCTGAAGGCCATGCTGTTGCGGTCTTCGTATCGGAGGAGGTCCGGCAGGTTGTCCGACACGAGGTCGCTCCAGAGCGTCCTGGCCAGCAGCGTGCCGGACGGGGACTCGGGGCGCGGCGCCGCCGGGCCGCCCNNGCCAGGGAGGCCTTGAGCGGGCCGCGTTCCGCCGCGATTCCCCTGGCCGCCCCCCAGATCCTCGCGGGATTGCCGCTGCGAAGCCCGCCGCCGAAGCGCGTGCCGGTATATCGGACGTATCCGCCCAGGAGCTCGTCCGCGCCCTGGCCGTCCAGCAGGACCTTCACGCCCGCTTCGTGGGCGATGCGCATGACGTGGTACTGGGCCACGATGCTCGTCGACCCGAATGGTTCGTCCTGCGCGGCGATGATGCCGGGCAGCGACTCGATGAAGAGCGCGGTGTCCGGGGTCGTGGTGTGGAGCGTGACGCCCGTCGCCGCGACCACTTCGTCGACGTATGGGCGCTCATCGATCCCGGCCTCGCGGAACTGCGCGAAGAAGGCGAGCTGCGGAGTACCTTCGCGGTCCCGGTGGCCGCGGCCCGCCGCGAGCTTGGACTTCAGCCCGGCGGCGATGCTCACGATCGAGGAACTGTCCATTCCGCCCGACAGGCACGAACCGATCGCCACGTCGGAGCGGAGTTGCAGCGCAACCGAGTCGATCAGCAGAGAGCGGAACTCGTCGATGAGATCGGCGTCTCCCGGCTTCGCGCGAAACGAGGCGTCGCGCGACAGCTCGGGCGCGGGCCAGTAGCACTCCATCTTTCGCGCGGCCGGCGACACGAGCAGCGAGTGGCCGGCGGGGAAGCACTGCACGTCCTTGAAGAACGTGCGGCTCCCGCGCGCCAGGGTTCCGTCGGTGAGGTAGGCGCGCACCACGTCGAGCTCCGGATCGCCCGACACCCACGGCAGCGTTCGCAGCGCCTTGATCTCCGACGCGAAGGCGAGGTAGCCCACGCCCTCGGCGAGATAGAGCGGCTTCACACCGAAACGGTCCCGCGTCAGGAAGAGCGTGCCCTCGTGGCGATCCCAGATCGCGAACGCCCAGATCCCGTTCATGCGCCTGACGCAATCCGGCCCCCAGGTCGCGTAGGCGGCGAGGATCACCTCGGTGTCCGAAGAGCTCGAGAACGTCCGCCCGAGCGCGGCAAGCTCGTCGGCGAGCTCAAGGAAGTTGTAGACCTCGCCGTTGTAGACGATCGTGTAACGGCCGTCCGCCGAGGTCATCGGCTGATGCCCGCGGGGCGTGGGATCCAGGATGCTGAGACGCCGCATGCCCAGGACGGCCGGCCCCATCACGTCGCAGCCGGAATCGTCGGGGCCGCGGTGAACCAGGCGCTCGAGCATCCGCTCCACGAGGGCGGGCTCGGGCNNGGCCTGTCACGCTCAGGATTCCGGCGATCCCACACATGTCGAACCTTGAAGTACGGGTGTGCCGGCAACTCTAGCGGAACGGGCTCCGGGGCCGTGCCGGGGCCGGTGCCGGCAGAGCCTCGCGGCGGATCGGCCGCGCTGGACCGCCCGAACGAGCGTCGGGTATCGTTGGCTCATGCCGCATCTACCCGAGCGCGGGACGCCGCCCAGCCGCTCGTCTCTGTGCCGTTTGCCGCTCGCCGGACCGCTGAGCTAGTGGTCGCACGCGACGCGGCCTCGGAGCCCCGACCGGGCGGGCGAGGCGGGATTCTCCTCTACGGCATGTACGACATCTCCGTCCTGAACGGCGCGCCCAAGGTCCGGATCGCGATGATGACCGAGGCGCTGTCCGCGCGAGCCCACACCGAACGCATAGTCGGCGGGCGGTTCGCACGTGCCCGGGTGGCTGCTCGCTGGTTCGTTTCCGGCGGGCCCGGCCGGGTGCGCGGGGTCTACGTCGAGTCGGCCACGACGTCGGCGATGCCAACCGACCTCTTGTTCCTGCTGCTGATGCGCCTGCGCCGCAAGCGCGTTGGCGTGTACTTCCGGGACGCCTACCAGCTGTACCGCGACATCTACCCGCGCCGCCGGCGCCGCCAGATTCTGTCCGACTGGCTGTGGCGGCTNNACGACAATGCCGGACCTGGGAGCGGGGGAGCAGCCGCTGGTGGCGTACGTGGGCAGCAACGATCGCGCCGACGGCTTCGAGATCCTCCTGGAGGCCATGGCGATCGTCCACGAGCGTTTCCCTGAGGCTCGTTTGAGGATGATCGGCCCCGGGCTGCCGCCGGTGCGCAGGGCTGAGCTGCCGCCCTACGTCGAGCTTCGACCATCGGCCAGAGACGGACTGGCGGGACTGCTCGCCGACGCCCGAGTGTGCGTGATCCCACGACCCATCAACCCGTACTCGAACCTGGCGATGCCCATCAAGCTCTGGGACTACCTGAGCCTGGGGAAGCCCATCGTGGCGACTGCCGCCACGGAGACGGCGGGGATCCTCGCCGCGAGCGGGGCCGGAATCGCGACTCCCGACACCCCGGAGGGACTTGCCGGCGGTCTGCTGCAGGTACTAGCCGACGCCGGCCTGGCCCGCCGCCTGGCGGCGAACGCCCGCACCTTCGCCATGTCGACCGAAGCTACATGGGACGCCCGCGCCCTCACCGTTCTGCGGACGCTCGACGTCGCAGAGGCGGCAGGGCCCGGGCCGAGTCGCGCCAATGGCTGATCACACCGGCGGCCCGGCCGGCCCGCATCCCGGCCGCAGCATCGCAATCTCCTTCCTCGGCGATCCCAACAGCGTCCATGTCCGCCGGTTCGCCACGTACTTCGCCGCGCGCGGGCACCGGGTCACCCTCCTAGTCCCGAATGACTTGGAGCTTCGGGCCGGCTTCTCGGCGGATATCGCGATCGTCCGGTTCAGGGGCCAGAGCGGCTGGAGAGTGCCGCAGCTCGGGTTGCTCGCCACCGGCTGGTCGGCGCGCCGCGCCGTGGCCCGGTCCCGGCCGGACGTGCTCCAGGTCCACTACCTCACTGTGAACGGGTTTCGGGCGTGGAGTTCCGGGTTCCATCCTTGCGTCGTAACCGTCTGGGGCAACGACGTGCTGATTGATCCCAGGCGGAGCCGCCGCGCCAGGATCCTGGCACGGCTATCGCTGCGTTCGGCGGATCTCGTGACCGGCTTGACGAAACACCTCGTCGATGCCGCGATCGAGTTCGGGGCGAAGCCGGAGCGGACCCGCGTCCTCCACTTCGGGGTGGACACGGCGCTGTTCTCGCCCGGTCCCGACCCCACCGGACTGCGCGCGCGTCTCGGTCTCACCGGGCGGCGAGTGCTCTTCTCGCCGCGGATCATCGACCGCCTGTATCGCCACGAGGTGATCATCGAAGCGCTCGCCGCGCTGCCGCAGGACGTCACTCTCGTCATGACCCGCTACTTCGCCAACGCGGAAGTGCAGGCCGAACTGGAGCGCTTGATCGCGGATCTGGGCCTCACCGAAAGGGTCGTGATCGCCCCGGAGACGCCGTACTCGGATCGGCCCGATTTCTACAGGCTTGCCGACGCCGTGGTCTCCGTGCCGGAGACCGACGGCGGCCCCGTCTCGCTGATCGAGGCCCTTGCCGTGGGCCGGCCGATCGTCTGCTCCGACCTGCCGCCCGTGAGGGAATGGCTGGAGGAAATCGACCCGGCCGGCCTCGTGCCAGTCGGCGACGTTGCCGCGACGGCGGCGGCCATCCGAACGGCCCTGGACACGGAACCGGCCGAACGGGCGGAGATCTCGAGGTTGGGGCGAGAGGCCGTCCTCCAGCGCGCCGATCAGAGCCGGACCATGGCGGAGCTGGAGCGCCTGTACCTGGAGCTCGCCGCCGGCGGCAGCCCGAACCGCTGACGCCCGAACCGGCGCCGCAGGCGCCCGGGCCGCTGACGCGCGTCCGCCCCGCCCGAACCGCCTGAACCGGCGCTGAGCCTAGCGCGACCCCTGGCCGGTGCGGCGGTAGTCGCCGAGCACGCGAGCGGCAACCGTGTGCGCGGCGTGGTTCGCGTCAACCCAGCCGGGCCCGCGACTCGCGAGTTCGTCCAGAGCGGCCGCGTCGTCGAGGAGCGCCCCGATCCGTGCCACGGCCTCGCCCGCGTCGGCGACCGCAACGAGCGGCGGGGGAGTGGCATACGCCGATTCGCGGTCGAAACGCATCACGACCGGCACGCCCGAGGAGACGGCCTCGAGCTCGTAGTTGCCGATAGCGCCGACGAGGAACTGGCCGAGCGCGAGGCGATGACCGCGGAACAGCTCCGGCAGCTCGTCCCGCCCGGCGCGCGCCACCACGGTGGTATTCGGACCCGCCACGGCGCGCGCGGCGTCGGTGCCGGGACC
>PMBG01000003.1 GCA_003153755.1 Chloroflexota bacterium | reverse complement strand
GCGCGCTCCAGCGGCGCGATGTCGATCAGCGGCGCGGCGGTCACGAGCATGCCGCCCGAATGGATGGACAGGTGGCGCGGGAAGCCGTCGATGCGGCCGCAGAACTCGAGCCAGCGCTCCCACTCCGGCATGCCAATGGTTGAGAGCGCGCGGGTTTGCTCGGCCGGTTGCTTAGTCGCACCGGCCCCCGACGGCCCTCCGTCTTCGCTGCGCGCAAAAGCGGTGGCTAAGCGCTCCGCTCCCGACGGAGGTCCGCCGGGCGCCGGTGCAGTGGCGGGGACGAGTGGCTCCTGGGTTCGGGCTCCTGAGTGAAGCGCCGGCTTCTCGTCGTGAGAATGGGAGTGGCCGGCGCCGGGGACGCGCGGGGGCGCCGGGGCCGCGGACCACTCACGCGCCAGGCGGGCGATGCTCGCCGGNNGTGGCCGAGCCGCCGCCGAGATCGGTGGCGTTCGGGGTCGGGGCGGCGTTGCGGCCGGGCGGCGGGGCGGCGCCGCGGCCACTTTCTCCGAAATACGCCTGGACAGAGTGATAAGTGGAAGCTCCGACTCGGGCAAGTGGCACGGACTGGCCCGAAGCGCCTGTGGAGGGTTGAATCGACCCGATTCGGGGCTCCGAGACGCCAAAACGCGGCCCAGAGGAGGCCGTCGAGCGTGCATCGCCCGCCACGTTCCGCGTAACACCACCGGCAGGCGTATCTCGCAATAACTCGGGGCGCAGCGAGGCGGTACCCGGAGCGGGGCGGGGAATCGGCGGAGGAGCGGGGCGGGGCGCGGCGGCGACGGGGCTATCGGCGGGCGCTGCGATCCCCGCTGTGCCGCCGGGAGCGAGCGTCCTCAGCTGGCCCATACGATCCGTGAGGCCGCGCGCCTCGGCCGCGGCGGCACTCGCGTCGACCCCGGCCGCGCCACTCCCCGCCGACTTGCCACTCGCGCCGGCCCCGCCGCTCCCCGGCCCCAGGCCGCCCCGTCCTCCGTCCCCGCGCCCGCCGCTCACGCCGCTCCCCGCCCCCGCCGTCTCGCGCTCCACCGTCTCGGCGAAGAACTGCCCAAAGCCGCCGTCCGCCTCCAGGTCCCGCCGGACCATCACCGAGTCGTACGTTTCGAGCGCCTTCGCCACGCGATCCACCAGCGGCCGCGGGAACCCGAGCGCGTACCCCACTTCGCGCACCGCCGACCTCGCCCGGTACGTGACCAGGTTGCAGACCATGCCCGTGTGCTCGGGGCCGTATTTCGCGTAGACATACTGGATCACCTCCTCGCGGCGTTCCGACGAGAAGTCGATGTCGATGTCGGGGTAGCTCGTCCGGCCGGCGTTGATGAACCGCTCGAACAGCAGGTTGTGCCGTATCGGGTCCACGCGCGTGATGCCCAGGACGTAGGCGACGATCGAATTCGCGGCGCTTCCCCGGCCCTGCGCCGGGATCCCGCGCTCCCGGGCGAACCGCATGATGTCCCAGCANNTGCTTCACCACCGGCGGGCTGATCGGGTGGTACCGGCGGCGGGCGCCCGTGTGGCACAGCTCCTCCAGGTACGAAAACGGCGTGTTCCCCTTGGGGACCGAGAAGCCGGGAAAGCGGTAGCGCTCGAACCCCAGGTCAACTGAGCAGGAGGCCGCGAGTTCGGCCGCGTTGCCGATTCCCTCAGCCCAGGACGTGGGCTTGCCGGCGCTTGCCCCCCGCGTAACACGAGCCAATGCCATCAGCTCCTCGCCGGCCTTGAGATAGGACTCGCCGTCGGGGCGGCGAAGGTCGCGTAACTCGCCCAGGGCGCGGCCGTGGCGGATGGCCGTGACGACGTCCTGCATCTCTCGGCCCTCCCGATGCGCGTAGTGGACGTCGTTCGTGACGATCACCGGCAGCCCGAGCTCTCCGGCGAGGCGCGAGGTTTCCGCCACGAGCCAGTCGTCATCGGACAGAAGGTGGTGCTGGAGTTCCATGAAGAACGAGGAAGTGGCCGCGGAATCGGCGCGGACGCCACGGGCGGCGGGGCCGCGTGCCACCGGCCCGCCGCCGGCCGGCCCTCCCGCGAATAGGCGCGCGTAATACTCGGCGACGTCCCGCGCTCCATCCCGATCCCCCGCCCGAAGACGCCGCGCGATCTCTCCCTCGCGGCATCCGGAGAGGGCCACGAGGCCTTCGGTGTTTTCGGCGAGAAGCGCATGGGTGAAGCGCGGCATCGACTTGGTGCCTGCCAGGTTCGCCCTGCTCACGAGGCGGCACAGGCTGCGGTAACCGGCCGCGTTACGCGCCAGCAGCACGAGGTGCGGGCCGCGCTGCCCTTCCCCGACGCCGCGCAGATCCTCCTTCACCGGCTCGCGATGGCCGGGGAGTATCGCGCGCTGGGGACGCGGCCACGCCGGCAGCCCGTCGGTGGGGAGCGGCGCGATCGACGCCAAGCGGCCGCAAGGCCGCTCGTGGCTACTCGACGCCGCGGGGCCACTCCACGCCGCGCGCCGCCCTCTCCGCGGCGGCAATGCGATTCCCGCAAGATCGGGCGCCGCCGCATCCGCCAGTTCGATCTCCACGCCGATCACCGGCCGCAGCCCCGCGTCGTGCGCCGCGGACGCAAACCGCACCACGCCGTAGAGGCCGTTGTGGTCCGTGACCGCCAGCCCGGAAAGCCCGAGTTCCACGGCGCGGGCAACCAGCTCGTCCGGGGCCGAGGCTCCGTCGAGGAACGAGAAGTGCGTGTGGCAGTGGAGCTCGGCGTATTCGGCCACTCATGGCCTCGGAGTACTGTGTCGGCAGGACTACACAGTATAGAACATGCGTTCTAGTAGCCGGCATCGCCACACGGCCGCGCCTATAGGCCCTCTCCCCAGGGCG
>PMBG01000105.1 GCA_003153755.1 Chloroflexota bacterium | reverse complement strand
GGCGCCTCGAAATCGGTCTCGGGATTCAACGGCCTGGCGGAGAAGTCGGAGCTGCCGGCCGGTATCTCGTTGCCGTCCGCTTGGAGGGCGTGCTCGAGCGAGACGATCGCGACTTCGATCATGTCATCGGTTGGCTGACGCGTCGTGATGGCCTGGACCCAGATTCCGGGCGCCCACAGCCAGCGCACGAAGCGTCGGTTGCGGCGCTTGGCCCCGAACTGCAGCAGCTCGTAGCTGATCGCCGCGATCACGGGCACGAGCAGGACTCGAGACGCGATCAGCCCCACGGGCGACAGCTTCGGCAGGAACGAGAACGCGATGATCGAGACGATCAGAACGACGACGAGGAACTCGGTACCGCAGCGGGGATGAGCCGTGGGGTATTTGCGAGCGGCCTCGACGGTCAGTGGATCGCCCGCCTCCAGGGTGTGGATCGACATGTGNNTGTGCTCGGCGCCGTGGTACTGGAAGGTGCGCCGTACGTCGGCGGCTCGGCCGATGAGCAGCAGATAGCCGACGAACATCACGACCCGGATCAGACCCTCCGAGAACTGCAACCCCAAACCCTGATCGACCCTTCCCACCGTGGCCTGCGCCAGGGCGAGCGGCAGGAGGAAGAAGAACCCGATGCCGGCGACGAGCGCGACCAAGAGCATTCCGCCCACGGCCACGTTGTAACCCTTGCCGAGCCCGCTCTGTGCACCGGACGGGGAACCGGATGGGGCGGTCGGCGCGGAACTGCCGTCATCGCTGGCGGCGGCGCACAGGATCGGGCCTGCGGGCATGACGGCCAGCCCGAATAGCGCAGTGGTGATGCCGCCGGTTGCGGTGGGACCGGGGGTGCCGCCTTCTGCCTCGAGCGCCTGCAGCGTCGCCGAGCGGACGAGCCACCGGGTGCCCGTCACGAGCGTGTCGTAGAGAAGAACGAGGCCGCGCACGAGGGGCAGCTTCAGGGCGCGACGGGCGCGCAAGCCCATGTCCAGGCGCTCGGTGGCCCAGACGATCGAACCGTCGGGGTGGCGCAGAGCCACCGCGAGTGCGTTTCGGCCGCGCATCAGGACGCCTTCGATGAGCGCCTGGCCGCCGTACTGAAAGCGAGCCATGGGCGAAGTCTAGCCTCTGAGAAGCGAGGCGCCGTTGCGGCGGTCGCGGACTGAGCCGAGTCGGACGCCCGTGGCCGGAAGAAAGACCTCGCCCGGGGTCACGGGCGGGCAGTCATCAAGCGCGCTGAGTGCGCTCGAGGCGGCGCTGGAAGCGCTCAACCTGGCCGGCAGTGTCCATGATCATCTGCTTGCCCGTGTAGAACGGGTGGCAGCTGTTGCAAACGTCCACGCGCAGTTCGGTCCGCGTGGAGCCCAGCTCAAACGCGGTTCCGCAGGTGGCGCACTTTACCGCGGCCTGGAAGTACTTGGGATGTCCGGTCGGCTTCATTTGATAACTCCCGGGCGCCTTCCGAACGGTCTCCCGCCGGTGGTCGTCGGTGGCGCGGTCGGCGCTTGGCGCGCGCGTCCGCGGATTGATGGCTGGAAGGCTACTCGCCTGCCAGTGCCTCGATGCGGATGCGCTTCTTGTCGCGGGTCTCGTGCTCGTAGTGCACTGTGCCGTCGATCATGGCGAACACGCTGTAGTCGTGGCCAAGACCGGCGCCGGGGCCGGCCTTGAAGGTCATGCCGCGCTGGCGGACGATGATGGAGCCCGCGGTCACGAACTGGCCGTCGCCGGCCTTGCAGCCGAGGCGCTGGCCGACGCTGTCGCGGCCGTTCTTTGAGCTTGAGCCGGCCTTCTTGTGTGCCATCAGTGCTACTCGTCCTTCTTGGCGCGGGCGGACCGCTTGGGGGCCTCAGCCGCGGGAGCGGTCTTGCCGGCAGGTGCGTCGGCCTTGGCGGCCTTGGCCTTCGGCTTGGCGGCAGGTGCGTCGGCCTTGGCGGTCGGAGTCGATTCCTCGGCCGGTGCTTTGGCGGCGGCTTTGGCTTTCGGTGCGGCCTTGGCCGGCGTGGCGGCTGCGGCTTCGGGCTGGGCGGGCGCGGCCGCGGTGCGGGCCTTGAGCTTCTCGGCGAGGGCTGCGTCTTCCGCTGCCTGGCGAGTGGCCGCCTTGGCGACCTTGGCGCGCTCGGCCTCGGCGGCAGACTCGGATGCCTTGGCATCCTCCGCCGCGCTTCTGACGCCCAGGCGGATGTCGGTGATCTTGAGAACGGTCAGCTCCTGGCGATGACCCTTCTTGACTCGGCGGCGAGCCTTGGGGCGGTACTTGAACGAGATCGTCTTAACGCCGCGATCCTGCCGAAGGACGAGGGCGCTGACGGCGCCGTCCTTGACCAGGGGCTGCCCGACTGCATGGGTATCGCCATCCGCGACCAGCAGCACGCGGTCGAGGTTGATCTCTTTGCCCGGCTCGACATCAAGCAGTTCGACTTCGAGCTCGGTGCCGAGTTCGACGCGGTACTGCTTGCCGCCGGTCTCGATGACTGCGTACATGGGTCCTCAGGAGTTGGACGGGGCGAAGCGGCCCCACGGTGTGCATGACACGAATACGCCCCCGGTTGCCCGGGGCGCGAATTGGGAGTGTACGGCGAGAGCCTTGCTCCGTCAAACCCATTGTAGTGATGGCCGCATCGAGGGCCGCGTGAGGCTGTTTGGAGCGGGAGCCGAACCGCAATATCTGCGCGGTTTGCGTGCGGCGCTGCGGAAGTCAGTCGACTTCGTCCACCAGCCATAGCCGTTCACGTATAGGCCGCAGGACCTCGAGCGCGGACGGCCGCGACCGTTCACCACCGCCGGTGGCAAGTCGGCGGCCGTCGTCCGTCTGTGCCGCATCATCCGTGTCATCGGCCGGAGCGTAGATTTCGAGCCCCAGATACTCGGCGAGAGCCGCGACAACTTCGTCGGGCCGGCCGCTGCCGCGATCCTGCGAGTGCCTGAGTCGCAGCCACAGACCGGCCATCGGCGCCCGGTCCTGCCCGAGGCCGGCGGCGGCGGTCGCACCGGCGGAGGTCGCACCAGCGGCGGCCGCACCGGCGGCGGGAGTGTCACGGTTCGTCTCGGTGTGCGCCGTCAGGTCGGGCTCGACGCAGCGCAGCCCGAGGACGAGAGGCCGGAGATCGTATGTGGTCGTCTTGCTCTCCCGGCGGCGGACGCGCTGGAGTCTCTCGGCGGCGAGGATCCTGTCCACGGCCTCTTGCAGGCGCGGCCGTTCCACGTTGAACAGGGTAAGGCGGTAGTCCGCGGCCGAGAGTTGGGGTGCCAGTGCGGGGGCCCCGGTCCAGACGTCATGGATGTCAACCAGCCGGTACCCACGCGGGAGCCCGTCGATGAGCCGGCGCCGGAGGTCCGCGGCCGTGAGGCGCTCGGCCATGTACAGGTCGGCCAGGTCGTGTTCGGCGAGCATGCCGAGTTGAAGCGGCGCCGCAAATATCAGCCTGGGTCGCGGGCTGAAGCCCTCGCTCGTCGCGACAGGTATCCGGGCACGCCGAAAGGCCCTTTCCCACTGGTGAACGGCGTCGAGATGCGAGAGGTACCGGGCGTCCTCGTCGCGGGCGAAGGTGAGTCGCCACCGCTGCCGGACTTCGCTCATGGGGCGGTCTCGGCCGAGGCGGTAGTGTCGGCCGTGGAGCAAGCCGGTTCGGCGTCGCGGGTGCCGCTCCAGCGGTGGACGGCCTGCTCGACAGTCGTAGCCTGAACAACGAGCGTGAACAGCACCACGCCGAAAGTGATTCCCTGGAGCGTGGCCCGATTCGGGAAGTCGATGGGAAGCGACAGCGCCAGCGCGGTCGACACGGCGCCGCGCAGGCCCGACCAGAAGACTATGTGTAGCCAGGCCGTGGGCAGCGGATCGATCCGGGAGGCAGCGTCTTTGGATTCCGGCCCCGGCGCCCCAGGAAGCCCCGACCGCCCTGAGCGCCGGTGCAGCCGAACCGTGTAGTGGCTCAACCACCGCCAGCCGCCCACCAGTCCGTACACGATCAGCGCGCGTCCGGCCAGCGCGCCCGCCACGGCCCAGCAGATCGGCACGGCAACGTCCGCCAGCGAGCGAATCGAGATCGCGAAGCCCACGGCAAGGAAGATGAAGGCCGTGGCCAGAAACGCGGTGAACTCCCAGACGGTATCGAGGGCTTCCTCCGTTCGCTCCGACAGGCCACGGCGCCTTCCATAGCTGCCCAGGACGATGCCGGCGACTGCGGTAGCGATGACTCCGGACTGGTGCAGTGCGTCGGCGGCAAGGTACGTCCCATAGGCAAGCACGAGCGAAAGGCTGACCTCCAGGAGGTGATCGCCCATGGTCGGCAGAATCCTGGACACCACGTACCCGGCTGCGGCGCCCAGGACCGCCGACACGGCCACGACCGAGACAAACGTCCAGCCGACCTCGAGCGGCCCCGCCGGATGTGTGACCAATCCGACCGCGATCGCAAATACCACGATGCCCGTGCCGTCGTTGAAGACACTCTCCGCCTCGATGAGGGTTGACAGCCGCCGCGGGGAGTTCAGCCGCTTGAACGTGGCAATCACCGCGGCCGGATCCGTGGCGGAGAGCATCGCGCCCACCACGAATGCCTGCGTGGCGTCCAGTCCAGCCCCAAAGTGCAGGGAGGCCGCGATGACGCCCGCGCAGATGAGCACTCCCGGTCCGGCAAGCAGCGTGGCGCTGCCGAGGGTTGAACGCAGCTTCCCGAGGTCGGTCTGGTAGCTCGCCTCAAAGATGAGCGCCGGCAAGAGCACGACCAGGACCAGCTGGGGCGTGATGTCTATGCGGAGCGGCTGCGCGACCGAGCCCGCGATGATGCCGAAACCGACAAGGGCCACCGTATAGGGGAGCTTTGCCCGTCGCGCCAGCAGCGTGACCAGGACGGACGCCCCGACGAGCAGGACGAAGAGTCGTATCAGGTCGAGTGTTTGTTCTCCGGAATTCACCCGGTGGACTCGCCGCCGGCCGCCTCCACCAGCGACGCGAGCCCTCGGAGCCCTGCGTCCTTCGACTGCATCTCAGTCCCCAACAAGTCGTATGGCCACCCGCGCAGTTGCCCGCGGGTCGCATCCACGTTAGCACCAGTCCCGTCGGCGGCCCGGGTGCCGACTGCACGCGCGGCATCGCCCGGTGCACCGGGGTAGCGCCAGGCGCGGCCCTCGTCGCCTATCGATACGAGCAGCCGCCGCGGTCCGTCGGTGCCGGTGTCGCACGCGAATCCCGTCGCTGCGGGCGCGCCGCAGTTTGAGCACGGTCCCCAGTGGCAGTCGGGGGTGGTTCGCGCGGCGTCGGCTCGGACACGATCACGGCGCAGGAACTCCATGGACACACCGCCCGCCAGATGCTCCCACGGCAACGACTCCCCGGTGGGGATATCACGTTGGGCATACCAGGCCGGATCGAGCCCCTCGGCGGCAAAGGCTCCGAGCCAGATCGAGAAGTCGAAGTGCTCGTCCCACGCATCGAGCCCGGCGCCCATCTCCCAGGCGCGCTTGATGACCGCGCCGAGCCTCCTGTCGCCTCGCCCGAGCGCCGCTTCCAGGACCGAGCTTTGAGGATCGTGCCAGGTCATCGTCAGGCCCTTGCCGTGCATCGCCTTCCGCAGCGCGCCGACCTTGGCCTCTATCTCGTCTTTGGTGTCCTGCCCGTCCCACTGGAACGGCGTCATCACCTTTGGGATGAACGTGGAGATCGCCGCCTTCACCGCCGCCCGGCCCCCGTGGCGCCGCCGCCCCAGCTCCAATACGCGCTGGGAGATCGCAGCGATCCCGAGCACGTCCTCCATCGTCTCGCCGGGCAGGCCGATCATGAAGTAGAGCTTCACGGAACTCCACCCACGCTCGAATGCGAGGCCGGCGGTCCGGGCGATCTCTTCGTCGCTCACGCCTTTGTTGATCGTGTCGCGCATCCGCTGCGTCCCGGCTTCCGGCGCGAATGTGAAACCACCCTTGCGTCCGGTCTGCGAGATCGCGTCGACTAGCTGGACGGTGAAGGCGTCGACCCGGGTGGACGGCAGCGAGAGCGTTACGTCGGGCCGGCGTCGGTGAAGCTCCGTGCCCACCTCGCGAATGTACGTGTAGTCGGCGGTGGAGAGGCTCGTGAGGCCGATCTCCTCGTACCCGGTCGCGTCGAGGATCTGCTCCGCGGCCGCGACCGCGACGTCCGGCGCTCGCTCGCGTAAGGGCCGCGACTGCATCCCCGCCTGGCAGAAGCGACAGCCGCGCGTGCATCCACGCATGACCTCGATCTGGGCGCGATCGAAGACGATCGCCATGTTCGGCACGAGCTGGCGGATACCGCGCACCGTCGTCTCGAAGTCGTCCGCGATACGGCTGTGGATCCGCTCGGGCGCGACGGAGTCCATGCGCTCCAGGCGATCGAAGCGGCCGTCGTCGAGGTATCTCGGCCGGTAGAGCGACGGCACGTAGACTCCGGGAATCCTCGCCAGGGCGAGAAGGGCGGATGCCCGGTCCACGCCGCGGCGCAGCACTCCGTCCGAGCCCGTCTGCCGACGGTGCCAGCCGATCGACTCGAGCACGTCGCTGATCTCGATAACCACGTCCTCGCCCTCGCCCAGCACCACGGCGTCGACGAAGTCCGCGAACGGTTCGGGGTTGAGGACGATCGATCCGCCGGCGACGACCAGCGGATCGGACGGGCGGCGTTCGGCCGTCGTAAGCCCGATGCCCGCGAGGTGGAGCATCTCCAGGACGTTGGCGGCCACGAGCTCGTATCCGAGACTCAGGCCCACCACATCGAAGTCGCGCAGTGACCGGCGGGTCTCCAGGCTCCAGAGCGGCACGTCCGGAAGCGCCGCCTCGACGCTCGGGCCGCCTGCCGCGCGCCGGAGTTCACGTCGGAGGTCCGCGTCGGGCGCAAAGCAGCGCTCGGCCAGTCGATCGGGCCTGTCGTTGAGGACTTCATAGAGGATCCGCAAGCCCAGATTGCTCATCCCGATTTCATACAGGTCGGGATACGCCAGGCACCACTTCAGGGCCACTTGCGACCAGTCCTTCGAAACCGAGTTCCACTCCCCTCCCGCATATCGGCCGGGCTTGCGAACTCGACCCAGAAGCCGCTCGACAATCAGCGGCGCCAGAGGCGGCGGCGATTCGTAGACCTCGCGGCTGCCCGTCACGTTCCGGACCTCACGAAGTGGGCGCTGTCCGGCGGCCGGGCGTATCAAGCCCGAGGCGGGCGCGCCCGTCACCTACCACTCGGGCCTCTCGCGGCGCAGGTTTGTGCTTTGGAGGGTTCCTATACCGGCAGCGAGGCTGACCAGGGAGGCTCCTCCGTAGGAGATGAAAGGGAGCGGGATGCCCGTGACGGGCATGAACCCGACGACCATCCCGATATTCACCAGGACCTGGAACGCGATCATCGTGGCGATTCCGGTGCCGACGAGCATGGCGAATGTGTCGGTGGACCTCCACGCGCACGTGAGCAGACGCCAAACCAGCAGCGCGAACAGGATCATGACCACCAATGCGCCGATGAAGCCCAGCTCCTCGGCCAGGACCCCCCAGACGAAGTCGGTGGACTGGACCGGCATGGCCACGTTGCCGTTCGTGAGGCCCTTGCCGCCGAACCCTCCCGCTCTGATCGCGGTTTCCGCCTGGTGCAGCTGGTAGCCGGCGCCCTTTGGATCGCTGCCCGGATCGAGCAGGGTCAGGATTCTCGCCTTCTGATAGTCGCGCATGCCTGCCCAAACGAACGGCACCGCCGCAATCACCGCGCTTATGAGCATGCCCATCCAGAAGAGGCTCGCGCCGGACATGAACAGCATCCCGGCCAGGATTGCCACGAGGACCAGCGACGTACCGAGGTCCGGCTGCATCATGACGAGCACCCACGGCGGCACCATCACGAGCAGGGCGCCGATGATCGTCCACGGCGACTTGATGGTCACGTTGTCCCGGCTCGACAGGAAGGTCGCGAAGACGACGATCATGGCGATCTTGGCCAGTTCGCTGAACTGGAACTGGAAGCCGGCGATGACCACCCAGCGCGCGGCCGAGCCGGCCTCGCCGGTACCCTGCCCAAGCCGCAGGGTCGCGATCAGCAGAACCAGATTGATGAGATACAAAGGCCAGGCGAACGATCGAACCCACTTGTAGTCGAAGGACGTCGTGAGCCCGAACACAACAGCGGCCACGACCCCCCACATGAGGGTTCGGACGAAGGGCGAGGACGTGGTCAGGGCCTGCTGGGTGGATCCCACGCTGTTGCTGTAGGCCATAGCCAGGCCGAAGATGGTGAGGAGGACGGCGTAGATCGTCAGCTGGTAATCGTAGTTGCGACGCGCATCCGAACCGGCTTTAGGGGCCCACCCCTGTAGCGTCTCGGTCCCGCGAAAGAGGGTCTTCATAGGTGCGCAATTACTCTCGGGTATTGATGCCGTACGGGTTGGACAACCGCGTGGCCCATGCGTTTATGAATCCCGGGTTGTGGATGTTGAACGGGTCGAGCCCCTTGATCCCCTCGTGCAGCCACAGGTAGTACTTGACCACCTCGGTTGCCACGTTGGCAGCCGAGTTGGCGCCGTGAATGAAGGCCAGAACCGCGAGCTGCGAATCCGTCTTGGTGAAGTCACCGCTGCTATCGGCCACAAAGCCCACGAACCACTCGTGATACGGCAGATAGCCGCGCCTGTCGCGAACACCGAACTCGGCCGTACCGGTCTTCCCGGCGATGTAGACCCCGTAGTGGTCCATGTCGACGAGATTGAGCGTGTGCCTGGTGGTCACGACCTCACGCGCCGCGAGGCGCATTGTCTCCAGGTTCGCCGCCGACGTCGGCAGGCGGCTTATCAGTTTGGGCTGGACATCGGTCACTTTTCCGTTCGCGTCGGTCATCGACTTGACGATCTGCGGCGTCCAGAGGTTTCCCCCGTTGGCCATGGCGCAGTAGGCGTTGAGAACCTGAAGCGGCGTTTCGGCGTCGAAACCCTGGCCGATGCCGTCGTGCATGATGTCGCCCTGATACATGTTCTCGTTGAAGTTCGCCTGCTTCCACGAGTCGTCCGGGACGATGCCGGCCGCCTCACCGGGCAGATCGATGCCGGTGGGCTGCCCGAAGCCGTAATACCGGGACCACGCCGCCAGATCCTTGATCCCGACCACGTCGCGTGCCAGCTGGTAGAAGAACGTGTCGCTCGAGTAGGCGAAACCCTTGGTCAGGTTGATGGCTCCCCACGTGTTCGGGGTCCAATCCGGGAACTTGACGCCGCCGGCCATGATGAACGGCAACGTCTGGATGGTCTGATTGAGCGTGAAGCCCTTGTCCAGGGCGGCGGTTGCCGTCACGAGTTTGAATGTGGATCCGGGCGGGTACTGGGCGCCGATCGCCTTGTTCAGTAGCGGCTGGTTCGGGTCGGTGACCAGCGTCTGGAAGTCCTTTGAGCTGATCCCGTTGGCGAAGAGGTTGTCGTCATAGCCGGGCAGGCTGACCATCGCCAGGATCTTCCCGTTCTGCGGGTTCTCTACGATGATCACGCCCTGGGTCGTCCGGGCCGTGTGATCGATGAAGTACTTGAGCGCCTTGGTGGCCATCGCCTGCTCACTCGCGCTGATATTGAGCGTGAGCGATCCGCCGGGCACCGGTGGGTTGACGTTCGTGACCAACCCGGGAATGGGCTTGCCCGAGGAGTCCAGCGATACGGTCTGAGAGCCGTATTGGCCGCGTAGATACTGCTCGTATTGGGCCTCGAGCCCGGCCTGGCCCACGGTGTCGCTGTTGGAGTAGCCGGCCGTGGGGTACAGGTTCTTCCAGGCGTTCGGATCGTTCTTGGAGGTGCCGTTGTACTCCTCGTTCGTGATCTGGCCCGTGTAGCCAACGATCTGGCCGAATTGGTCGCCCGTGGGGTACTGCCGTACGGACGGCGCGGTCACCTGGACGCCGGGGAGAGAGGAGTAATTCTCCTCGATGAAGCGCGCGACTTCCTCGGTGATGCCTTCGACAATCGTCACCGGGTCGTACATAGACCCGGGGTGGGCATCGATTCGGGTCTCGATGTCCACAGGGGACACATTGAGGATCTTGCCGAGCTTGTTTGCGACCTCCAACTCGCGGTCGAGAGGGAGCAGGTACGGCGTTACGGTCACGCCATAGGTCACGACGTTCTTGACGAGCGGTATCGGAGGGATGCTGGCGTCGTAGATCAGGCCCCTCGTCGAGGGCGTGTATTGAATTGCCGTGACGGCCGGGGTCGGTGCCGCCTGTTCGTCCGAGGGACCAACCTGCAACTGGAACATGCGTGCCCCAAGTGTGGCCATGCCCACGATCACTGCGATTGCGAAGAACCCGAAGCGGTAGACGTTGTCGGCCGCCGCTCGCGTGCTTGTCGTCGTGACGCTCATGGCATCACCTCCACCAGATGAGTCGGTCGCGTTTCTCGGATCGTTGCTTTACCGCGATCACGAGGGGGCTGAGAAACGCGGCGACGATCGCATTGGCTATTGCCGCCAGAACCAGATCCCTGAGGCCCAGGTGCGGCGACGGGGGATTGATCAAGCCGGAAGTCACGTTGGAAACCACGAGGAAGATGGGCGTAACGATCGCGACGGCTGCGATGACGCCCGGATACCGGCGCCGGGAAAGTAGAGGCTCGGCCGCGGCGACGAGCGCTACAACAATGAGCAATTCGAACACAGTCGAGCCGAGCGGCCGATTCGGGACCGGGATGAAGAAATCCAGGCACAAGCCGCCAACGAACGCCCAGGTCATGCCTTCGCTGAAGCCGTAAACGATTGTTGTGGCAACCACGAAGATGAGGGCGATCTGGAGCTGCGAGTCCAATATGTGATATCGCGACCCGAGGGTCGCTTCCAGGAGCGCGGCGATGCCCGCGCACACGGCAGCAAATGCGGGACCCATGGTGGGTAGCCCTCAGGAAGTGGGGTTGGGACGACACTCCGCAGCGGGAGTGCGACCAAAAGGCATCATCAATTCGCGGAGTATAGGACCGAAGGCAAGACTCGGACAACGTGACCTGTTCCTCGCGCGCGGCTTTGACGACTGCGGACTGAACGACGGGGGCGGCCGCGCCTCCTGTTTGGGGGAACGCGGAGGGCCCCCCGACAGCGGCCGGCGGGATTGTGACCAGACCCGCCTGAACAAGTACTGAAGGACGCCAACCGTGGATGTGGTGTTGCGCCGGCGCAACACCGGGCGGTGCCAGGTCCTAGTGGCGCTCGGCGGCCGAGGGAGTACGGAAGGTGCGGAGGGGCGCCGTGCCGCAACAGCTGAGGGGAGGGGATGGGTGAGGGCACCGACCGTCGAAGTGCCAGACCCGTGCGCAGTGCGACGGATTCGAGTCCAACCTCGAGCCGCCGTGGGCAAGTTTCACGTGAAACATGGCGCTCTGAGGGTCGAATCGGGGAAAGCCGCCCGATTCCCGGCCTACTGCGCGTGCGTTTCACGTGAAACAGTCGCTCCGTCTGCACGCGAGACAGATCAGAAGGCGAACGCTCCTCACGTCCGGATGACTGGCGGCGCCCAGCGAGCGACGTTCGAGGCTCATCCGTTCCTCCCGACTCCAGCCGCGGCCGGCACAGTCCGCCTCGAACCCACGACCCACCCCGGACTTTCGTACGGCCCGGCGCACCGGCCCCACACCGCCCGATTCCTGACCCGCCCAAACCCCAAAACACCCGTCGCCGGCGTCGCTGAGGCTCACACCCGAGAGACAGGGTGGCCCGTGCCACTGGTACCGCAGAACCGCTCAGGTATCGCCATCCGACCACGCACGAGTGCCTGATAAGCCGCCTCAAACCCGCGGGAGGTAGGCTTGACCCGTCGTCCGCATCCGCAACATAACGTGCCAAGACGGCAAAACGAGAAATTCTCCGCCGTTTCGCCGCTGGCGGAGGCTTTCAAGCCCAGGGAACGGCCCCGAATGCTAGAATTCGGGCATTCCGACGACCGAAATGGGGACCTCATTGGGCCAGATCATCGCCTGCGCCAATCAAAAGGGCGGCGTGGGGAAAACGACGACGGTAGTCAATCTATCTACGTATCTGGCACTCGCCGGTGACGCGGTACTTGTCATCGATCTGGACCCTCAAGGCAATACCACGAGCGGATTCGGACTCGACCGAGCCCAGATCCAGCACTCCGTCTACGAAGCGATCATCGAGGACGCTCGCGTGGCGGATCTGGTCATCGCCACGAGCATTCCCGGGCTCTCTATCGTGCCCTCATCGATATCGCTCGCCGGAGCAGAGGTCGAGCTGGCCCCGTTGCCGCAACGAGAGCGCCGCCTCGCCCGCATCCTGGCCGATCTCGTGCCTGTGTACGACTACATCCTGCTCGACTGCCCCCCGTCGCTCGGACTCCTCACGGTTAACGCGCTCACAGCAGCGGACTCCGTCGTGATCCCCATCCAGTGCGAGTATTACGCGCTCGAGGGGCTATCCCAGTTGATCGCCACGATCAACCTCGTCCGCAATCACCTGAACCCGGACCTCGCTATAAAGGGCGTGGTGCTCACGATGTACGACCCCCGCACCAACCTCTCCGCCGAGGTCGATGCCGAGGTTCGGAAGCACCTTGGCTCTGCGGTATTCGACACCGTCATCCCGCGGAGCGTCCGGCTCTCCGAAGCTCCAAGCTACGGTCTTCCCATCGCTCTCTATCGTCCGGACTCCAAGGGCGCCGAAGCGTATGCCGAACTAGCGGCGGAACTGCGAGAACGTGACGGCCGACAGGCTCCCGCGGCGGAGCGGCCGAACGAGGCTGCTGACGGGGGCCCGGCGAACGAGGGGTCGCGGTGACGCCGCCTCTCGAGCGGCACACTGGGCTCGGTCGAGGACTCGGGGCGCTCATCCCGCAGACAAACCAGGCCGGCGCAGCCCCTCTGGAGATCCCGATTTCCCGCATCCGGGGCAACCCGTATCAGCCGCGGCAAAGGGTCGAACAGCAAGCCCTGGAGTCACTCGCGGGTAGCATCGCCATCCACGGCGTCCTCCAGCCGGTCATCGTCACCGAAGTCCTCGACGGATATCAGTTGATCGCGGGTGAGCGTCGTGTCCGCGCAGCGCAGCTGGCAGGCCTCGACCACGTCCCCGCGATCGTGCGGCAGATGGCCGATCGAGAGCAACTCGCGGTGGCGATCGTCGAGAACATCCAGCGGGCGGACCTGAACGCAATGGAGGAAGCCCACGCCTACCGCCAGCTGGCAGACGAGTTTCACCTGACCCAGGACGAGATCGCCGGACAGGTAGGTCGGGCCAGATCAACGATCGCCAACACTCTGCGGCTACTGGACCTCGAGCCTTCTGTGCAGGCAGCAGTGGGGGCTGGGGATCTCACCGAAGGCCACGCTCGAGCCCTGGCGGGAGCGTCGCCGGCGACTCAGCGGCAAATGGCTGCCGCCGTCGTCGAGCGTGGACTCTCCGTCCGCCAGACCGAGGAATTGGTGCGGCGGCTTCGCGACCGACCCGGAACTCGATCCGGACGGACAATAGACTCGGACGCGGACATCGAGCGTCTCGAGGAGGAGTTGCGCCGGGCGCTGGGCACGAAGGTGCTTCTGGCCCGGTCACGTAAGGGCGGACGCATCGTAATCGAGTACTACAGCGACGAGGAGTTCTCCCGCCTCTTCGATCGCCTGACCGGAGGCAACTCTTGACGCAGGAAACCCCCAACCGCGACAACAACGGAACACCGGGCGCCGCGCCCGAACCGGCGGCTACCCGCAAGTCCAAGAAGACCGGCGCCAACGAGTACAACGCCGAGAGCATTCAGGTGCTCGAGGGTCTGGATCCGGTCCGGCGACGCCCGGGCATGTACATCGGGTCTACGGACGTCCGCGGCCTCCACCACCTCGTCTGGGAGGTAGTCGACAACTCGATCGATGAGGCAATGGCCGGCCACGCGACGTTCGTGGAGGTCCGAGTCCTCGAGGACGGGTCTCTCCGCGTAACGGACGATGGCCGCGGTGTGCCGGTGGGGCGCCACCAGAGCGGCAAGGACGCACTCGAAATCGTCCATACGGTGCTGCACGCGGGCTCCAAGTTCGGAGGCGGCGGCTACAAGGTTTCCGGTGGCTTGCACGGCGTTGGCGTGAGCGTGGTCAACGCGCTGTCCGTGTGGCTCAGAGTGGAATCCGCGCGCGACGGATCGGTCTGGGCTCAGGAGTACACCCGCGGCGTGCCCACGATGGCCGTCAAGAAGGTAGGGCCGCAGGGTGACCGGAAGGGGACTACCACCTCGTTCCTGCCCGATCCCGAGGTGTTCGAGACCGTAGAGTTCAGCTTCGACACGATAGCCCAGCGACTCCGCGAGTCCGCCTACCTGAACAAGGGCCTCTGGATCCGCCTCCTCGACGACCGGGCCGATCGTGAACGTTCGTTCTATTTCGAGGGCGGCCTCATCTCGTTCGTGCGCCATCTGAACAAGAACAAGGAAGCGCTCCACGCGCGTCCTATATACGTGGAGCAGCGCGAGGGGTCCACCACCATCGAGGTCGCGCTCCAGTACAACGACTCCTACGCGGAGAACATCTTCAGCTTCGCGAACAACATCAACACGGTGGACGGCGGGTCCCACATGACCGGCTTCCGAGCCGCACTGACGCGTTCGCTGAATGACTACGCGCGGCGTGCGAGCATCCTCAAGGATTCGGACGCGAATCTCTCCGGCGACGACGTCCGAGAGGGTCTAACGGCGGTCATCAGCGTCAAGCTGGTCGAGCCCCAGTTCGAAGGTCAAACAAAGGCCAAGCTCGGAAACCCGGAGATCAAGGGTCAGGTCGAGGCCGCGGTTGCCGAGGGCATCGGCCAATACCTGGACGAGAACCCCGCCGACGGGCGCCGGATGATCGAGAAATCGCTCACCGCGGCCCGTGCCCGCGAAGCGGCCCGCAAGGCACGGGACCTCGTCATCCGCAAGGGAGCCCTCGAGGGCATGTCGCTGCCGGGCAAGCTGGCCGACTGCCAGGAGCGCGACCCCGCCAAGAGCGAGCTCTACCTGGTCGAGGGCGACTCCGCCGGTGGATCGGCCAAGATGGGCCGCGACCGTCGCTTCCAGGCGATCCTGCCGCTGCGCGGAAAGCTCCTCAACGTGGAGAAGGCCCGCCTAGATAGGATCGTGTCCAGCGAGAACATCCGNNAACATCCGGCCGCTCGTCATCGCGCTGGGAGCCGGCATCGGCGATTCGCTGGATCTCGCCAAGCTCCGCTACCAGCGAATCATCATCATGACCGACGCCGACGTGGACGGGGCCCACATCCGGACCCTGCTCCTGACCTTCTTCTTCCGGCACATGCCGCAGGTCATAGAGAACGGCTTCCTCTATATTGCTCAGCCGCCGCTCTTCCGCGTGAGCACCGGCAAGCAGACGTTCTACGCCCAGAGCGAGGCCGAGCGCGACGTCCTGACCAAGAAGATGGGCAAGAACGTGTCCGTCCAGCGTTTCAAGGGCCTCGGCGAGATGAACGCCGACCAGCTCTGGGACACCACCATGAACCCGGAGTCGCGGACGCTTCTTCGAGCCGAAGTCGAGGATGCGGCCGAGGCCGACGCCATCTTCACCATGCTGATGGGCGAGCGTGTCGAGCCGCGGAAGGACTTCATCAAGAGCGAAGCCCGCAAGGTCCAGAACCTCGATGTCTGACAAGACGATGAGTGCGGCAGCTCAGGCGGAAGGGCCTATGACGGCCCGGGCCTCCGCCTATGCCACCGCGCCCGCGGCAGCCGGCCAAGGCGACCTGCGCGAACGGCCGGTCCTGATGACGTTCCGCGACTTCCGAATCCTCCCGCACCACTGTTTCGCGTGCGGCGAACTCAACGAGGTCGGCCTGCACCTTGCTCTCAAGTTCGAGCCCGGCAAGTGCTTCGTCGACCTGACGATCCCGGACTCCTACGAGGGTTGGGAGGGGCTGGTGCACGGCGGCATCGTTTGCACGATCCTCGACGAGGTGATGGCTTGGGCCCTCATCGATCATGACAGCTGGGGCGTGACGGCCCGAATGAGTGTCGATTTCAAGAGGCCCGTCATGGTGGGCCAACCGATACGCGCCGAGGGCTGGATCCTGGAGAGCAAGCGGCGTATCCAGCGCACCGCCGGCCATATCGTCGATGCCGAGAGCGGCGTCGAACTCGCCACGGCACAAGGCACGTACGTCGCGGCCACCGATGCGAAGAAGCGCGAGCTCAAGGAGCGCTACGGATTCGGGTCAGAAGGATGACCACGGCCACCGCCACCAGACCCGTCTCGCCGATCACGGCCGCCGCCAACGCATTCGTCGCAGCGCACTTGACCGAGGCTACTGCGCTCGGGGGAAGGCTCTCGGAGCTGGTCGCAGACCCGGACGCGCTCGTGGCGGCCGCCGAGGCCGGGTTCGCCGACATCGCGGATCCTGCGGTGCGCGAGGGCATTCGCCGCGTCACGCCAGGCATCGGGCCCGTCCTGGGCGTCCGCCTCCCGCTTCTCGAGGCCTCGCACCGGGCCTTCGCACGGGGAACCAGGCAAGCGTCGAGCGCGCACATCCTCGACGTGACGGACCGCCTCATGCGACACGAGATGAGCGATATCCGATGGTTCGGCATGTGGAACCTGGAGCGCCTGCTCCCCACGGATCCGGAGCGTGCCTGGCAGCTCATGCGGCGCGGCGCGTCCGAGGCTGGGGAGTGGATCACCGTAGACACGCTGGCGCATCCGTACGGAGCGGGCATCCTGCTGGACGCCCGGCGCTGGCCGGAACTGGGTCAGCTCGTCTACTCGCCGTCGCCCTGGGAACGCAGGCTCGTAGGCTCAACCCTGGCGACTATGCCCCACGTGAAACGCCCACCGGGCGGGAAGGACGCCACGGTTACCACGCACGCGCTCGCCCTCATCGGCGAGCTCATCGGCGACGCCGAACCGGATGTGCAGAAGGCTCTGTCCTGGGCGCTCCGAACGCACGCCGACCTGGACCCCACGGCAACGACCGCATTCCTCGAGGCTGAGACCGCGACTGCGCGTGCCACGGGCGACGGTCATAGGGCGTGGGTGATCCGCGATTCCCTCTCGAAACTCCCTCCGGCGACCGCCGCGAGACTCAAAGCCAGCCTGGACGGCATCCGCCGCGGCCCGGGCCCGTCGACATCGAACGGCGCCGCGACGGCGCAATTTGCCACCGCCCAAACACAAGGCGCCGCTCCGCGGTCTGCCGCCAGACCCCGGGAGGAATAACGAGTCGTGACCGACCCGATGGGCCACGTCAGAACCATCCGCATCGAAGACGAGATGCGGACCAGCTATCTCGACTACGCGATGAGCGTCATCGTGTCCCGAGCACTGCCCGATGTCCGCGATGGCCTCAAGCCCGTTCACCGGCGCATCCTCTACACGATGGGGGAGATGGGCCTCTCGGCCACGTCGTCCTATCGCAAGTGCGCCGCGATCGTCGGCGAGGTAATGGGCAAGTACCACCCGCACGGTGACAGCGCCCTCTACGACGCCCTCGTCCGGCTGGCGCAGGACTTCTCGATGCGGTACCCGCTCGTGGACGGGCAGGGCAACTTCGGCTCGATCGACGGCGATAGCGCAGCCGCCATGCGCTACACCGAAGCCCGCCTGACGGGCATCGCCGCCGAGATGCTCGCCGACATCGACAAGAACACGGTCGACTTCACGGACAACTACGACGGCACGCAGAAAGAGCCCACCGTACTTCCGGCCAGGCTCCCCAACCTGCTCGTGAACGGATCGTCCGGCATCGCCGTGGGCATGGCGACCAACATCCCGCCACACCACCTCGGCGAAGTGGTCGACGCGGCCCGGGCCCTCATCGACGATCCGGAGCTGACGTCGGACGACCTCTGCAAGTACATCGCCGGCCCGGATTTCCCGACCGGCGGCACGATGTACCGGTACGAGACCCGCCGGAACGCCATCACGGGCGAAAACGAGACCATCGACGCCATTCGCGAGATGTACGCCCACGGCCGCGGCCGCGTGGTCGTGCGAGCCCAGGTGGCATTCGAGGAAACCCGCAACGGACGCATGTCGATCATCGTGACGGAGCTCCCGTACATGGTGAACAAGGCCGCGTTGCTCGAGAAGATGGCCGAGATGGTCGGCGCCAAGAAGATCGAGGGGATCTCGGACCTTCGCGACGAGTCGGACCGCGACGGTATGCGCATCTACATCGAGATCAAGCGCGATGCCGATCCGCACCGTGTGCTGAACAACCTCTTCAAGCACACGGCCATGCAGACCGCGTTCAACATGAACATGCTCGCGCTCGTCGACGGCCAGCCACAGACCCTCCCGCTCAAGTCGGTCCTCCAGCACTACATCGACCACCGCCGCGAGATCGTCCGGCGCAGGACCGAGTTCGACCTCGAGAAGGCCCGCGCCCGGGCTCACATCCTCGAGGGTTTGAAGATCGCCCTGGACAACCTGGACGAGGTCATCAAGACGATCCGCGAGTCCGCGGATGTCGAAAGGGCGCGCAACAACCTGATGGCCCGCTTCGGGCTGTCGGAGATCCAGGCGCAGGCAATCCTGGACATGCGCCTCGCCCGACTGGCCGCCCTCGAGCGCAAGAAGATCGAGGAGGAGTACCTGGAGGTCATCAAGCTCATCGCGGAGCTCGAGGACATCCTGGCCAATCCATCGCGCATCAACGGGGTCATCAAGGACGAGCTGACCGCGATCAAGACCAAGTACGCCGGCGCGCGCCGGACGCGGATCGCCGACGACTCGTCGCGCGAGATGACCGACGAAGACCTCATCGCCGACGAAGACGTCGTCATCACGATCAGCCGGCGCGGCTACATCAAGCGACAGCCGGTCGCCACTTACAGGCGCCAGGGCCGCGGCGGAAAGGGAATCATCGGCCATGTGACCCGCGAGGAGGATGCGATCGAGCACCTTCTCGTGGCCAACACCCACGACTGGGCTCTGTTCTTCACGAACCGCGGCCGCGTCTTCTCCGCAAAGGTCCACACCATCGTCGACGCCAGCCGCCAGGCCAAGGGCATCGCAATCATCAACCTCCCCGGCGTCCAGGTGGAGCCGGGCGAAGTGCCCATGGCCACGATCACGCTGTCGGACTTCAAGGCCGGCAAGTTCCTCGTCATGGCCACCCGCACGGGCATCGTCAAGAAGACCCCGCTCGAGCAGTTCGACAAGGTCCGCTCCAGCGGCATCATCGCCATCACGATCGCTCCGGACGACGAGCTCGCCTGGGTCGACGTGGCCACAGGTTCGGACGACGTCATCGTCGCCAGCGCCGAGGGCAAGATCGCGCGCTTCCCCGAGGACGAGGTCCGGCCCATGGGCCGCCCGGCCGCCGGCGTCATCGGCATCCGTCTTGCCAGCCCCACGGACAGAGTCGTGGGCATGAGCGTAGTCCAGCCCACCGCGGACCTCCTCGTTCTCACGGAAACGGGCTTCGGCAAGCGAGTGCCACTCACCGAATTCCGCGCCATGCATCGCGGCAGCCAGGGCGTCCGGCTCATCTCGCTGGAAGGCAAGAAGACCGGCAACGTGGCAGCCGTCCAGCAGGTCACCGAGCAGGACGAGGAATTGCTTCTCATCAGCGCCCAGGGACAGGTCGTGCGCACCGAGACGAACACGATCAACCGCTACTCTTCACAGGCACGCGGTGTCATCGTCATGCGGCTGAACGCCGGCGACAAGGTCGTGGGCATCGCAGCCTTCCGAGCAGGGTTGGCGCAACGTGGTGCCATAGCGGAGAATGATCCCGACGGCGCCACTCCGGCGCCCGACGGCGGGAAGGCCAAGTGACCGAAAGCGACGCACTGGAGTCGAGCTTCGGAGCGGACAAGTTCGACGTCTACACCGGGAACTCAAACCCGGAGCTGGCGCGGAACATCTGCCGCTATCTCGGCATAGACATCGGGCGCGCCGAGGTCTTCGCCTTCGCCAACGAGAACATCTTCGTCCGCATCATCGACAACGTCCGCGAGAAGGACGTCTTCCTGATCCAGCCCACGTCGAGGCCCGTCAACACCTCGATCATGGAGCTGCTGATCATGATCGACGCCTGCAAGCGGGCCAGCGCCGGACGGATAACCGCCGTGGTTCCCTACTACGGCTACGGCAGATCGGACAAGAAAGACCAGCCGCGCGT
>PMBG01000152.1 GCA_003153755.1 Chloroflexota bacterium | reverse complement strand
TCCCCACCAACAAGGAGATGATCCGCGACGACGGCGCAGACCTGGTCTTCCGAAATGAGAACGGCAAGTATCAGGCTCTGATCGACGAGATCGACGAGATGCACGAGGAGGGGCGCCCCGTCCTGGTCGGTACGACATCCGTCGAGAAGTCCGAGCTGCTGGGCGGCCTGCTTCTCCGGCGCGGTATCAAGCACGAGGTTCTCAACGCCAANNCGCGGCACCGACATCATGCTCGGCGGCAACCCGGCCGGGCTCGCGTCGGACATCCTGAAGCGCAGGGGACTCAATCCCGCCGAGGTGGACAAGGAGACCTACGAGGCCGCCTTTGCCGAAGCCAAGAAGATCTGCGATGCGGAGCACGAGAAGGTCGTGGCCGCCGGCGGTCTGCACATCATCGGCACCGAGCGGCACGACTCCCGCCGCATCGACAACCAGCTCCGCGGCCGCGCGGGACGCCAGGGCGATCCGGGCTCGTCGCGCTTCTACCTATCGCTCGAAGACGACCTGATGAAGCGATTCGCCTCCGATCGAGTCGCGGGCATCATGGAGCGCTTCGGGCTCGAAGAGGACATGGCGATCGAGTCGCGGATCGTATCCAAGACCATCGAGAGCGCCCAGTCGCGAGTCGAGGGCTACAACTTCGATATCCGGAAGCGCGTCGTGGAATACGACGACGTCATCAGCAAGCAGCGCGAGACGATCTACGAGGAGCGGGACAAGGTCCTTCGCAACGAAGACCTCACGGACACTGTGCTCTCGTTCGTCGAGCAGGAGATCGAGAGCATCGTTGCTCTCCACATCCCGGCGAATGCCGGCAAAGACGAATACAACATGGCGGCCCTGGTCAATGCCGTCGAGACCATGGGCCTGGCAGGTCCCGAAGTCTCTGAGGACAGGCTCTGGGAGATTCGCCACCCGGAGGACATCACCCTCCTGTTGAAGGACCTCGCTGCCGAGAAGCTCGAGGATAAGGAAGCCGAGAGTGCCGAGGATTGGGCACTCATCGAGCGCCTCGTCCTACTGCGAACAATCGACTCCGTCTGGGTAGAGCACCTCACGGAGATCGACGAGATGCGCCAGGG
The DNA here is from genome assembly GCA_003153755.1 of Chloroflexota bacterium. Taxonomy (GTDB): domain Bacteria; phylum Chloroflexota; class Limnocylindria; order Limnocylindrales; family CSP1-4; genus Fen-1039. Next base: position 8,564 of record PMBG01000152.1, on the reverse strand, counting down.
TATCGGCCTCCGCGGATACGCACAGGAAGACCCGATCAACGCCTTCAAGAAGGAAGCGTTCAGCCTCTACCAGGAGATGCAGGAGCTCATTCGCCACCAGGTCGCCACCACGATCTTCCGGGTGTCGCTCGTGCGCAACCAGAGCCAGCCGGCCGGTGGCGAGGGAGCGGCGGAGGGAGCCGAGGGCGCAATGCCCGCCAGCAGTTCCACGTCCGCGGACGGACCCGCCGGTGGCGCTCGCCCACCGCAGACCTCGGGAGCGCCGCTTCCCAAGCCTCTCCCCAAGCCGCTCCCGGCCGGGCGGCCGGGCGGTGGAGCCGGAGTGCCCGCGGGAGCCGTCAGGCCGGGCTACGCGCCGTCGGGCGTCCGCATGGGCCGCAACGACACATGCTGGTGCGGTTCTGGCAAGAAGTACAAGAAGTGCCACGGCAGCTGACACCGGTCATCGACCGCGGCGGCCGGGCCACGCGGCGGCCTCGAACAACACTCGGCGAGCGGTTGAGGGACCTCGTCTTCGTCCTGGTGCTCCTCGCCGTGGGAACGGCTTCGCTGACGGCCTATACGGCGTTTCGTATCTGGCAGGTGGGGCAGCAGGACGGCCGGCGCCACGTCGATGCGATCGTCGTCCTCGGGGCGGCCCAGTACAACGGACGTCCGTCGCCGGCACTTGCTGCACGCCTGGACCACGCGATCGACCTCTACCTCGCGGGCTACGCGCAATATCTGATCACCACGGGCGGCAACCTGCCGGGCGACCGGACCACCGAGGCCCAGACCGGACGAGCCTACGCGATCAAGCGCAACGTCCCGGACTCGGCGATCCTCATGGAGAACACCGGAAGCTCCACGCTCGAATCGCTGAAGAACGTGAAGGCCATCTTCGAGGCGAAAGGCCTGCACACGGCGCTGTTCGTCTCCGATCGCAGCCATATGCTGCGCGTGCTGCGGCAAGCCGAGGATCTGGGGATCGAAGGCTGGTCGTCCCCCACGACCACCAGCCCGGACGACCTATCGGCCAGCCTGGCCTACAAGTCCTTCGTTCACGAACTCGGCGCATTTGGGCTGTACGTATTCCTGACAGAGGATCCCGCCGTGGCGCCGGACCCTACGGCCCCACTCCCGTCGCCGTCCGCCGCCCCTTGACCGGGGATTCGAGTCAACGATGAATCCATCACGCCACGCGATTCACACGCGCTTTTTCCACTCTTGACCAGATTTAACCCCTTGGCTGTGCCGATTTGACACCGTATACTCGGGCCGCAGCTGATCTCATGACCCGTCATATCGTGCGACCGGCTGAGGGGAAGAGTGCGTCACCACACTGAGGAGAGTAGTGAAGCAGGCAGAGGAAGCGGCCTTCATCGATCTCATCGCGTGTGAGAGAGATTGCCGCAACTGTAGTTATGCAGCAGCCCTCGATTGCGATGGAAACTGCGGCGTCTGCACCCACAACACCTACTGCCCCTGCGTGAACCCCGTAGTCGCCCGGAGCAAGAGCGCCCTGCGCCTCATCGAGCTTCGGCCGATCCTTCTCCAGGACGCGAGAGGCCGCTCTTAGTGGAGCCGGCCGAAATCCGCGACCTGGCAATGAGGATCCAGGCGACCTCGGGGCGTCTTTGACCTCCCCGCAAAGCAGGACCGTCTGGCCGAGCTTGACGCGCACGTAGGCGAGCCCGGGTTCTGGGACGATCAACGCACGGCCCAGAAGTTGCTAAGAGAAGCCGAGGGGCTTCGTGCGGAACTCGAACTCTGGCTGCGCCTGCAGAACAGCGCCCAATCAACCATGGAGTTGCTCGACCTCGCCCAGGAGGAGGAGGACTCCTCCGTTCTCGACGACGTCGCGACCGAAGCCGCCACGCTCGATGCCGAGTACGCCGTCGCACGTCGCGAACTGCTCTTCGGCGGCGAGTACGACCAGCGAAACGCGCTTCTGACAATAAGCGCCGGAGCCGGCGGCACCGAAGCCACCGACTGGGCGTCGATGCTCCTTCGCATGTATCTACGCTGGGCGGAGCGCCATCGATTTGGGACGGAGATCCTCGATCAGACCGAGGGCGAGGAGACCGGCGTCAAGAGCGTGACGATCGCCGTCGACGGCCGGTACGCCTACGCCTACCTCAAGGCTGAACGTGGCGTGCACCGGCTTGTCCGGATCAGCCCATTCGACTCGCAGAAGCGCCGTCACACGACGTTCGCGCTCGTAGAAGTCCTCCCCGAGGTGGAGAACGACATCGAGATGGAGCTCAACTGGGACGACATCCGCATGGACACGTTCCGGGCCACCGGCGCCGGCGGCCAGCACGTGAACAAGACCGACTCGGCGGTTCGCCTGACTCACATCCCCACCGGCATCGTTTCCCAGAGCCAGAACGAGCGCTCGCAGACCCAGAACAAGGAGACTGCCGCCAAGATCCTTCAGGCCCGGCTGCTCGTGAAGGCTCTGGAAGACCGCGAGGCGGAGATGCGCAAGCTGCGCGGGGAGCACGTCGAGGCGGGATGGGGTAACCAGATCCGCAGCTACGTGTTGCATCCCTACCAGATGGTCAAAGACCACAGGACCGAGCTCGAGACGGGCAACACGGCGGCGGTCCTGGACGGGGACCTCGACGCTTTCATGCAGGCAGAACTCGAGCGCGAGGCGACGGGCGCCACAGTTGGTGCGGACGGGCCGCGGACAACGGCCGGGTAATGGCGTTCACGTGCCGGCCCGCCCGACGCGCCGACCTTTCCGATTGCACGCTTGTCTGGTACTCGGCGGTGGACGACTACATGGCCCGGCTCGGCCGGCCATTGCCGTCGCCACGCCTGGATCCGCTCCTCGCCCTCATGGACCACCTGCTCCTCACCGACCCGGAGCGGTTTCTCGTCGCGACCAGGCCCGCGCCCGCCGGCGCTCCCACCGGACGCGCTGAACTGGTCGTGGGCTTCGGCATCGCGGCCCGGCGCGAGCACATCTGGTTCCTCTCCCAGCTGTACGTCCTGCCGTCGGAGCAGAACCACGGGATCGGACGGGCGCTGCTCACGCGCCTGATGCCGCCAATCCACGCCGCGGAGCCGGACGTGAACCCTGCGGCCCTGGTGCTGGCAACGTGCACCGATACCGTCCAGCCCTCCTCGACCGGACTGTATTCGCGTTTCGGGATGGTGCCGCGCGTGCCGATTCTGAATCTCGTCGGCACACCCGGGGTGCGCTCTCAGTTCGCGCCGCTGCCGGCCGGGGTTCACGCCGTAGCGCTGCTCGGCCCGGAAGCGGCGGCCGCCGTCGACGCGATCGATCGCGCGACCCTCGGATACGCCCATCAGCCCGATCACGCATATCTCCGCGCCAGCGGCCGGACGGGCTTCGTCTACATCTCCGCGGACGGAACGCCGCTCGGGTACGGATACAGCTCCGAGGCAGGCCGGTTCGGGCCTGTGGCCGTCCTCGACGAGGCGCTCACGGAGTCTGTACTCGGACACCTCACGACGGCGATCATGCCACGCGGCGCCACCACCGTCTGGGTTCCCGGTGACAATGAGAAGGCGATGCTCGCGCTGTTGCGTGCCGGCCTCCGAGTCGAAGGCTTCCCTGCCATGATCGCCTGGACTCAGCCCTTTGCCGCCTTCGACCGCTACATCCCGGCCGGCCTGGCGCTGCTGTGAACCGCTCGACCAACCGCGGCCGCCCATCGGTGCTAGCCTCATGGACACTGTGAGCGCGGACACCCCCGAGCAGATCCAACTACCCATCGGCCCTTCGGGCGCGCCCGAAATGCCGGCCCAGGTGACTCCTCCGCCGTCCACAGAACCCGAGGCGTCCGATAAGCCGGCCCAGAGCGCGCGGGCCGGAGCTCCTCGCGGCGCCACGCCTCCGGCCGCGGCATCGGCCCCGAGGCCCGCGCCGGCCGCCCCGGCTCGCTCCGAGGACCGGATCCCGGCGCGGATCGTGCTGGCGCTTCAGGGCGTGACCAAGTCGTACCCAAACGGCCGCGTCGCGCTCCGTGGAGTGGACCTCACAGTCCCGGACGGCGACTTCGTCTTCCTGGTGGGACCTTCGGGCGCCGGCAAATCGACCGTGATCAAGCTCCTCATCCGCGAGGAGATACCCACCAAGGGCTCCGTTCTTCTCGATGGCCGCGACCTTGCCCGTATCAAGCGCCGCGAGGTCCCGAAGATCCGGCGCAAGATCGGGATCGTCTTTCAGGACTTCAAGCTGCTCCCCAACCTCACCGTCCGACAGAACGTGGCGTTTGCGCTGGAAGTCATCGGTACGCCGCATCGGGAGATCGCCTCCGCGGTCGATCGCTCGCTCCGGGTCGTTGGACTCGTGAATCAGGCTGATCAGCTGCCCAGCCAGCTCTCCGGCGGCGAGCAGCAACGCACCGCCATCGCCCGCGCGCTTGTGCACAACCCGCGCCTTTTCATCGCCGACGAACCCACCGGCAACCTCGACCCACTGATCAGCTGGGAGATCATCCAGCTGCTTCTCCGTATCAATGAGATGGGCGTGACGGTCCTCATGGCGACTCACAACGCGGAAGTCGTCACTGCCGTCCGCAAGAGAGTGGTGGCCCTCGAGGACGGGCGGATCGTTCGGGACCAGACTGCGGCCGCCTACGAGCGAGAGGCCTGAGTGTTCGTCTTCATCGGCTTCAGCATCCGCCGGGCCTGGCTGGGCTTCTGGCACAACGGCCTTATGAGCGTCGCGGCGACGGCCACGATGGTGCTCATGCTCCTCTTGCTGTCCGGCTTGCTGATCCTGCTCACCGGCCTCGACGCGACGCTCAAGTACGTCCAGCAGGAAGTCCAGGTCATGGCGTACATCAAGGACAGCGCGCCTGGCGGCGACATAGCGAGTCTTCAGGATTCTCTGGCTCACATGCCGCAAGTTACTCAGGTCACGTACGTATCCAAGGATCAGGCTTACAAGGACTTCGTCGCTCGCCATCCGGATGAAGCCGAGGTGATGAAGTCACTCCCCACGAACCCGCTCCCGGCATCGCTCCAGATAAACCTTCGGGAACCCAACGACTACCTGGATGTCGCCTCATACCTGAACAAGCAACCGGCCGTGGATCGAGTCCTCAACATCAAACAGACCGTGGATCAGATGGTCACGATAATCGGCGTCCTGCGGACGGCCGGCACCGTGATCCTGCTCGTGGTGGGCCTCATCGTGTTGTTCATCATCGTCAACACGATCCGGCTTGCCGTCGTCTCCCGAGCCGATGAGATCGAGATCATGCGTCTCGTAGGCGCGTCGGATGCCTTCATCCGGTGGCCCTTCATCTTCGAGGGCGGCTTCGTGGGATTCCTTGGCGCTGCCATAACCATCGTCCTGCTCTGGCTCGCCCAGGGCCCAATAACCGGATTCCTATCCGAGTACTTCAAAGTCCTGCCGGTTGAGGCCGGCACCGCGGTCGGCCAGAACATCGCCCTGATCGTGCTCGGCACGGGCGTCGGGATCGGCGTGCTCGGTTCGTACCTGTCCGTTCGCAGCTACCTCCACCGCTAGACCGGCCGCCGGGCGGCGCATTTCGCCATTGAGGTTTCGATCCATGTCCATGTCCCCACAAGAGACACCCGACAAGCCCGAATCGGGGGCTTCCGGCACTCAGGCGCCCGACGAGGCTTCCGAACTCGCCCAGCCGGAAATGCCGGACTCCGCGCCGGCCTCCAATTCGGCCCCGGGCGACCCTACCCGACGTCGAGGGCTCGTACCCTCACGACTCAGCGCGGTCCTCGCAGCGGTCATGATCGGCGCCGCTCTCTTCATGGGCGGCGTGACGCTCGGCGCCCATATCGCAACAACGCCCGGGACGCCGGCCGACCAGGAGACCCGATTTGGCCCCTTCTGGGACGTCTATACGCTCATTCAGAAGGAGTTCGCGGGCTCGAACAAGCCGAGCCAGGATCAGCTGGTTCAGGGCGCCATCAAGGGCATGATGGAGATCCTCAACGATCCCTGGTCGTACTACCAGCCGCCGTCGGACTTCCAGAGTTCACTGCTGAATGTCGGAGGCCAGGCGGAAGGCGTAGGCGTACAGGTGCAACTGCAGCCGGTCGACCCCGCGAGCACGATCTCGTGCACCAAGATCGGCGGCGGCTGCGAACTCGCGGTCGTCCGGCCCATTCCGGGCTCCCCGGCGGATATCGCCGGCGTGAAGGCCGCCGACGTGATCGTGTCCGTCGACGGCAAGTCGCTCGACGGGCTGACGACCGATCAGACGACCGCCCTGATCAAGGGCCCCAAGGGTACGCCCGTCACGCTCGGTCTCGATCGTAACGGAACGACTCTGAAGCTCACGATCGTTCGCAACGTCTTCGACGTGCCGCAGGTCGTGGCGAAGAGCCTCGCGGGCGGCAAGGTCGCCTACATCTCGGTTAGCGGCGTCAACGATCCGGCGTTCCAGCAGTTCGACGCCGCTCTGCAGAACGCTATCGCCGCCGGGCAGAAGTGCCTGATCTTCGACCTCCGCGGCAACCTCGGCGGTTACGTGGGCGACGCCGGCAAGATCGCCAGCGAGTTCGTCGCATCCGGCCCTGTGTACTGGCAGCAGGACGCCAACAACACGCTCACGGAGATCGACGCTACCGCCGGCGGCCACGCTACCAACGGCGCCATGCAGGTTGTGATCCTCGTCGACGGCAACACCGCCTCGGCGGCCGAGATCGTGACCGGGGCGCTGCACGACCGCGGCGTGGCCAAGGTGATGGGCACGAAGACGTACGGCAAGGGCGTTGTCCAGGAGTGGCTACCGCTCTCGAACAACTTCGGCGGCATCCATCTCACGATCGCCCGATGGCTCACGCCCAACAAGACGTGGATCCAGGGCAAGGGCATCATTCCGGACCAGGTCGTCAGCAGCGACGGAGCCCGGGCGGGCACCGATCCGGTAGTGGACGCCGCCCTCGTGCAGTTCGGTTTCGCGCCCGAGACCGGGTCGACGTCCAGCCCATCGCCGAGCTCCAGCCCATCGCCGAGCTCCAGCCCATCGCCGAGCTCCAGCCCGATCCCGAGCTCCAGCCCGATCCCGAGCTCCAGCCCGATCCCGAGCATCGTGCCGGTGCCTTCGGCCAGCTGACGGCGGATCGTTCAACCCGCCCGGACCGGCAGGCGTCGCACCCTGCGATCAGGACTGTTGCGCCATTTCGGACGGGCCGGTACCATCGTGGAGAACAAAGGAGGTGATGTGCAGTGTCGATACCGATGCGCTGCACCACCTCGCGAGGAGCCGAACTCTAAGCTCGGACCACGCGAGTTGGTGATCTAACAGCAGATCGAATGCCGGTCCTTCGGGGCCGGCATTCGTGCGTTTGGCGCGGGCTCGGACGAATTGGTGCCTCCGGCACCGGCGCCGTCCGCTAACCTCCATCAGTCACCAGCCGAGGAGCCCCCGTGGGCGAAGAGAAGACCGTCGCCCAAAACCGAAAGGCACGCCACGAGTACTCGATCGAGGATTCGTTCGAGGCGGGAATCGTGCTGACCGGCACAGAGATCAAGTCGATCCGAGCCGGCAAGGCCACCCTATCCGACGCATACGCACGGATCGAGCGCGGCGAGGTGTGGTTGATCGGCGCCAACATCGCGCCGTGGGATACCGGCAACCGGTACAACCACGAGGCCAAGCGTCAGCGCAAGCTCCTCGTCCACAAAGATCAAATCCTCGGCCTGCTCACCAAGACGAAGGCCAAAGGGCTGACTCTCGTGCCCCTGAAGATGTACATCAACCAGCGCGGGCGATGCAAGCTGGAGATCGGGCTGGGACGAGGCAAGCAACTTCACGATCGGCGCCGCGACATCTCAGACCGCGACCAGAAGCGCGAGATGGATCGACAGATGGCCGACCTGGGCCGAAGCCGCGATCGATAGGCGGCCGGCAGACGGAGGATCGATGGCAACCGCCAAGCAGATCAAGGGGCGCTACCAGCTCACGATCCGCGAGCAACTAAGGAATGCGCCGGCGCTCAATCGCGGCACAGCGTTCGGCCTCTTCGGGACGGCCGTCTTCGTCGTGCTCGCGATCCTCAGCCTCACGGACCAGGCCTACTTGCCGGCGGCGGTGGAACTGGGTCTCGCCGCCGCGCTGTACTCCGGGTACTACTGCCTGCCGTTTGCCGTGTTCACCCTCAGCCGCCATCGCGCGGCCGCCGAGTCGCCGGTAGACGTAGTGGTGGACGCCGAGGGCCTCGTGTTTACGAACGTCGGCATCCGCCTTGAGCTTCCGTGGGTCAGAGTCTCGCTGATCAAGGAGACTCCTACGGCGTTCGTGCTGATGTCACGCTACCCACGCGCGTTCCTGCTGCCCAAACGGGCATTCGACAAGGCCCAGCTCGCGGCGTTCCGTAAGCTGGCCGCCGAAGCCACTACTCTACGGCCCGCCTGACCCGCCTTCGGCGCCGCCCGGCCGCCTCAAGTTGACCCTGGCGGCTCGCGCTGTACAATCCGCTTCCGCTGATCGCAGTGGGCCTGTGGGGATGCGTGGTTTCGACAGGGGCTGGTGATCGGGGAACGCGAGCCGAGGTTGGACTCCAGGCCTCGTAAAAAGGAGCCCAAAAGAAGTAACTGGCAACAACCAGTCTGC
>PMBG01000171.1:8377-23185 GCA_003153755.1 Chloroflexota bacterium | reverse complement strand
CGATTCACCTCCGCCCGGCAGCGTCTGCTGAGACCGGAAGAGCAATGAGCAAGGACGACGAGCTCGTCTACGCCGTTACTCGCGACGTGATCTTCGAGGGGGACGCGCCGTGGCTCGGGGTGAGGCGTGATGGCGTGGCCGAGATGCTCGAGCGTGCCTCTTCGCGCGGCGATTTTGTGCGGCGCGGTTCCGCGGAAACGGACACGTCGATCAAGCAGATCATCCCGTACCTGGTGCTTCGAGACGGCGATCGCATCTTCCTGATGAAGCGGACCCGGGCGGGCGGAGACTCGCGGCTGCACGATCTGTACACGATCGGCGTTGGCGGACACCTCAATCCCGGCGACGGAACGATCCTCGGCGGGCTCGCACGCGAGTGGCAGGAGGAGCTGGAGGCGGACTTTGTGCCCGAATTCCACTTCGTCGGGCTTCTCAACGACGACACCGTCGAGGTGGGACTGCACCACCTCGGCGTCGTCTACCAGACGGATGCGGCGGGGCGGCCCGTAGCGGTACGTGAGACTCACAAGCTGAGCGGCTCGTTCGAGAGCGTTGAAGCCGTCAGGGGCGTGTACGAGCAGATGGAGACGTGGAGCCGGCTCACGCTCGACGCGATCGTTGATCCGCGAGTGTTCGGCGGTGAGTCCCGGCCGGCGGGCCCGGATCGAATCAAGTGAACCGATCGGCGGAAACGCGAGTCTCAAACATGAACGACCCGGACGGGTCGAGCCATGAGCGTGACATGTTCGCGAAGGAAGCCCTATTGGGTTCTGACTTGCTCAGGGCGCCGCTCCAGCCGGTTATGACGGGCGAGCGGACACGCGACCGAGCCTTCGACGCCGTCTTCGTCGCGGCGCTGGAGGCGGAGCTGTCGTCCGCATATCGGCTGGCCGGCTATCTGATGGCGGATTCTGCCGAGGGCCAGGACGCCGTTCAAGAAGCCTCTGTGAGAGCGTGGCGAGCGTGGCCCTCGTTGCGTGAGCAGGACAAGTTCCACGCCTGGTTCAGTCAGATCCTCGTGAACGTGTGCCGCACACGTCTGCGCCAGAGGAGCAAGAGGCGGGCCCTCAATGTCGACGATCTGGATCTCGAAGGGGGGGATCCTTTCCGCGCGTCGTTGGCACGAGACGTGATCGGACGTGCGCTCTCAGTTCTCAGCGTTGAACTTCGAATGGTCGTGATCCTGCGGTATTGGGGCGAGTTGTCCCTGGCCGAGATCGCCGACCGCCTCAAGATCCCGATCGGAACTGTGAAGTCCAGACACCACGCGGCCCTGCAGGCGCTGCGCCGCCGGATCGATCCGGCGGAAGGGGGCATCCGATGAGCGACGCAGATCTCGAGAGCGGGTTCGACGCCGAACTCGACGAGGTGCTCACCACACTCGCCAGGAGCAGCCGCACGCCGCCGCTGCCGGACGAAGTCGCCGCGTTGCCATGGACGGTCCAGCTGGACCATCCCCGTGGCGGATCCGTGGACTTCTTTGGCCGGATGCGTTCGAGTGTTGGTGACATTCGCCGCACATCGTTTGCGTTTGCCCGGCTCGGCGCGACCCTTGCCGTGGCCGGATCATTCCTGCTCCTCGTGGGCCAGGGACGAACCGGAGGTGCCGGCTCGCAGAACTTCATACAGCCTCCGCCGCCCACCGTCCGGCCTTCGGGCCTGGTGGCGGCACCGAGCGGACCGGAAATCGTGCTCGTTCCAACGAGCGGGATCGTCGACGACGTGATGGCGGATCACGTAGCCGGAGCCATACGCCGGGCCGAATCCGACGGAGCGGCCGCCGTGATCATCCAGCTCGATACCTTCGGCGGCAGCGAAAGCGCGATGCTTCGCATCGACGGGGCGCTAAACGCCCGGATTCCAACAATCGTCTGGGTGGGGCCGACCGGCGCGAAAGCCGCCAGCGCCGGAACGTTCATCACGCTTTCGGCGAACCTTGCGTACATGGCGCACGGCACGAATATCGGTGCCGCTTCGCCTGTGGCGGCCGGTGGCAAGAACGTCGCCGCGGTCTACGGCGACACGGAGGCTCAGAAGGTTCTTAACGACGCCGTCGCCACTATGCAGAGCGTAGCCGAGCTGCGGCACCCGCAGGCCGTCAAGTGGGCGATCTCCACTGTTCAGACCGCCAGCTCCTACACGCCGCAGGAGGCCTTGGACAACCAGGGCATCAACGGCATCGCCGACTCGCTGGACGACGTGATCACCCAGATCGACAAGAAGATCGTGACGACGACAGCCGGCGAGGTCGAGATCCACTCCAAGGGCGGTTACGTGGTGACGATCGACGAGGACCCCATCCAGGTATTCCTGCACACCCTGGACGACCCGAACATCGCGTTCATCCTTCTCGTCCTCGGCGTGCTGTGCGTGCTCGTGGAGTTCTTCCACCCGACTCTTCTGATGGGGTTCCTCGGGGCGCTTTCCCTGGCTCTCTCGTTCTACGGTTCGGGCAGTCTGCCGCTGAACCTGCTGGGCGTGGTGCTCGTGATCATCGGCATCGTGATGCTCGTGCTGGAACCGGCCATACCCAGCCACGGTCTGCTCACGGTCGCCGGGATCGTCACGTTCGTTGTGGGGGCGGTGGCGTTCTACGGCTCTCCGGGCCCGTACCTGCCCGGCGTGGCGGTTGCCTGGCCGATCATCGCGGTGATGACGGCCGCCGCGGCGGCATACGCGCTGGTGCTCGTGCGAACCCTCATACAGATTCGGCGCTTCGTCCCGGCTCCGGGTTCGGGGATGATAGGCACGGTGCCGGTCCTCGGTGAGATCGGAGTCGTACAGGGCGATCTCGCGCCGCTCGGAACCGTGTACGTCTCCAGCGAATCGTGGACGGCTCAGCTTGACGATGGCACATCCGCCCCGCGGGGCACGAAGGTCAAGGTACTCCGGCAGGAGGGACTGACTCTGATTGTCCAGCGAGTCGAGTAAAGGGACGCGACCGCGCCGGCCACGGAATGGGCCGGAGGGCAGTGTCCAGATTGTCGATCAAGATCCCGGCCCCGGCGGGCCGACCAAGTGGAGGAGCAGGGGATGGAAGCGGGAGTCGTAGCGGCGATCGTAGGTATCTCGGTCCTGGTGGTCCTGTTGATCGTGGCGATGTTCTCCGTTCGGATCGTTCCGCAGTGGGCCAAGATGGTCGTGTACCGGTTCGGCACAACGAATCCGGGCCTGGTTCGCGAACCGGGCATCAGGTTCCTGATCCCGCTCGTGGATAAGGGTTACGTGGTGGACGTGCGCGAGCAGTTCATCGAAGTGCCGCGCCAGACCACGATCACCAAGGACAACGCCCCGATCGGCGTGGACTTCCTGATCTATTGGAAGGTCGTCGATCCGCTCATGAGCCAGGTCAATGTGACCAACTTCGCTGGGGCGCTTCAGGGCGTTGCAGCAACTTCGCTGCGCTCGGTCATCGGCGATATCCCACTCGACGACGTTCTATCGCAGCGCGAACGTATCAACGAGACGCTGCGCCTGAAGCTCGATGAAGTCACGGAACGGTGGGGCGGCAAGGTCACGACCGTCGAAATCCGCGAGATCCTTCCGCCGCCTGCGGTTCAGGATGCGATGAACCGGCAGCTGTCCGCCGAACGAACCCGACGAGCCGTCATCACCGAGTCCGAGGGCACACGCCAGGCAACGATCAACGTCGCGGAGGGCGATAAGCAATCCGCCGTTCTTCGGGCCGAAGGCGACCGGCAGGCTGCCATCCTGCGGGCGCAGGGCTTCAGCGAAGCGCTCCAGACGATCTTCCAGGCGGCACACGGGATCGATCAGAAGACGATGGCGCTCCAGTACCTCGAGGCGCTCAAGGCACTTGGCGCCGGTCCGTCCACCAAGTTCGTAATCCCGATGGAATTCACGCAACTCATGGCACCGCTCGGTGCGATGGTCCAGGGCGGAATGAGCAAGGATCCCGGGCCAAAGTCCTGAGCTAAGGCGGCGCGGCTTGCCGCCGACAACTTGAACGTGGGAATGCGGGCTCGCGCGCCGGACATCGCTGCCAACAGTACCGATGCCTTCAACACGCGGGCCTGCATATAATCGGGGCGAACTTACGTGGGACTAGTACCATTGGGGTGCAGTCCGGCGTTGTCTCGATTGCGCAAGAGACGAACATCCCGCGTTCATCAGGGGTAGCGAATGGCCGTCAGGATCCTGGTAGTAGACGCCGACCCGACCGTCCAGCGGGCTCTTGGACTCGCGCTCTCTCAAGCCGGGTATGAGGTCGTCACTTCTGCCGAGGGCCTNNACCCACACGCCGTGCATATTGCTGTTGCCGGAGAACGAGCCTGAGGCTCGTAGCAAGGCCCTTCGGTCCGGTTCCGACGACTACCTCATCAAACCCTTCCACCCGGCAGAGTTGATGGCTCGCATGCGCAGCCTGCTGGCCCGGTATCAGCCCAACGAGTCATTCGTTCCGCCGACGCGATCGGCGGCCGTGGCAATGCCCGCCGCCGCCTCGCCCAAGACGCCCAAGAAGGGCGATCCGGCTCGCGTCGTGCTCTTCTACGGTGCCAAGGGGGGCGTGGGGACCACAACGATCGCCATCAACTCCGCGATCGCACTTCACAGGGAACTGGGCAAGCGGGTGTGCCTGATAGACGCCAACCTGCAATTCGGCGATCACCGCGTCTTCCTGGATCTCGGCCTGGATCGGATGAGCATCGTGGACCTCGCCACGGCCCCGGTCGTGGACGCCGATCTCACGCACCACGTGCTGGTCAAGCACGAATCGGGTATAGAACTCCTCCTTGCCCCGCCGTCACCGGAGACCGCGGAACTGGTGACGAGCGATCACATACCCCACATCATCAGCCTGATCTCCGACGACTTCGATTACATCCTCATCGACGTCGACAAGCGACTCGATGAAGTGAACCTGCGAATCATGGATGCCGCGCAGGCGATATACGTCGTCATGACGGCGGATCTGCCGTGCCTGAAGAACGTGCGGCTCGTACTCGAGACCATCGGGCATCTTGGATATCCCGATGAGAAGGTCAAGCTGGTACTGAACCGCTCGAATGCGTTCACCGGTATCAACGTGAAGAACGCCGAAAGCGCGCTCAAGCGGAAGATCGACTTCCAGGTTGCGAACGAATATCGCACGGCAATCGGGGCCTTGAACAGCGGCGCGCCGTTCATGTTCACGAAATCGGACTCTGCTCTCGGCAAGAACGTCCTCGACTTCGTGAAGGCGATGGAGCGTGATTTCGACCGTGCGCCGACTCGTCACAAGAGCCGGTAGGCGAGGCACCGGACGGCCTGCGCGCGCAATTCGTCGCGCAATTCATAGATAAGCGGCAGGCAAGCGTCCGAGCGTAGTTTTGCGGTGTGCTTGCGTCGCTTCTCTCAGCCACTCTCCACGGCCTCGACGGACGTTCCGTCAGAGTCGAGGTGGACGTTGCGCCCGGACTGCCGGGCTTCACGATCGTGGGTCTCGCGGATACCGCGCTGCAGGAGGCCCGTGAGCGTGTACGCGGCGCCATCAGAAACAGCGGCTACGAGTACCCGCCCCGCCGGATAACGGTGAATCTCGCGCCGGCCGACCTGCGTAAGAGCGGCGCATCGCTCGACCTTGCGATCGCGCTGGGGATTCTGGTCGGCTCGGAGCAGGTCGCCGCCCATGGGCGCTGGGCTGTGCTCGGCGAACTGTCGCTCGGAGGCGACCTGCATCCGGTTCCGGGCCTGCTGCCCATGGTCGCGGCTCTCGCCCGGCGTAGAACTGGGAGAGTGGTCGTTCCGCTGGATGGGCTGGAGGAGGCCCGGCTGGCCGGTGGCATAGAGGTGGTCCCGGCCGGCACGCTCGCGGAGGCGGCCGTTCTGCTCCGAGAACACCGCCGTGGCCGCCAGCGCAGCCGCCCGCCACGCGTGGAGCTGGCCGCCGATGTGGTGGCCGGCGCAGCGTGCGAGAGTGGCGTCTCCGCGCAGCACGAGGACCCGGGCGCACTCTCCGCGCCGGACCTCACCGAGGTCCGCGGACAGGCCCAGGCGCGAAGGGCCCTGGAACTCGCCCTGGCAGGAGGCCATTGCCTGGTCATGGTCGGTCCGCCGGGTTCGGGCAAGACACTCCTGGCACGCACCGTGCCGGGCTTGCTGCCACCCCTTGACGACGACGAAGCTCGCCTCGCCACGATCATCGTCTCAGTGTCGGGCGTGGGACCCGTGCGGAGCCTCGTTCGGACGAGGCCGTTCCGAGCGCCCCACCACACGACCTCATACGCGGCGATGGTCGGGGGCGGCCCCTTCGTCTCTCCGGGCGAAGTCACGTTGGCGCACAACGGGGTTTTGTTCATGGACGAGCTGCCCGAGTTCGATCGTGCCACGCTGGAGTCATTGCGGCAGCCGCTCGAGGACGGTCGGGTAGCGATCTCGCGCGTGGGCCGTGCGGCGGTGTTCCCGTCGCGGTTCCAGCTCATCGGCGCCATGAACCCGTGTCCGTGCGGGCATGCAGGCGAGGGCGACGGCCGGTGCCACTGCCGGCCCGCGACCGTGGAGAGGTACTCGGACCGGATATCGGGTCCGCTTCGAGACCGGATCGACATGTGGGTCCACATGCCGCGCGTGCGGCCGGAGGAGTATGTCGGGGCAGCCACGCCGGAGGACTCAAACACGGTCGCGGCTCGCATCGCGGATGCCAGAGAGGTACAGCTGGCGAGAAACGGCATCCCGAACTCCAGACTGTGCGGCAGGGCGCTACGCGCCGCCTGCGCACTCGGTTCCGCAGAGCAGTCCCATGCGATACGGCTTGCCGAATTGGAGGGCTGGAGTGCTCGGGGCATCGAACGGCTTCTGCGTGTCGCCCGCACCGCGGCCGACCTCGCCGGGTCGGCGCGCGTCGAATCCACGCATCTCGACGAGGCGGCCCGGTACAGGGCGCCGTTCGGCCAAGTCCTCCCCGAGGGGGTGATGTGAGCAGTGCTCGGCGTGCAGGCATTGGGTCCCGTCATGACGCGTGAGGCAGCCGCGCAGATCTCGGTCGAGGGCGTGGCGTACGGTGCAGCCGGGGGCTTGCAGCCGACGAGAGGTGTGCGCGTGGCGGATGCCACCGCGGCCGCCAACCTCGAACGGGACGCCTGGGTCGTGCTGCTATCCGTTCCGGGCATAGGCCCCGTGACGTTTGACACGCTCCTCGCTGCGTTCGGATCTGCCCGCGGGGTACTGCGAGCCGCGTCGGTGGCGTCCGGGCGGGCGGAGTTGGAGGATGGAGTTGCCGCCGCGTCGGGCGGAGATGCAGCGTTGACCCGCGGGCTGGGTGGCGATCTGGCCCGCCGGATATGCGACGGAACGGGCGAGGGCACCCGGATCCTGGAGCGTGTCCGCGCCCTGGGCCTTTCGGTCGTGACGCTGGAGGAACCGGACTACCCCGAACGCCTCCGTCGGGTGGATATGCCGCCCCCGCTGCTGTTCGTTCGGGGCTCGAAGGCTTCGATGCAATCGGCCAAGTCCGTGGCCGTTGTGGGGACCAGGTGGCCCACCGACAAGGGTCGTCTCGTCGCGGGATGGATAGGATCCTCGCTGGGCAGAGCCGGTGCGGTCGTCGTCTCGGGTCTGGCGGTGGGTATCGACGGAGCGGCCCACGCGGCGGTGGTGGCGGAGGGCGGCCGAACCGTGGCCGTGCTGGGCGGCGGGCACGCACGACTCTTCCCGCGCGCGCATGAGCGCCTGGCCGACGCAATCGTCGCCTCCGGCGGCGCAGTCGTGTCCGAGTTGCAGCCCGATACGGCGCCCAGTCGCGGCACGTTCCCGCGCCGCAACCGGCTCGTCAGCGGGCTCTCGGACGCGGTAGTGGTGGTGGAAGCCGGGCGTCGGAGCGGCGCGCTCATCACCGCGGGATGGGCTCTCGAGCAGGGTCGTGAGTGCTTCATCGTTCCGGGGGCGCTGGACTCGGCAACGAGCGCGGGCTGCAACGCCTTCCTTCGGACGTTCCCCGGGCAGGCGCGCGCGGTCTGCGGTATTGCCGAGTTGATCGAGGACCTCGAGCTGGACACGGTGTCGGGCACTGAGGCCGAATCGGATGCTCGCGCCCGGTCCGGCGCAGCGCGACCCGATCGGGTCGGGGGTTCCGCCATTGATCCGAGCAGGGGATCGGTGCTCGCAACGCTCTCGGCGGCGGAGAGGATGATTGCGCAGATTCTCACCGAAGGCCCGGCTACCGCGGACGATCTTGCGCGTCGCACATCCCTGGCGGTGGCAACGATCCTGAGCGCATTGACCCTTCTGGAACTGCGCGGTCTGATCGCGGCGGCGGGTGGTAGATACGTTCCGGCGGGGCCGCTCAGGAGCTGGCCGGCGCGCGCGCGAGGGGACTCCGGCCGCGCTGGCACCCGCGCTTGAAACCGATCGCACCCCTTGCTCGGAACGGGCGGCCCATTTGCCGGATGTTCAAAGGCAGTGTTACCCTGCCGCCAGGTAAGCCATCGGGACACCGATCCCGCCCGCCACAGGAGACAGCTGTTTGCGGAAGATAGCGGCCACCGTCCTGGCCCTCCCCATCGTCGCCATCATCCTTCTCTCCGCGCTTGTGAGACGTCCTGGGTTCGTGAAACTCGGGCTGATGGCAGGGGCAATCGGGATTCTCGCGACGGGACTGCTATTCACCCTCCCGGCCCAGGATGCGTCGGGCCAGACGCTTCCCACATTCGCTCCTCTCGCCCCTCAGGCTGAGCCGCGCAACGGCGGAACGAACCTCGCGCTCGACGCGCCGTTCCAGGTCCAGTTCACCAAGCCCATGAACGAGAGCACGGTGGAGGCTAACGTCCAGATCACTCCCAACCTACCCGTAAAGTTCAGGTGGGATGGGACGGGGCAGATCCTCTCGATCCTCCCCGCCTCTCACTGGGCGGCACAAACGCAATACCAGGTTCTGGTCGGTCAAAACGCCACAGACCAGGAGGGCCTGGTTCTGTCGAAGCAGATCAACATGACCTTCGAGTCGGGCTCGACTACGGCGGGAACCATCACCGCCACGCAGATGGTCGGTGATCAGATCTCGCCGGCCACGGCGTTCCAGGTGACATTCACAAGACCCGTCAAGCTCGCGAGCGTGCTCCTGAACTTCTGGATGCGTCCTCAGGTCCCGGTCACGGTGGTCGGGGACGATCCGACAGACGGCGCCTCGCAGGTCTTCACCATGACGCCCAAGGACACCCTCGACTCGGCCACCTCGTACGTGATCGGGTTCGCCGACGGCGTCCTGGACTCATCGGGCTCGGCGATCTCACCGATCAAGCCGATCACCGTGTCGACACTGGAAGGTCCGGCCGTCGTGCGGTTCCGGCCGCTCGATGGGACCTCAACCTCGGATACGAACCAGCCGATCTCCGTCCGGTTCACGGTTGCGATGGACACCAGGTCAACGGCCGCTGCGTTCTCGGTCACCATGAACGGAAAGGCGCTCGGAGGCAGCGTCTCATGGACCGAAGGCAACACCGTTCTCGTCTTCAACCACGGCACCAAGCTCGTCGTGGGGTCCACGGTCGTGGCCAGGGTCAGCACCAACGCCCGATCCGCCGCCGGCATGCGGCTCACCTCGGCGTCGACCGCCACGTTCGGGGTGAAGGCCCCCACCGTTTCCGCGATCTCCTACGGCGGGGGAGGCACTGTCAACGCCAAGTGGAAGGCCTCAGAGGTCTACTACTTTGCCTTGATGAACTGCACTCGGAAGGGCGGTTGGGTGACGCGGAGCGGCTCCTGCAGCACCGAGACACACCACACGCTGCCGGCTCAGAACGCGCTGATCCTGGACTCGGTCATCTCGGACAAGGTCTCGCGGCGATACGCCCAGTACATGGCCGACCGCCGGATCCTGGACCACTACGCCTACCACGATCCGGGTTGGCGGCTGTGCAACTGGGGCGGGTACTGTTCGAAGCTCAACGGCGAGAACATCGCCTCGCCGAGCACGTCCGGCCAGGCCGGCATGATCGACATCGAGATCTTCTACCAGAACGAGTACTGGTGCCGGTGCGAGCACTACTTGAACATCATGTACCCCTACTTCCACCGGGCGGGCGTCGGAGTCTGGGTGTCAAGCACCAGCGGTCGATTCACGGTCCGGGTATCGATCGACTTCAACTGAGCTGAGACGGAAGCTCCGGCGACGGGACCATTGCCCGGGTAGAGCTATTGCGCGGGACCACCTCAACCGATACGGTCCACGAGGCCGTCCGTTTTCACGCTTAGCCTGGGTAGCCGATGCTGCGCGACGTCGTGATCCACATCGCCAATGAGCAACCGGTGCTCGCCGATCTCGTGAACGCCCCGGCGCCGTCCGACGTCGCCCTGATCTGCACGAACCTGCGGACGATGAACGGCAAGAAGCCGGTCTTCATCGACAAGGGCGACGCGACGTTCGTATTTCCCATCGTGCACATCCGATTCGTCGAGGTGCCCAAGGCCTCGATGGAGTCACATGCCGCCGAGGTCGCTGCGGAGGAGGCGCGTCACCCGCATCTCCGGCTCCCAGCGCCTGACGGTAGCGTCGACGGTGGAGCACTGGCCAGACTCGACTGGGTCACGGGCGACGCCGGGGAGGCACCGGTCGATGAACCGGCCGCGCCGCCTGAGCCTCCGGCGCCCGAACCGCCGCCGGTCAATCCCGACGACCTCGATCCGGACCTGATGCGCCGGATCCGGGAGGCGTGACGAGGTTCGGGTCCCAACGTTCGGGCATTCTGCAGCCTTGCCACAGGCGCGCCTGCCCGGCCGTTCCTGATGCCGCTAACAGGAAGTTGAGTGCCTGATGCTAGACTCCCGCCGATGAGCGACAACCTTGTGATCGTGGAGTCGCCGGCCAAGGCGAAGACGATCGAGAGATACCTTGGCCCAGGCTACACAGTTCTGGCCTCGTACGGCCATGTCCGTGACCTGCCCGAGAACCCGGGCAAGAACCAGTTGGGCGTGGACGTCGACCATGACTTCGCGCCCGTCTACGAGGTGGTGGCGGATCGCAAGAAGCAACTCGCCGCCATCCAGAAGGCCGCCGCAAACGCGCCGATTGTCTACCTCGCCACAGACCTTGACCGAGAGGGCGAGGCCATCGCATGGCATGTGGCGGAGGCAATCCACCTCGCCGCCGCTCGGACACGCCGGGTTACGTTCTCGGAGATCACTGAAGCGGCAATCAAGCGGGCGTTCTCCGAACCGCGCGTCATCGATCAGAACCTCGTCGATGCCCAGCAGGCGCGTCGTGTCGTAGACCGGCTCGTGGGCTACACGTTGAGCCCCCTGCTCTGGCGCAAGGTGAGAGCCGGGCTCTCGGCCGGGCGGGTGCAGTCGGTGGCCGTCCGGCTGGTCGTGGATCGCGAGCGCGAGATACGGGCGTTCACCGCGCGCGAGTACTGGACGCTCAAGGCGGTGCTCGTAGCGCCCAACGGGGACACGTTCGAGGCCGACCTCGTCCGGATCGAAGGCAAGAAGCCCGAGATCGGCGACGGCGAGACGGCCGAGAGGCATGCCGCGGCGATCCGAGCCAGCCGGCCCGTGGTCACGGACGTCACGCTGAAGAAGACGAGCCGGCTCCCGGCTCCGCCGTTTACCACGTCGAGTCTCCAGCAGGAGGCCAGCCGCAAGCTCGGCTTCTCTCCCAAGCGGACCATGAGCGCGGCGCAACGCCTGTACGAAGGCATGGAGACCGACGAGGGCCAGATCGGCCTGATCACGTATATGAGAACCGACTCGGTCGCGCTGTCCAGCCAGGCCATGGCCGAGGCCGTCGACGTGATCGGCGGGAGATTCGGGTCGGAGTATGTCGTGCCCAAGGGCCGCACATTCAAGACCAAGACCCGGAACGCGCAGGAGGCCCACGAGGCGATCAGGCCCACTTCGTTCGGCCGGGATCCCGACGCAGTGGCCAAGCACCTCGGCAACGACGAGGCACGCCTGTACCGGCTGATCTGGCAACGGGCGATCGCCAGCCAGATGGCGGCCAAGGAGCAGGAGACCACGTCGGTGGACCTCGCGGCCGACGGGTACGAGCTTCGCGCGACCGCCACGCGGACCACCTTCGACGGCTTCTCGCGCGTCTACACCGAAGGCCACGACGATGTGGAGGAAGAGGCGGAGTGCGCGCTCCCGCCGCTCGCCAGGGACGATGCCACGAGCGTCGACTCCGTCAAGCCGCTGCAGCACTTCACCGAGCCGCCGCCCCGCTACACCGAGGCCACGCTCATCAAGGCCCTCGAGGAGCACGGCATCGGCCGCCCTTCGACTTACGCTGCCACGATCTCAACGATCGTCGATCGCGGCTACGTGAAGATCAAGGAGCGGCGTCTCCACCCGGAGCCCGTTGGCGAAGTCGTCACCGACCTCCTGGTCACGCACTTCGGCGAGTTCGTGGACCTCGAATTCACGGCCCGGATGGAGGACGACCTCGACGACGTCGCCAGCGGAAAGCGTGCCTGGGTCCCGGTGGTTCGCGCGTTCTACTCGCCGTTCCGTGCCCGGATCGACGAGAAGACGAAGGAACTCAAACGAGCGGACTTCACGACGCGGCCATCCGACGAGCTTTGCTCCGAGGGGCACCCGATGGTGATCCGGCTCGGCCGGTACGGCGAGTTCCTGGCCTGCTCCAACTATCCGGAGCACAAAGAGACCAGGGAACTGCCCGGAGTTGCGGGTGGTGGCACAGCAGCCGCGGCAGACGGTTCGGACCCGGCGTCCGGCGAGCCGGCCGCTCCGGAGGCCTGCCCGAAGTGCGGTGAGGCGGAGGGCGGCGTTCTGGTGCAACGCCGTGGCCGCTTTGGGCCGTTCATCGGATGTGCCCGCTATCCGGATTGCGACTACATCAAGAAGGAGGGGCCGCCGCCTCCGCCACCCCTGGCATTCGAAGTGGCGTGCCCCACCTGCGGAAAGGGGCATCTGGTCGCGCGCCGTGCCCGCCGCACCGGGTCCATCTTCTGGGGTTGTTCCAAGTACCCCACCTGCAGGTTCACCACGTCGCACGAGCCCATCGGCGCGCTTCACGACGCGGATGGTGGACCGGTCGGGAGGAATGCCGAGTCGGGGTTGTGCCTGACGTGCGGCGCCGCGGTGGATCTCACGGGGATCGAGGAATTCATCGGGAAGCGGCTAGCCGGCGGGGCTCCCAATCCGGATGCGCTCTCGAAGCCGTCGTCCGGCCGTGGTGGCCGGCGAACCGGAGCCGCCGCGCCACGTTCGGGCGCTCGGAAGCCGGCGGCGGCCAGGAAGACACCAGCGCGTCGCCCCGGATGACGAGCTAGCCCAACATGACTCGCCGCGACGCTCCAGGGGAAGTGGGGGTCGCCGCGGTCCGGCACGCCGCCGAGCAGCACGCGGCCAAGGAGGCTGCGGCCGATGGCGCCGCCGGGCACCATGCGGCCGATGGCGCGGCCGAGCGATTCTTCCAGACGCTGGAGGCTCGCGGATCGTCTCCGAATACGCTGCGCTCGTACCGGACGGGGCTGGGCGCGTATCTGGAGTGGCTGGAAGCTCGCGGGACCGACTGGCGCACTCCTTCGCGAGCGTCGATGCGCGGCTACCTGGCCGAACTCGCCGACGGCCACGGCAAGCGCACGGTTGCGCAGAGGCTTGCCGCGCTTCGTTCGTTCTACAGGTTCACCACGCGCCAGGGTCTCACGGAGGGCAATCCACTCGCGGCGCTCGCGACGCCACGCCAGCCGCGCCGTCTTCCCGCCGTCATGACCGTGGCCCAGACCGAACGACTCATCGACGCCGCGGTCGAGGAGGGCCGGCCGTCCGCGCCGGACGGAACGCCCTCGACCCGGAAGCGCCGCCCCACGGAGGGAGAAGCGGAGGTCATCCGGGCGCTCGGTCTTCGTGACGTGGCGATCGTCGAAACGGCTTACGCCGCCGGGCTCCGCATCAGTGAACTCGCGTCCCTGACGGTTGGTTCCGTGGACCTGCGGCGCGGTGAAGTCCGGGTGATGGGCAAGGGGCGCAAGGAGAGAGTGTCGCTTCTCGGGCGTCCGGCTTGTGCCGCGGTGGCGCGGTACCTCGAAGAGGCCAGGCCGGTCCTCGCGGCGCTCGTGGCGCCGGCCCCGGAGGACGCAGGGGTATCGCCCAGGGCCGACAACGGCACTCTCTTCCTGAACCATCTGGGCGATCCGATCGGAGTCCGGGGGATCCGGTTCCGTCTCGAGCGGCTTCGCATCGCGGCGGGATTGCCCGAGGGCGTCTCGCCTCATACCCTCCGCCACAGCTTCGCCACTCACCTGCTGGATGGGGGCGCCGATCTCCGCGTCGTCCAGGAGTTGCTGGGTCACGAGAGTCTGGCCACCACCCAGATCTATACCCACGTTTCACCGGCCAGGCTTCGGGCCGCGTACACTGCTTCGCACCCGAGAGCCGCGATGTCGCCCGGTGAAGGGCCGCCCGAAGCGGGCGGGCCGGCCACCAAAGAGGATTGACGAACACGCGGCTCGAACCGGGATCGGCGGCCTGGTGAGGCCGCACTCGCTTCTGGAGGAGCTGAATGCCCGAGGAGGTCACGGCGCTAGCGCGCACGAGCACTGGCGCCGCCCGATCCGAGGTATCGGTCGTGGACTTTGCTCCCGACGCCGCGTCATGGGATGCGTTCGTGGGCCGATCCACGCCTGGCTCCTACCTCCAGACGAGCGCGTGGGCCCAGGTCAAGGCTCCCAACGGTTGGACGGTGCTGCGATTCATGGGTACGCAGCCTGATTCCGAAGGCGGCGAAGGGGCGGTCTTCGGCGCGCAGCTGCTGGTCCGGAAGCCGCGGGTCTTTCCATGGGCCTTCGCGTACGCGCCCCGAGGGCCTGTGCTCGAGCGCTGGGACGCGGCGACTCTCGATGCGTTCACTTC
>PMBG01000171.1:185-8354 GCA_003153755.1 Chloroflexota bacterium | reverse complement strand
TTGTGGGCCGATCTTCGGAAGAAGTGGCGCCAGTACGTGAACAAGGCCCGCAAGGCCGACGTGCGCGTGGTGGAGGCGTCGGTGGACCGCCTGCCGGAGTTCTACGCGATCTATCGCGATACGGCCAAGCGCGCCGGCTTCGTGATCAGGACCTACGAGTCGTACCGGGCTGTGTGGGACGCGTTCGCGGCCCTCGGTATGGCTCGGCTCCTGATCGCCCAGGGCGCCGATGGCACAGGCCTGGCCACGCTGTTCCTGCTCCGCGTCGGCGACCGGGTCGTGGAACCGTATGGTGGAATGACGCCGGCGGGGGCCGAGTCCCGGGCCAACTACCTCCTGAAGTGGGAGGCGATGCGGACGTCGCTGGCGCAGGGCGCCGTCAGCTACGACATGTGGGGCATCTCTCACGAGGGAATCGAGCACTTCAAGGCCGGCTTCGGCGGTCGTGAGATCAAGTACGTGGGAGCCTGGGACCTCGTCCTCGACGCGACCGGGCGGTTCACCTATGACGCGGCGCAGGTCGTGCAGGACCGCGTCGGGGCGTGGCGCCACGGGATCCGCAAGGTGCGCGGCCGCCCCCATGCGCCGGCCGTAGCCGAGGAGGCCGCGGAGTGACGACCGCTAGACGCGGTCGGGCAAGTGCCGGCGAGCCTTCGGCCCCGCGGCGCCTGGGTGAGCTCATCGAACGGCTCGAGGCGGGAGGACGGCTCCGAACCGTCGTGCTGGCCGAGCCCGGCGTAGACGGTCGCGGCGAGGCTCCGGGATCGCTCATGGTGCGTGGGGTGACCTTCGACTCCCGCCGCGTGCCTGCGGGGTCGATCTTCGTGGCGATTCCGGGCGCCCACTCCGACGGTCACGATTTCATCGTCGCCGCGGCCGCTTTGGGCGCCGCCGCTGCGATCGTGGAGCGGCCGTTCCCGGGCGCGCTGCTGCCGCAGATCGTCGTGGACGATGCCCGCAGGGCGCTCGCCACGGCGGCCGCGTGGTGGTACGGCGACCCGAGCCTGGAACTTGGTGTCGTGGGTATCACCGGCACTGATGGCAAGACGACGACATCGTTCCTCGCAACCGCCGTTCTCGAGGCGGCGGGCATCTCGACCGGGTTGATTACCACTGCGGCGCGCAAAGTCGGCCGGGTCCCGAAGCCCAACGCGCAGCACGTGACGACTCCGGAGGCGCCCGAGCTTCANNCTGGCGCTCTCGCGCGTGGCGGACATCGCCTACGACATGGCGATCTTCACGAACCTCACCCACGAGCATCTCGAACTCCACGGGACGTACGAGGCGTACCGCGACGCCAAACTCAGCCTGTTCCGTCGACTCGGTGAGGGAATCGCCGGGCTCCGCTCCACGACCACCGAGAAGACGCTGCCTCGCCCGTGGGCCAAGACGGCGATCATCAATCTGGACGATGACGCGGCGCCCCAGTTCGCTTCGGCGGCCATGGATGCCCGCGCGCGCGTCATCACGTACGGCGAGTCGGCGGGTGCCGATGTGCGTGGCTCGAACGCGGATGAGGACGCTCGGTCGCTCAGCTTCGACGTGAAGACTCCGCGCTGGAGCGGGCGAGTCCGGCTGCAACTCGCAGGGCGATTCAACGTGGGCAACGCCCTGGCGGCGATAGCGCTGGGCGAGGCCCTCCAAATTGACCCCGCCGCCATCCGGGACGGCCTGGCCGGGGTTCGCGGCGTGCCGGGCCGCATGGAACGCGTCGACTGCGGGCAGCCGTTCGGCGTGATCGTTGACTACGCCCACTCTCCGGCGTCGTTGCGCAAGGTCCTCGAATTGCTCGCTCCCGTGGCGGTCTCGAGCGGCGGCGGCCTCATCGCCGTCTTCGGTTCGGCGGGCGAGCGGGATGTGCAGAAGCGCCCGATGATGGGCCGCATCGCGGGTGAGCTCTGCCGGCTGGTCGTTGTCACGGACGAGGATCCGCGCGGCGAGGACAGTGGCGCCATCCTCGATCAGATCGCGGCCGGCGCGGAGGAGGCCGGAAAGCGCCGCGACGAGGATCTCCTGTGCATAGCCGACAGGCGGGCCGCCATAGACGCCGCCTTCTCCAGGGCGCGACCCGGCGACGTTGTGCTGCTCGCCGGAAAAGGCCACGAGCAATCGATCATCATGAGCGACGGTCCACTGGCGTGGGACGAGCGTGCGGAGGCGGTACGAGCACTCGCGCAGCTTGGCTATGGAGGCGATTGACTTGCGGTCCTGCCTGATCCAGCTTCTCCTGACGTTCGCCGTCCTGTTCGCGATCGCCTGGTTCGGAGTGCCACTGGGTGCCGGCTGGCTGGCTACGACCGCACTCAACGCGAACGGCTTCACGGGAACGGACACCAGGGTGGAAGTGAAGGCGGACCTGCCGCCGCGGATCCTGCTCGGACATGCCGACTCGATCCATCTGACCTCGACTCAGGTGGGCATCCACGACCTCCACGCGGGCACCATCGACCTGACTCTTAGCGAAGTGGATCTCTTCAACCGCAAGTTCGCCACGGTCACCGGAACCCTGACCACTGTCACGGTGTTTGCGGCAGACGGAAAGCCCGCGACCATCGACTCGGTGAAGGTCAACGGGAATTCCACCGCAGCGGTTTCCACGCTGACGATCTCCAACAAGGAGGCCGCCCGCCTGGCGGAATCCCAGCTCCAGGACCGAGGCATACCGTCGAAGGTGGTCCTGCAATCGCCGGATAACGTGACCATCACAGCCGGAGGCCATGTCGCGCACGCCAGGCTGCAGGTGAACGACGGCAGCCTCCAGCTTGTCCCGACGGGCAACGATCTGCCCTTGCTCACGCTGATCGAGAAGGGCGGCGGGAACCCGTTTGCCCTCACGTCGGTGAGCATCGGCGCGGCCAGCGTCACGCTCGTGGGCTCGCTCGATCTCCAGACCCTTCTCGGTATCTAGACGGGCGTTCGCTTCTCCGGCGTGGCGCGATTTCGCTGGTAGACTCACGGGGATGTCCATCGAAGAGCCCGGTCCAGCGGCCGAAGTCGAGAAGACCGAAACCAACCACCGCCAGTCGCGGCTCCCGCTCGCGGAGCGTCTGCGACTCGGACTGACGGTGCTACCCAACAACGAGTCGAGGTTCCGGCACGTCCGCGACGCGGTCGTCCGCCACTATCCGGCTTCGGATCTCTCGATGCTGCGTCGGGCGTTCGAGGTGGCGGAGGAAGCCCACAAGTCGCAGAAGCGCTTCACGGGCGAGGCGTACATAACTCATCCGCTGGCCACGGCGCAGATCCTCGCCGACCTTGGCATCGACCCCGTCGCAGTGGCCGCCGCCCTGCTGCACGATGTGCCCGAAGACACGGACTTCACTCTGGCCGACGTCGAGGAGGCGTTCGGGGCCGAGGTGGCGCAACTCGTCGACGGCGTCACGAAGCTGTCCAAGTTCAGCACCCGGAGCCACGAGGAGCAGCAGGCCGAGAACATCCGAAAGATGTTCCTCGCCATGGCCGACGACATTCGGGTCGTCTTGATCAAGCTCGCCGATCGCCTGCACAACATGCGCACCCTGTATGCGCTTCCGTCGGACAAGCAGGGCCGCATCGCCAGGCAGACTCTCGAGATCTACGCGCCGCTGGCCGAGCGTCTGGGCATCTGGGGCGTCAAGTGGGAGCTCGAGGACCTGGCGTTCAAGACGCTGGAGCCGGACGCGTACAGAGAGCTCGCGCGCATGCTGGACACGCGGCGCAAGCAGCGCGAGGCCTTCATCCGTCGGTCCATGGAGGCGCTGCGTCCGGAACTCGAGAAGGCCGGCATCAAGGCCGAACTTTCGGGACGACCCAAGCATCTGTACAGCATCTGGAAGAAGATGCAGCGCAAGGGCACGGACATCGATGAGATCTACGACGTCTACGCGATCCGTGTTCTGGTGGAAGAGATCAAGGACTGCTACGCGGCGTTGGGCGTAGTCCACTCGATGTGGCGCCCGATCCCCGGGCAGTTCGACGACTACATCGCAGTCCCCAAGCCAAACCTGTACCAGAGCCTGCACACCGCCGTCATCGCCCTGGACGGGAATCCGCTGGAGATACAGATCCGGACTCAGACGATGCACCAGGTGAGCGAGGTGGGAATCGCGGCTCACTGGCGCTACAAGGAGGGCTCACGGTCCGATCGCGAGTACGACCAGAAGCTCGCCTGGCTCCGGCAGGTCATGGACTGGCAGCGGGACGCCAGCGACGCGACCGAGTTCGTCGAAGGGGTCAAGCTTGACGTCTTCCAGGACCAGGTGTTCGTCTTCACGCCGAAGGGCGAGGTCAAGGATCTGCCCGCCGGTGCCACGCCGCTTGATTTCGCCTACCTGATCCACACCGACGTGGGCCATCGGTGTATCGGCGCCAAGGCGAACAACCGCCTCGTGCCGCTCGACTACAAGCTCAAGAACGGCGACATCGTCGAAATCGTGACCACCAAGAGCGAGCACGGCCCGTCACGCGACTGGCTGAACGTGGTCCGCACGAGCCACGCGCGGGAGAAGATCCGCCAGTGGTTCAAACGCCAGGAACGCGACGAGAACATCACACACGGCAAGGAATCGATCGACCGCGAGCTCAAGCGCCTGGCCCGGACGTCTATGGGCGCGGTAGGCCAGGACCGGATGCTGGAGATCGCCCGCATCTACAAGTACGAGACGCTCGACGACTTCTTCGCCGCCGTCGGGTACGGGGCGGTGGGCGCACAGCAGGTGGTCACGCGGCTGGGAGTGGTGGACGATGCGCAGCTGGCGCTTCCGCCCACGGCGCCGCCGCCGAGCCCGTCACGTCAGGGCGGAGTGCAGGTCAAGGGGGTAGGGGACCTGCTGGTCCGGTTCGGCAAGTGCTGCCACCCGATCCCCGGCGACCCGATCATCGGGTTCATCACGCGCGGCAAGGGCATCACCGTTCATCTCCGCAGCTGCCAGACCGTCATGGGAGAGCGCGAGACTGCGCGCCTGATCGACGTCGAATGGGAGTCGGCCGCGCAGCAGACGTACCCGATCTCGATTCGCCTGGAGGCGTACGACCGGACGGGGCTCCTGTCCGACATAAGCCAGATCGTCGCCGAGAGCAAGGTCAACATCCTGGCCGCGAACGTGGCCGTCACTCCCGACCGGACGGCAACGGTCCGAGCGACCCTGGAAGTGGCGTCTGTTGCGCAACTCGCCAAGGTGATGAGCCGGCTGGAACGTTTGAAGGACGTGATCTCCGTCCAGCGGGATATGAACTAGCCCGTCACCGGAAGTGGTCACCGGGCCAAACTGCAAAGGCACCGGTCCGGTATAGTCCGGGGGCACGGTCGCATATCCGTCACGTGGGTAGCCGCTTGGGGAAGTCGAGCCCCGGTGGAGAGCCGGTCGAAAGGGAAGTTCCTGTGTCAGACGATATGATCCTTCCGGAAGCTATCAACTCGGATGTGCTGAAGAAGCTGTTCGAGGACGCATACATGGAAACGTCGGTGGACACCGACGGGGACGTGATCGTCAAGGACAACTACCGCTGCTACCTGCGCCCGGATCAGGACGGCCGGCTGATCTCCGTCTACGCGATCTTCGGCTGCCAGCCCAACGCTTCGCAGGCAGACAAGCTCGCGTACATCAACCGCGTCAACGACCAGGTCAAGATGGTCCGCGCGTCGGTCTCGTCCAACGGGAAGTTCTTCTTCGACTACTACATCTCCGTCGAGGGCGGCGTCTCCCGCCGGTCGATCGTGATGTCCGTCCGCCGCTTCTTCTCCTGCCTTGGCTCGGCCCTCCGCGAAGACTCGGGGAACGTCGTCGCATAACTCCGCCTCGAATCGATCGCAGAGCGGCGAGCCTCCGGGCCCGCCGCTTTCGATTCCAGACCCGCTCAGTCGCTAGACTTCCCGCATGCCTTCATTCCGCGCCCCACGGGGCACCCGCGACCTGCTGCCCGAAACTCGTGCCGGCCTCAGCCGTCTCGAGGCGATCGCCCGGTCACTTGCGGCCCGATACGGATACCGCGAGATCGAGACGCCTCTCTTCGAACAGACCGCCGTCTTCGAACGTGGAATCGGCGAAGTCACGGACGTCGTCGAGAAGGAGCTGTTCCGGCTGGCGCCGCGCACCGAGGAGTCGGAGTCGTGGGCGCTTCGTCCGGAGGCGACCGCCGGGATCGTCCGCGCCTACGTTCAGGCGGGGATGCAGACGTGGCCGCAGCCCGTGAAGCTGACCCTCGCCGGCCCCATGTTCCGCTACGACCGCCCCCAGGCCGGCCGCTACCGCCAGTTCTACCAATGGGACTGCGAGGCGATCGGCGATCCGGGCCCGGCGGTAGACGCGGAGATGATCGAACTCGGCTGGCGCTTCTACGCGGAAGCCGGCGTCCCGAACGTGCAGGTGCTGCTCAACTCGATCGGCGACGCGGCATGCCGGCCGGCGTATCTCGAGACGCTCAAGGCGTACTTCGGGCGGCACTCGGCCCAGCTGCCCGAACTGGAGCGGCGGCGCCTGGAGACGAATCCGCTTCGCCTGCTCGACTCGAAGGATCCGGACATGGCGGCCCTGATCGCGGCCGCGCCGAAGATCTCGCAATGCCTTTGCGAGGCGTGTGAGACGCACTTCGCGTCCGTGCGCGCACACCTGGACGCCCTGGCGGTGCCGTACCGGCTGGAGCCCACTCTCGTCCGCGGCCTGGACTACTACGCCCGGACGGCGTTCGAATACTACCGAAGTGGGGCCGAAGGGCAGCAGCAGGCGCTGGGCGGCGGCGGCCGCTACGACGGCCTCGTGGAACTGCTCGGAGGCCGCGCGACGCCCGGTCTCGGGTTCGCGCTGGGCCTGGATCGAGTGCTGCTGGCGCTCGATGATTCGGGCGCGGCGGCCACGAAAGAGACCACGCCGCTCGCCGTGATCGTCGGCGCGGATCCGGCCGACACGACCGCACGGCTCAAGGTGGCATCGCAGCTCCGCGCCGAGGGCCTGGCCGTCCGCGCCGAGCTCTCGCCGCGAAAGCTCAGCCGCCAGCTGGAATCCGCGGCAAAGGAGCACGCCCACTTCGCCGTGATCCTGGGCGACGAGCTCGCCGACGGCCACGTCCAGCTGAAGGATCTGGAGGCGGGCACTCAGCGGCTGGTTCCGATCGGCGAACTGGCGAAGGACCTGGCGCGCGCGGCCAGGAGCCACCACCACGGGTAGCGGCCGCAACGTTCCGCTGATCCGTTGCGCGGCCTGCGGCGTAGAGTAGGGGAGTCGGCCAGACTCGCGTTCCGGGGGTAATCCGATGCTTCACACCAGGCGTGCCGTGACTGCGATGGATATAGCGGCCTGCGTGGCCACGGGCTGCGGCGGCCCCGCACCGACCGCCACGGCGCCGGCACCTTCGGCTTCAACCGCCGCTGCGGCCACGGCGGCGCCGACTCTGCCCGGGACCCCCGGTCACTTCGACAACGGGGAGTTCTCGTTCGACTACCCGGCCGACTGGCCGGTCCGGTCCGCCGGGTACGACTTCCAGGTCGAGTATGTCCTGGCCGTGCTCGGTGACGCCACATGGACGGGTGAGGGTTGCCGGAAGGGCGCCGCGGGTAGCTGCTCCGATTCGATCGTGGCGGCGCCCGGCCAGGTTCTCGTGAAGGTGTACAGATGGTGGGGCGGACCGTTTGTGCCCTGTTCGGGAGAAAACAAAGCCAACGAGACGTTCGGCAGCCTTGCGGTTCGGAGGTTGCCGGGACCTCCCATTACCTGGGAGATCCGGATCCCCGGCAACGAGTTCGGGCAGAACAACAACATCTTCGTCTCCGTCACCACCGATGACCCGGCGCAGCTGGCCCGGGCCGAGGCGCTGACGGCGAGCTTCCGATGGCTCAACCCCTCGATCGCCGGCACCTGCGACACGTTCGACCTGCCGAGTCGGAGTTAGCCGCCGGTTTCGGCCGTACGACGGTCGGTTTCCGGTACGATTGCGGCATATGAGTGAGCCCACCGAGACATCCCGCTCCTACGAGGCCGCCTTCGGCCTCGCAACGCCCTTCCGCGACGTCACTTGCGGCGAATTGCGCGCAGCAGACGCGGGACGGACCGTGCACGTGGCCGGCTGGGTGCACCGCCGCCGCGACCACGGGCACCTCATCTTCCTGGATCTGCGCGATCGCTACGGCCTCACGCAGGTCGTGGTGGACCTCGATGAGTCGCCGGTCGCCCACGCCGCGGCCAGCAAGGCCCGGCC
>PMBG01000171.1:0-152 GCA_003153755.1 Chloroflexota bacterium | reverse complement strand
CTGCGCTACCGCTACCTGGACATCCGTCGCAGGCCGCTCCTTGACCGCTTGCTCCTGCGCTCGGCGCTCGTCAAGGCCGTGCGAGACGTCCATAACCGCGCCGGCTTCGTAGAGATCGAAACGCCCATCCTGCTGAAGTCCACGCCGGAAGG
>PMBG01000075.1 GCA_003153755.1 Chloroflexota bacterium | reverse complement strand
CTGCAGTGCAACAACTACGAGGTCATCGATCTCGGGGTCATGGTGCCGGCCGCCCGAATCCTCGAGGAGGCCCGGGCTCAGAAGGTGGACGTGATCGGGCTGTCGGGGCTCATCACGCCGTCGCTCGAGGAGATGGCGCACGTGGCCGGCGAGCTCGAGCGCGAGGGCTTCACGCTGCCGCTCCTCATCGGCGGCGCCACGACGTCGCGGGCGCATACGGCCGTCAAGATCGCGCCGCGGTACTCGTCGCCGGTGATTCATGTCGCGGACGCGTCGCGTGGCGTGGGCGTCGTCTCGGAGCTGCTGGGCGATGGTGCGGCGGCATACGCGGCGGGTGTCCGCGCCGATCAGGAGACCACTCGTGTGGAGCGGGCCGGCAGGCGTGAGCGCGTGACGCGCGTCTCACTCGAGGCGGCGCGCGCCAACCGAACCAGGGTCGACTTCAGTCTGGCGGCCACGCGCCCGCGCCTGGTGGGCGTGCGCGATTTCGAGGTGGAGCTTGCGACGCTCGTGGACTGGATCGATTGGGCGCCGTTCTTCGCGGCCTGGGAGCTGAAGGGCGCCTATCCGGCGATCCTCGGGGACGCACGCGTCGGAGACGCGGCGCGGAAGGTGTTCGAGGACGGGCGGCGGCTGCTGGACCGGATCGTGAGCGAGAGGCTGATCCGGACCAGTGCGGTCGTGGGCATCTGGCCGGCGAACTCGGTCGGCGACGACATCGAGGTTTACGGCGACGAGAGCCGCGCCGATGTCCTGGCGGTCGTCCACACGCTGCGCCAGCAGATGGAGAAGCCGCCGGGCCGCCCGAACGTTGCCCTGGCCGATTTCGTGGCGCCCCGATCGCTGGACGTGCCGGACTACCTGGGCGCGTTCGCAGTCACCGCGGGACTCGGTGCCGCCGAGCTCGTCGCCTCGTACGAGGCCGCAAACGACGACTACCGCGCGATCATGGTCAAGGCCCTAGCGGATCGCCTGGCCGAGGCCATGGCCGAGCGTGTCCAC
The DNA here is from genome assembly GCA_003153755.1 of Chloroflexota bacterium. Lineage (GTDB taxonomy): Bacteria > Chloroflexota > Limnocylindria > Limnocylindrales > CSP1-4 > Fen-1039. Next base: position 4,281 of record PMBG01000075.1, on the reverse strand, counting down.
TCCGAGGTCCGCCGCGACCTGTGGGGATACGCGCCCGGTGAAGCATTGGATAACGCCCAGATAATCGGCGAGGAGTATCAAGGCATCAGACCGGCGCCGGGATACCCGGCGTGCCCGGACCATACGGAGAAGGCCACTCTCTTCGCGCTGCTCGACGCCGAGGCTCGCGCGGGGATCAGCCTCACCGAGTCGTTCGCGATGCTCCCGCCGGCGTCGGTCAGCGGCTTCTACTTCTGGCGCCCGGAGGCGCAGTACTTCGGCCTGGGTCGGATCGGACGCGACCAGCTGGAGGACTACGCGCGGCGCAAGAGCTGGCCGATCGCGGAAGCGGAGCGCTGGCTGGCGCCCAACCTGGACGACTGAGGGGCAGGAGTGGCGTCGCTTCGGCGACGTCGCCCGTACCGAGAGCCGGACACACGGCTGATCGAGAATGTGATCTCGGGCGGTACCGCACCGGCCGGATAAGTCGCTGATAAGCGGCCGGATCTAGCCTCTGCGCCCATGGACGACGCTCAGTTCGGCTCGGTAATGAGGGCCGTCAGGTTGCGGCGCGGTCTGACTCAGGAGCAGCTGGCGGCCGCCGCCGGCCTGGGTCGTACGATCGTATCGTCGATCGAGCGCGGACACGCGGGGGAGACGGCGCTCCACACGGTCCGCCGGGTTGCGACCGTCCTGGGAATATCTGTGACGCTCGCGGCACGATGGCGAGGAGCAGAAACGGCGCGGCTGCTCGACCGGGCGCACGCAGAGCTGGTCGGGGCCGTCGTTCGGCGCCTGTCGGCGGCCGGCTGGACCGTTCGGCCGGAGCACACGTTCAGCATCTACGGCGAGCGCGGTTCGATCGACGTGTTCGCGTGGCAGCCGGTCACGGCTGCATTGCTGTGCGTCGAGTGCAAGACGAAGTTGCCGGATCTGCAGGACGTACTCGCGACGATGGATCGAAAGCGGCGACGCGCGCCAGAAATTGCCGCACTCGAGGGGTGGATGCCCGTGCATGCCGCGAGCGTCCTCGTGGTGCCGGATGAGACCTGGGCCCGGAATGCGGTGCATCGGTCCGGTTCCGTCTTCGATGCCGCCCTGCCCGCACGAACGGTCCAGGTTCGCAGGTGGCTGGATCGACCACACGGCGACCTACGCGGGATCTGGTTTCTGCTCAACGACGGTGGCACGAACACGAGGCGGAGACCCGGCGGGCAGATGAGAGTCCGGGCGCGCCGAAAGGCCGATTCCGACGTGCCGGAGCCGACCGTTTCCTCACGATGATCTGCCGGGACGTCGTAGAGAGGATTGCTGACCCATGGATGCCTTGAGGACCGGCGCTCGCCGCCAGCATCTCCGCATCGTGTTCGCTGGGCCGTCATCAGGTGGAAACGCGGCCGGTGGAAACGCGGCCGCAGGGACTCGCGGCCGCAGGGACTCGCGGCCGCGCTCCGGCGCACTCGGGCGCGGCCACGCTCCGGCGCACTCGGGCGCGCTTCGGCGCACTCGGGCGCGGCACGCCGCGGCACGCCCGGCGCACCTGGCGAGTCCGTTGCACGGATCTTTGCAACCGGCCGCGGGTCGGGCTAGCGTCCGGTCGGAGGCGAAGCCATGGCGCAAACCACGTTCGAACCGTTCCCGGCAGCCGACCTCGATTCGAATCGGGCCGGCCGTCTTACCCGCGACCAGCGCGGCGCGTATCGCGACCTGGAGCGCGGGGTTCGCAAAGAGCGCGTGATGCTCGCGCTGATCCTGACCGTAATCTCGGCGCTCGTGTTCGTGTCGAACGGCAAGGTTGACCCACCCTGGGAACGTCAGGCGTTCGGTGCCGGTTTCGCGGCGGCCGCGATTTTGGCCCTGTTCCTGGGTCTGTTCGTCACGGACTCGCTGACGCGCGACCTGCGGACCGGCACCGTGCAGTCAGTCGAGGGCGCGATCGGCAAGCACACCCGTACGTATCACGGCGAGCACAACAGCTACACCACTCACTACCTGGAGGTCGGGGGCCGGGACTGGGAGGTGGGGAGCCTCACATATGACGCCGCGCCGGACGCCGGCTGGGTCCGCATGTACTACCTGCCGCGGAGCCACAAGGTGGTGAACCTGGAGCGGCTGCCGGATCGGCCGGCGACCATACGAGCCATCCTGCCCACCGCAGGGACCTTCGTACCGACCGCGGCTCCCGGGGCCCCGACCGGCGCCCCCGCCCTGCCTGCCGCGGCTGTGACGCCTGCCGCGCCTGCTGCGCCTGCCGCGCCTGCCGCGCCTGCCGCGCTTGCCGCGGACAACTTCATGCCGATTTCGGGGCCGTTCGCTCCCAAGACCGGCCCCACTGCGCCAGCCGGCGCCGCCGTCGGACCCTTTCCGTCCCCCGAAACGGCCACACAGCTGATCGGAGCGATGGCCGCCGCATACCGCTCGCACGACAGGGAAGCCATCAACGAAGCCAGGGCGGAGGGCGCGGCGCTCCAGCACTCGATGGAGGACACGCTGGTTCGAGCCGCGGTGCCGCCGCCGCCCAATCAACTCGACCCGCGGCCGCTGGCGCAGGCAATCCTGGGCAGCTGGTCGATGGGCCCAATGTCGATGACATTCATGCCCGACGGGACGATGGTCGCAACGATTCCGGGCGGCCGGCAGCAACGCGGCACCTGGTCCATCGGCTCGGACGGCAAGCTGCACTCCAACGCGACGGGCCGCGATCAGACCGCCGACGCATGGGTCACGCGCGATGCGACCGCCGGCGACACCCTGACCATCTCGGCGGACGGGCGCGGAATGCCGCTCCATCGAGTGCCGGGGCAGTAACCCGGCCGGCGACCGTCTCCGCCGCACGGCGGTAACCAGGCCAGATCCTCGCCGGCAACCCGACCCATCGCGACGTGCCTCCGCCGACCCTCCGGCCCCGGTAGAATCCGCCGATAGCATCGGGAGGCTGGCATTGACTGACGGGCGAACGGATCGGGCGGCGGAGCAGACAACGGCGGACGGCGGGCCTGGGCCCGTAACATTGGACGAACCGCCGATCAAGGCGGACGAAGTTGTCGTCCTGGACTTCGGCAGCCAGTACAGCCAGCTCATCGCGCGCCGCGTTCGCGAGTTGAACGTCTACTCCGAGTTGCTGCCCTTCGACACCTCCTGGGAGAAGATCGCGGCGCGAAAGCCGAAGGCCGTGATCCTGTCCGGTGGCCCGGCGAGCGTCTACGAAGAAGGCGCGCCCCACCCGGACCCGGCCATCTGGTCGTCCGGCGTGCCAATCCTCGGCATCTGTTACGGCATGCACCTCATGGCCGAGGCGCTCGGCGGCGAGGTCGTCTCCTTCGAGCGAAAGGAGTTCGGGCCGGCAGTCGTTTCGGTCACGAGCGGCGACCGGCTTTTCGCCGGCCTCGATGCCGAGCAGTTGGTCTGGATGAGCCACGGTGACTCGCTTCGCCGGCTGCCGGACGGCTTCCACTCCAGCGCCCAGACGACATCCACGCCGCACGCCGCCATCTCCGACCCAATACGCGCCCTGCACGGCCTCCAATTCCACCCGGAAGTCGTCCATACGCCCAACGGCCGGCACATCCTGCGCAACTTCGTGCTCGGCATCGCCGGCGCGCGGCCCACCTGGACCCCTGCAAACTTCGTCGCATCCACGGTCGAGGAGATCAGGCGCCGCGTCGACGAGCACAGTCGCGCGACCGGCACCGACGGCCGGGTACTTTGCGCACTCTCCGGCGGCGTTGACTCGGCGGTTGCCGCGACGCTCGTCCACCGGGCGGTGGGCGACCGCCTGATCTGCGTCCACGTGGACCACGGCATGATGCGCAAGAACGAGACCGAACTGCTGGCGAAGGCGTTCGAGCAGCTCGGCGTCCGAGTGATCGTCGTCAACGCGCGGGAGCGCTTCCTTCGCAAGCTCGAAGGCGTTGTGGATCCCGAGCGGAAGCGCCACATCATCGGCAACGAATTCATCCGCGTCTTCGAGGAGGAGGCCGCGAAGCTCGGTCAGATCGACTTCCTGACTCAGGGCACGCTGTACCCGGACGTGATCGAGTCGGCGACGTCCGTGAAGGAAAAGGCCGCTGCGAAGATCAAGACACACCACAACGTCGGCGGCCTGCCGGACGACATCACCTTCCAGCTCATCGAGCCCCTCCGTTACCTCTTCAAGGATGAGGTCCGCGCCGTCGGCACGGAGATGGGCCTTCCCGATTCGATGGTCCAGCGCCAGCCATTCCCGGGTCCGGGCCTGGCCATCCGGATCATCGGAGAAGTCACTGCCGAGAGGCTCGACACGCTCCGCGAGGCCGACTGGAT
>PMBG01000172.1 GCA_003153755.1 Chloroflexota bacterium | reverse complement strand
CGGCGCTACTACGCCCTCACCGCCGCCGGCGAGCACGCGTTGAACGCGGGACGCGCCGACTGGCTGAGGTTCAAAGCCGCCGCGGATTCGGTGCTTGGATAGCTACCCCGCGGCCCCCATGACCCTCGCCAGGTCCGCGCCTTCCATCTTCGCGGTCATCGCGTTGAAGCCGCCGAGCAGCTTGATGAACTCCCGCAGGAGCTCGTCGCTGAACTGCCCGCGCATCCCCACGCGCATGATGTGGAGCGCGTCGAAGGCCGAAACCGGAGCGCGATACGGCCGCCGCGTGGTCAGCGCGTCGAACGCGTCCACGATCCCCACGAGCTGCGAATCCAGCGCGATACCCGTGGCGATGCGTCCGGCCGGATAGCCCGAACCGTCGCAGCGTTCGTGATGCTCGGCGATCATGTGGGCATAGGACGGCTGGTATCCGAGCGCCCGGACCACCATGTCGTGGCCGGCCTTGACGTGCAGCCGCATCTCCATCCACTCGCCGGAGTCCAGGTGCGAGGGCTTGTCCAGTATCGCTTTGGAGACCCGGTTCTTGCCTATGTCGTGGAGCAGACCCGCCCGCGCGACGTCGCGGATCACGTCCGGCGGGCCGAACCTGGCAAAGCGCGCCAGTACGATCCCGTACACGGCCGTGTTGATTGCATGCGTGTGCACCGACGGGTGTTTCTGCATGGTCGCGACCATTGCCCAGACCATTTCCTCGTCTTCGAGAAGATGAGTCGTGATCGCGTCGATCGCCTTGTGGGTGAGCACAATCCCCTCGCGGTCCAGCGCGCTCTCGCGGGTGAAGATCGGCGTCAGGACTTTGGCCGAGATCGAGTAGGCGGTCTTGCTTCGCTCCACCGCGGTCATGGCGTTGTTCGCCATCACCTTCGGCAGGGCGGCGGCCAGAGCGCCCCGCAGCAGCTCGCTGTCGATCTCGCGGACCATGAACGACATGCCTCGCCGTGCCCGGTCCAGCACCCTCTCGAGGTCGCCGCCGCATGAGGCGTAGAGGATTGGCCTGGGACCGCGGAAGATGTACAGGTCGCAGGGCAGCGTGTCGATCTCAGTCAGGATCCGAGCGGGCACGGGCTCGAATCCTGGCGGCGCCGGAGTAAGAAGCGGTTGGGCCTGCATGTGCCATCCGGAACAAGGAGTTGACTCTTGAGGTGTCGGACTCCAGTAACCCCCCTTGAGACTCCTAACCCCTTAGATTGAGGTATGCGGACCGGTCAAATCAGCGGCCGCCACAGGTCAACTCGGGCCCCTCGCCGCCGATAACTACCCTGATGGAGACCCCACCTCGTCCCAGCAGACCGATCGCTCCGACCATCTTCGCGCCAGTGCCGGAGCTCGACACGGTGGGATACGACCGGATGGCGCGCGACGTGCGCAGCCTGCTCGGCATCGACCTCACCCAGTACAAGCCCGCACAGGTCTGGCGCCGCGTGAACGGTTTCGCCACGGCCAAGGGCCTGGCCTCCCCGGACGCCCTCGTGGCCAGGTGCAAGCAGGATGCCGACCTGCGCCAGGCCTTCCTGGACATGCTCACCATCAACGTGAGTGAGTTCTTCCGAAACCCGGAGGCCTGGGAGGCGATGGCTACCCAGTTCCTGCGTCCGGCTCTGCTACAGCAGCTTTCGGTTCGAGTGTGGAGCGCCGGCTGCTCGCTCGGCTACGAGCCACTCACGATCGCGATGCTCGCCCGCGAGATCGCCCCGTCCAAGCCGATCAGCATTCTCGGAACCGATCTCGACGACACGACCCTGGCACGCGCCAGGAAGGCCACCTACACCGAACAGCAGATGGCCGGAGTCTCGCCAGCGCGGCGAGCGCGCTTCTTCCGCCAGGTGGGAGCGAACTGGGAAGCAAAGCCCGAACTTCAGGCGCTCATCAGCTGGCGTCGCCACGATCTGTTGAAAGATCCGTACGAGAAGCCGTTCGACATCATCTGCTGCCGTAACGTGGTCATCTACTTCACTGAGCAGGCGAAGACGGAACTTTACAAGCGGTTTGGCGACTCGCTGAAACCGGGCGGAGTCCTCTTTCTAGGGGCGACCGAGTCGATCCCGAATGTCCGGGCCGTTGGCCTGGTCCCATCGGGGCTTACTTTCTACCGGAAGCCATGACGTAGGGGANNTCGAGCCTGTGGGTACTGGGAAATACCATACAAACTCCGCATGCCAGCTTACCTACCCGTGGGCTAGTCTCGGGTTGCATGGCTGCTCCAACTCCCCTCCACCCCGCTTCGAACAGGACTCCCGCTGTGCTCATCGTCGACGACGACGAATACGTGCACGGAGCCCTCGAAGCGGCACTGCGCGGCTTGCGGGTCCACCTCCTGACCGCCCACACCGCGGCCGAAGGCGAGGCCCTGGCCCTCCAGCATCGCCCGTGCCTGGCGATCGTGGATGTCGGCCTCCCCGACCGTGACGGGTACCAGCTCACCGCCGACCTCCGGCGCAACGCGATGCTGCAGTCGATGCGCATCCTGATCCTCACCGGCCAGTCGCCCGACGAAGTCGCGGCCCATAACGCCGGCGCCAACGGGCTGATCCTCAAGCCGTTCCGGCTGCACCACTTCCTGGACCTGGTCCGCGAGCAGCTCGGCACCCACGGCCACGGGCGCGACGAGCGAGCCGAAGTCAGACCGGCAGTCCTGGCCCGAGGCGCATAGGTCCGCTCGACTCGGCGCGGCGGGCGCGGCCGGCGCG
>PMBG01000002.1 GCA_003153755.1 Chloroflexota bacterium | reverse complement strand
CCCAGGCCGGAGCTCTCGTTCTGGAATGTCCGGAAGGCGATGCAAGTGCCGTCGGGCGACAGCTGCATATCGAGGTATTGGGGCGCCCGGGCAAAGTCCTCCACCGGAATCAGCGGCGGCGGGGCCGCCGGCTCGGGCGGTCCCACCGCCCCGGCGACCGCTGCGGCCCCGGGCCCCACCGCCGCCGCTCCTGCCAGCCACCGCCGTCCGGCCCTCCCGCGATTCGCTCTCATCGTGGCGGCATGATGCGAAAGAGAGCCGCCCAAGCAATCCTCTTACGGGTCCCGCCCACCAAGCTCTTGAGATTCAAAATCGTCCTTTCTTCGGCGGCCGTCGGGGACCGCGGCAATCGCATGGCGGAAGGCGAACGGGGTCAGCTTGAGGTTGCCCCCTCCAGATCAAAAAGCCTGACCTTCTTTGCCCGCTCCATCGTGACTGCCGATGCTCGGGGGATCGTCGTTTGTAACCTAATGGGTTACATCGGCGGTCGGAGGGAACCGGCCAGCGGCCGGCCAGGTTGGTAGTCGCCGGATGGATTCACGCGCGGCAGCGACGATGGCGGGGGCGGAATTCCCAGGCGCAGATCGCGGCAGGGCGCCAGCGCGAGACGGCTCGCGTAGGGCATGTGCAAAGTGCAAGGGCGTGTTGCCGAAAGGGTCAGTCGAGCGCCAGCTTGGGGAGACCAAGGCTCGGTACGCGAAATGAGGCTGCGCAACGCTGCATGAGTGTGGACGCCGTGCCGAGAGCCAAACGGAACTGCGTTCCAAGTTGAAAACCGGCCAGCCGGTCCCCTCGGGTCTGGCAGGCGAGCAGCTTGATATTTTGACATGCTGCAATGAGCCAATCCTGGATCTGCTGACGCCAGAGCCGCCGCCAGCGAGCCTTCTTGAAATGGTGGAGATTGGCCGCTTGCGCGAAACTGCCCTCCATCAGATGGCGCCGCCGCCCGTAATCGCGCCACGCCGCAGGGCTGGTGGCTTGGGCGCGGGCGCGCAGGACCAGGTCGTGCTCGCGGTGCCGCGAGATGGCCCGGCCCTGTGGCGAGGTCGTACAATGGTTCCGCAAGGCGCAGGCCAGACACACGCCTTTGCGGGGGAGGTATTCAGTCGACTGACGCTGCGCATTGTACCGGCGCGAGTACAGCCATTGTCCAGCCGGGCAACGGTAGCGGTCGCTGCCGGCATCGTAACAAAACTGTTCCGGAGCGAATCGGTCGGCCGGACGCGGCCGGCCCGGGGTGATCTTCAGGTGCGTGCAGATGCCGCGCTGCTGGAAACGGCGATGGTTGTCGATCGTGCCGTACTGCTGATCGCCGACCACCGTGCGCACGGCCTGCTCCGTGAGCCGCTCGTGCTGCTCGACCAGCGCCTCGGCACGCGCCGGTTCGGCCACGTCACCGGGAGTGGTGATGACCGCGGTGATGACACCGCAGCGATCATCGACGGCACGATGATGCTTGTAGCGAGGTCGCGTCTCGCCCTGTTGCTTCTGGCGCACGCTGGGTGCATCCGGATCCGTCGTGCTCACCAGGTTTTGATTGACTGGCTCATAGGACGGCGTCCCCGCAACCGCCCGCTCCAATTTGCGCTCCTCGACTTGGTAGGCGCGTTTCAGCGCGGCGATCAACTCGGGGGAGGTCTTGACCACCGAGTCACGGCTGGCGTGGGCATCCACCAGACTGGCGTCCAGGTATAGTTTGGTGCCGTCCACCAGCCCCGCCCGAACGCACTGCTGCACCGTGCGGACAAACAGTGACTCGAACACGGCTTGCCCCCAACGCGCTCGGGCCTTGGAAAGCACGCTGTGATCGGGAATCTCGTCGTCGAGCCCGAACCCCAGAAACCAAAGGTAGTCCAGCCGCTCCGGCAACATCCTCATCAGCTCCCGCTCGCTCTTCACGTTGTCGAAGAAGAGCAGGAACATCAGCTTGAGGACTACCTCCGGGTCGATAGACTCGTTGCCATTGTAGCCGTAGCAGTCGGCCACTTCTTGGCGCACGAACCTGAAGTCGACCGCCGCCCGGATGGCCCGCAGCGGGTGATCCGCTCGCACACGCCGGTCCAAGTTCACCTCGTAACTGAACAACTCCTTCTGCCCCTCGTGACGTCCCATCATCTTGCCGACGTCAGACCAACCGCTACTCCGAATGTTCAATTATCTAGACGATTTGGGCAACACGCCCGCAAAGTTTGACCCCTTTTCGGTTTCTCCGTTGCGCCGTGCCCTATCTCGATTCCTCCTAGTGAAACTGATGGCCGCGATTCTCCTGGTCGGTTCCAAGGCCGTCGCCACCGCGCCGGTCTCCGCCTTGCTTTGCCGGCGAAGGCTCCTCCGGGCTTCCCCGCCGCCGCCGCACCCTCGCTTCCACGGCCCCTCTGCGGGCCTTCGCCCCGCCCGGCACGCCCACCGGCACCTCGCGGTCTCATCCGCGGCCATCGACGCGCCCGTCCTGCCGGCCCACGGTTACTATCCCCTGTCGCCATTCGCCCGTCCGCGTCCAGCGCCTTCGTCCAACGGTGGTGTATCCGTCATGGCCGCCCTCGATTGACAGTAATTC